>JBNLGT010000040.1:0-24976 GCA_050306195.1 Ensifer sp.
GCACCTGGCAGACGGCGGACAAGATGAAAAAGCAGCGTGGACGGTTGCCGGAGGAGACGGGCGACAACGACAATTTCCGCGTCAAACGCTATATCGCAAAATATACAATCAACCCGGCGATTGCTCACGGTATTTCACACGAGATTGGCTCGGTGGAAGTGGGCAAGCGCGCGGACATTGTCATGTGGTCTCCTGCCTTTTTCGGGGTGAAGCCGGACATGGTTCTGCTCGGCGGATCGATTGCGGCTGCGCCGATGGGGGATCCGAACGCTTCGATCCCAACCCCACAGCCGGTTCACTATCGCCACATGTTCGGGGCCTTTGGAAAGGCGCGCACGAATTCTTCCGTTACGTTTGTTTCCCAAGCGGCCCTTGATGACGGGTTGCAGCAGAGGCTGGGTGTCGCCAAGCAGTTGGTTGCGGTGAAAAATACACGCGGAGGAATTGGCAAGGCGTCAATGGTTCACAATGCGCTGATGCCACAAATCGAGGTGGATCCGGAAACTTATGAAGTTCGGGCCAATGGTGAGTTGCTGACTTGTGAACCGGCAAAGGAACTTCCGATGGCGCAGCGATATTTCCTGTTTTAGACACCCGGGGATTTTGCCGGAGACGGATAGCTGACGGGCAGTTTTTGCATCAGGTTTGTAGCAGTTTCACGAAACTGAATTTCAAACCGCGCGCCATACTGGCATTTTTGTTTGATCCAAAAAGATGAATGCAATCCCAGACAGATTTCTCATGTTTTTTTCTTGAGGAATAGCGGTTTTGGGCTGGTTGTCGATGAGCGCGAATGCTAGTGGCATTGCTGCATCGCACAACATGTTAAAAGGTCAATTTGTCCTCCCAAGGCTTGACCTATCAAAAGGAGAATTCAGATGCTTGGCAAAAAGGTCCCCGACGTTACATTTCGCACGCGTGTTCGCGATGAAGCGATTGAAGGTCCCAACCCCTACCGTTGGCAGGATGTAACTTCGGACGATTATTTCAAAGGCAAGAAGGTTGTTCTTTTCTCATTGCCTGGAGCCTTTACCCCGACTTGTTCCACCTACCAGCTTCCTGATTTTGAAAAACTCTACCCCGAATTCAAAGCGCAGGGCGTGGAAGACATCTATTGCATTTCAGTCAACGATGCGTTTGTCATGAATGCTTGGGGCAAGAGCCAGAATCTGGAAAACGTGAAGCTTATACCCGACGGTTCCGGCGAGTTTACCCGCAAGATGGGCATGCTGGTCGCCAAGGACAATTTGGGTTTCGGTATGCGCTCCTGGCGTTATGCCGCCGTTATCAATGATGGCGTTGTCGAGCAATGGTTTGAGGAAGAAGGTTTCTCTGATAATTGCGAAACCGACCCCTACGGCATTTCCTCACCGCAAAATATTCTTGAAAAGCTGGGCGCAAAGCAGGCTGCCTGATTTTTGAGTTCACACAATCGAAGGCTCCCGCAGTTGGCGGGAGCTTTTTTGCTGATGCCGCCTAACATGCTGGCGAAGCGAGTTCGATTTATTTCAGCTTTCAGCGCATGTTCCTCCATGGTATAGTCGTCGCCGATAGTCGTGTTTTTTGGATAACGCATATGATTGCCTGGGCGCTTTTTCTTCCTGCTTGTTTTCTCCTGAATATAGCCCCCGGGCCGAACAATATGCTGGCATTTTCGAATGGCGCGCGGTTGGGGCTAGGACGCGCCTTCCTGGGCGGAATGGGCCGAATGCCGGCCTTTGCATTCCTTATCGTGCTGACCGTTATCGGACTTGGAACGGTGCTTGCGGCCTCCACGCAGGCTCTTTATTTCATCAAGATAGCGGGTGCGGTCTACCTGTTTTATGTGGGGCTGAAAATTCTTTGGAACGCCAGATCGTTGGCTGAGGCGAAATCAAAGGATGATACCGTTCTTGCATTGATGCGTCGTGATTTCAGCATTGCAATTGCCAATCCGAAGGCAATTGCTGTTTTTACAGCCTTCTTCCCGCAATTCATCACAGCGTCTGCTCCCGCCTGGCAACTTCTTTTGCTCATGGGGGTGGCCTTTCTGGCTATGGAGATTGCTGCGGTATTTCTCTATGTGGCTGCTGGAGCGGTCCTTGGTCGCTTTATTAAGTCGAGCCGGATATTCGTCAATCTGAACCGATTGGTGGGTGGTGGGTTGATTTTCGCCGCCGGTTCAATGGCGATCTCCAAAGGATAGGCTGCCGCATATTCATTGAACTTTGCGGAGAAGTGGCTATCTAATCTCAGCTCGGTCGAGCTGGAAGAGGGTTGATATGATCTATGTGGTTGCAACGGTAAAACTGAAACCAGGCACAGTGGATGCATTCGTTGCCGCTTCCGCGCCCTGCATAGCTGGCACCCGGATGGAAGACGGTAATATTTCTTACCATCTTCATCGTCGTGAGGGTGAGGCGGATACTGTTGTGTTCGTGGAAAAGTGGGAAAGCCGGGACGCTTTGAAAGCGCATTTCTCTGCTCCGCACATGGTGACCTATCGTGAGGCAACGAAGGATATGGTGGCTGATCGCACGATCGAGATTATTGAGGCCGCCAAAGTAGATGTCATCTAGTTCGCCCGGCACGTACGTCAAATTGCGTATATGCCGCCCTTGAAACAACTTGCTTTTCCGCAGTGCGCCGTGTTTGCTCGGTTCCATTGTGAATATCGGGGAAGGCATGATTTACGCGACATCCGTGTTGAATTCTGGAGACCCGCCCGGTGCGCTTTTCGGGCGGGTTACGCTGGCGCATGATGAGCGGCATTTGCGGCGCAAGCTTTTGCATCTGGAAGATGGCGGCATGGTTATGTTGGATCTCAAGGAGCCGGTTATGTTGGCCGACGGCGACGTTCTGGCGCTGGACAATGGTATGCATATTCTCATTGCCGCAAGCGAGGAGCCTTTGATGGAGGTGGTCGCACGCGACCAGCTTCACCTGATTGAACTCGCCTGGCACCTGGGTAACCGCCACCTTCCTGCGCAGGTAGAGGAAAACCGTATCCTCATTCTGCGTGACCATGTCATTCGTGACATGCTGGAGAGGCTTGGCGCATCTGTTTGCGATGTTGTTGAGCGCTTCCAGCCGGTTCGCGGAGCGTATCACTCACACAATCATTCCAATGGGCATTCGCATCAGCATGGGCATCATCACCACGATTGAACCGACCGATCCGGCTGCACTTGTGCGGCTGATGACGTGGCTTTCACCTGCATTTCCGGTAGGGGCGTTTGCCTATTCCGGTGGGCTTGAGAGGGCGGTTGACGATGGACAGATTTATGATCGTGCGTCGCTACAAGCGTGGCTGGTAACTTTGCTTTTGAACGGCCCGCTGAAAACGGATGCGGTTTTCTTTTCGCTGAGCTATCGCGCGGGCGATGCGGAAGCCCTGCGATCACTGAACACGTTGGCAGAGGCGCTGGCCGGATCTTCTGAGCGTCATTTGGAAACGCGCTCTCTCGGGAGCGCCTTCCTTTCCGCGGCGGCGGCATGGCCCTGCGAAATTATTGAATGGATGGAAGGCCGGGCGGCCTATCCCGTTGCTGCGGGTGCTGTTGCAGGCGCTCACCGTGTGGGTCTCATGGCGGCGCTATCGGCGTTTCTGCATTCGGGGGTGAGCCAGCTTGTTTCAGCGGCTATCCGGTGTGGGGTGATTGGCCAGCAACAAGGGGTGGAATTGCTCGCAGGGTTGGAGACGCATGTGCTGGATGTTGCGGGGATGGCTAGCGCTGCCGAACTGGATGATCTCGGCAGCGCCGCGATTACTGCCGACATGGCCTCCATGCGGCATGAAACGCAAGCGACACGACTTTTCCGGTCTTGAAAAACAGTCACGAAACAACGGAGTAGGAAATGGCATCGGCAAATGGGCCTTTACGTGTTGGTATTGGCGGCCCGGTGGGATCTGGGAAAACCGCGCTGACTGCAGCGCTGTGCAAGGCGCTCAAGGAGGATTACTCCGTCGCCGTTGTTACAAATGACATTTACACCAAGGAGGATGCCGAGGCGTTGGTGCGGATGCAGGCTTTGCCTTCTGAACGCATTGCGGGGGTCGAAACCGGCGGATGCCCGCACACCGCCATCCGTGAGGATGCATCGATCAATCTGCAGGCGATTGCTGATCTGAATGTAAAGTTTCCCGGTCTTGACGTTGTCTTCATCGAGTCTGGTGGCGACAATCTTGCCGCTACCTTTTCTCCCGATCTTGCGGATCTGACGATCTATGTCATTTCAGTGTGTCAGGGTGAGGAGATCCCCCGCAAGGGTGGACCCGGCATTACGCGCTCTGACCTGCTGGTCATCAACAAGGCCGATCTGGCGCCCTATGTCGAGGTTGATCTTGATGTGATGGAGCGTGATGCGCGTGCACAGCGCGCGGCCAAACCCTTCGTCTTCACCAATATGAAGAAGGCAGAGGGGGCCGATTATATTGTCGAGTTTCTAAAAAATCAGGGCGGCCTGTGATCTCCCAATAGGCCGCCCTTTTTGCCGCATCAATTGTAGCCGCCTCAGGCGGGATTTATTCAAAAACGCCTGAGTGCGCTGATGTCGCTGATTTCAATCATGCGTCCCCGCACCGATACACCGGCAGATTTCAACGAGGAAAATGCACGGGAGAGCGCTTCAGGGGCAAGGCCGAGCTTCCCGGCAAGAAGGCTCTTTTGGAATGGCAGGCGAAAGCGGGCTGACTCCGCACTTTCGGGGCAATTCTTCAAGATGAAGTTTGCAACCCGCTGGGGTGCAGTATGCAGTCGGTCGTCGGCAACGCATTCGAGTGCATTTTTCAGGTTGCACGAAAGTGTCGCCATCATTGCCATAGCGACTTCCGGGTTCGCCGAGACCAGATTTCGAAGGCTTGCTGTTTCAAAGCGCGCCAAGTTTGCTGCTTCTGCTGCCTGAGCGTTGAAACCGTGGGCTTCGGTGCTGAATATTCCCGTTTCGGCAAAAGTGTCGCCCGGACCGTAAACGGCGATATCCGCCTCTCGGCCTTCACGGTTCAGCCGGTATGCGCGCACGAAACCGGTCAGGACCGTATAAAAATACTCCGGCGCGTCGCCTTCCTTGAATATCAGGTCTTTCGCCTCGTATGACGAAACTGCCACGTTTTCGACAACCTTCGAAAAGGCTGCCTGGCTCATATTCTGGAACAGGGAGGAATTCGCCAAAATCTCCCTGTCGCGACTATTCAATTTCAGGATCTTGTTCACCACCTTGGCCTCCGCGCCGCGAACATCTTTGGTCTTCAGACCACTGCCCATGTGGTAGTCATAACGCGAGGAAGGATAGGGGCGTTTGATCGAAATCAAAACGCAGAATGTAAAAAGAGCCGGGGTTCCCCTAGCTCTTTCTCAGATTTTGTAATTGCTATTCAGCTGCCAGCGAGTTGAGATTCACAACGTTGCTCGAATCTTTCTTCCGCTTTCCTTCCAGCTTGCTGATCCGCTCTTCGAGTGCATCTATCGAATGAGCCGTGTGCACGACTGTTTCGTGTAGCTCTTCGTTGCTCAACTGGGTGTCGTCTTCATCCCGTTTGCCGACGAAGCGTCCGAACATCCACCCCAAACCGCGTGAAACGTCGTCCATGATCAGGAAGAAGGATGGTACGACGACGAGGCTGAGTACGGTTGAGACGATAATGCCGCCAATCACCGCGATTGCCATGGGTGCGCGGAACGATCCGCCTTCGCCGACACCAAGCGCGGAAGGCAACATGCCCGCGGACATTGCGATGGAGGTCATTACGATGGGGCGCGCGCGCTTGCGGCCCGCTTCCACCATGGCTTGAAGCCTGTGCATGCCCTGATTGCGCATTTCGATCGCGAAGTCGATGAGCAGGATGGCGTTTTTCGTCACGATGCCCATTAGCATCAAAATCCCAATCAGAACGGGCATGGAGAGCGCGTTGTTGGTGAGGATCAATCCGGCGGCCACGCCGCCAATGGCAAGCGGCAATGAGAAAAGGATCGTGAACGGCTGGATCACGTCCTTGAAGAGCAGGATCAACACCATCAGCACGAGCATGAGACCGAGGATCATCGCGTTGATGAAGCTCTGGATCATTTCGGCTTGAACTTTGGCGTCGCCGCTTTCGACAAAGCGGACACCCGGGGGAAGCTTGGATTCCGCTGCCTTGAAGCGCGCGCTTGCCGTATCGAGAGCGACCCCCTGAGGTAGGTCTGCGCCGATGGTCACAACTCGGTTGCGATCCTGTCGTTTGATCGTCGCAGGACCTTCCGAGTAATAAATGTCAGCGACGCTTGCCAACGGAACCGTTGCTCCCGTGCTGGTGCGGACGCGCAGTGCCTTGATCTCCGCCAGGTTCTTGCGCAGATCCTTGTTCAGCATCACGCGGATTGGAATTTGCCGTCCATCAAGAGAAATCTTCGCAAGGGCTGCGTCCGTGTCGCCAATGGTCGCAACGCGGACCGTTTGCGAGATCTGCTGGACAGTGATGCCGAGGCGGGCGATCAGGTCGTCCCTCGGGCTAATGCGAAGCTCGGAACGGGGCAGGGCGCCTTCGGAGCTGACATTGGCCAGCACAGCTTCCTTGCGCAGTGTCGCTTCCATAACAGCAACGCCTTCATTCAACTGCTCATCTGTGTCGGCAAGCAGGTTGAACGACAGGTCGCGGTCACCGCGATCGTTGAGCTTGAGCAGCCGGACGTCGGGAATGTCATTTAGCTTGGCAAAAACTTCCGCCTCGATATCCCATTGCGGGCGTGTGCGGCCCTTTGCCTTGACCTTCGGTAGATAAGGGCCAATTACCGGGAGGCTGCCCGCAAGATCATTGACCAGGGCAGTAATCAGCGAGGCTTCCTTGTGATCAAGCAGCAGCGTCACCGTGGCTCGGCTGATCGATAGGTCGCCTTTGGGCGAGGAGCCGCCGAGGACAAAGACATTGGCCACGCCATCGATATCCTTGACCCGGTTATAGATTTCGGTTGTCGTTGCGTCGGTATCATCCAACGAGGCATTGGGCGGCAGCTCCAGCGACAGCGTGACACGGCCTGCATCTTCCGGCGGAAGAAAGGAGCCCGGAACCTGCATCAGCAGCATGACCGAACCAACGAGGAAAATAATTGCTCCCAGCAACGTTCCGAAGCGCCCGTACCAGCGGCCAGTCGTTGCGCGTATGATGCGCGTGTAGGCCCGCATGATTAGGCCGTCGGCGCCTTCGTGGTCTTCCACTGCGGCATCACCCGGACGCATCAGATATGCCGCCATCATCGGCGTTATTAATCGCGCAACAAGGAGCGAGAAGAAAACGGAGAAGGCCACAGTCAGGCCAAACTGAATAAAGTATTGGCCCGGAATGCCTGGCATGAAGGAGACCGGCGCAAAGACAGCAATGATTGTGAACGTGGTGGCAATCACGGCTAGCCCAATTTCATCGGCAGCGTCAATGGAGGCCCGGTATGGCGTCTTACCCATGTGAATATGACGGGAGATATTCTCGATCTCCACAATCGCGTCGTCGACGAGAATACCGGTCGCGAGTGTCAAAGCCAGGAAGCTGACCAAGTTGAGCGAGAAGCCCATCATATCCATGATCCAGAATGTTGGGATCGCGGAAAGTGGCAGGGCTATGGCTGAAATCAGGGTTGCACGCCAGTTGCGCAGGAATAGGAAAACCACGATGACGGCAAGAATCGCACCCTCTATCAATGTATGGATGGCGGCTTCATAGTTGCCGTATGTGAAATAAACGGAATCGTTGACCAGTTCGATTTTGACATTGGGATTTTTAGCGCGAAGCGCCGTCAATGCTTCATCAACGCCTTCTGCAACCGTGACCTCGCTGGCGCCCTTGGAGCGGAAGATGGCAAAGGTGACTACGGGGTCGCCATTGAAGCGCGAGAATGACTTCTGCTCCTCGTAGGTATCCTTTACTGCGCCGAGGTCAGAGAGTTTTACAAAGCGGCCAGAACCAAGCGCGATGGTTGTGTTGGCCAGTTGCTGAACCGAATGTGCGTCGCCAAGCGTTCGGATGGTCTGCTCGCCGCCCGCAATCTGGCTGCGACCGGAACCAAGGTCCAGGTTCGTGACGCGCAACTGGTTGTTAACATCGGCCGCCGAGATGCCGAAAGACTGCAACTTGAGTGGGTCAAGTTCGACGCGAATCTCGCGGTCTGCACCGCCGAAACGGTCGATGCGCCCTACGCCGGGCTGGCCCTGCAGCGCGCGCTTCACTGTATCGTCCACAAACCAGGAAAGCTCTTCCAGGGTCATATTTGGCGAGGAGACGGCATAGGTCTGGATGGCCTGCCCCTCAACGTCGATTTTCTTGATAATCGGGTCGTCAACAGATGCGGGGAGCGATGAACGGATACGGTCTATAGCATCCTTGACATCCTGGAGCGCCTGATTGGTAGCAACATCGACGTTGAAAAGTACGACAGTCGTCGATGCGCCGTCGGTAATACTCGAGGTGATGTAGTCTATGCCGGAAATGCCTGAAACAGCATCTTCAACTTCTTTTGTGACCTGGCTTTCAAGATCAGTCGGCGTCGCGCCACTTTGCGCAACCGTGACGGCGATGACCGGCACATCGATGTTTGGAAAGCGGGTAATCGGGAGCGCAAAGAAGGATTGTATGCCAACGACGACAAGCAGAAAAAAGGCGAGAAGTGGCGCTACAGGATTTCTGATCGCCCAGGCTGAGAAATTCATTCGTCAAAACCCCGTCTAGTTTGTTGCTTGCTGGAGGCTGTGGACCGGATTGACCCGGTCGCCGTCCCGAACATAGGCGCCAGCTTTGGCAACAACTTCGTCGCCTGTCTTCAACCCATCTTCAATTTCGACAAAAGCGCCGTCCTGGATGCCGATTTTTACTTCCGTCAGCTTCACGACGCCGTTTTCTACCATTCGTGCAATATTCCTGCCGCCGTCGGTGGTAACTGCGGTGACGGGTAAGGCTGGAGCCGTATGTTCGTCAACAGTGATTTCGGCCTGCGCATACATGCCTGACCGTGCGTCTTCGGGGTGCAGAATATCAATTAAGACCGAACCCAGCCGTGTTGCAGCGTTCACAGTCGGATCGACCCGCGCAACTACACCTTCAATTGTCCCAGCAGCGGCTGTCGTTGTGATCGCAACCTTCTGACCGGCGTTGACTTTCAGGACATCGCTTTCTGCAAGATCGGCCTTCAATTGAAGCTTGCCGTCCTTGATGATGGTAAAGAGTGGTTGACCCGCACCGGCGGCAATAGCGCCAACCTTGGCATTGCGAGCGGAAATCAGCCCACTGGCGGTCGCCTTAACCTCGGTTCTGGCAAGCTTCAAAGCAATATCGGCCAGTTGCGCTTCGATGACCCTCATGTCGGCGTCGTTGGTTTTGAGCCCTTCTTCGGATGCTTTTTGTTGCGCAAGGGCGGCGTCTGCCGCAGCTTTTGCCTGGTCCGCCTTTGCGCTGGAAACAGTTCCCGAAGCAGATAGTTTTGCAAGCCTGTCACTCTGACGGACAGCTTCTGCGGTATTGGCTTTTACCTGCGCAATTTGGGCCTGAAGTTGGGCACGCGCGGCTTCCACCTTGGCCTTGTTGGCCTCAAGCTGGCTCTTCTGCAGGAGTAGAGTGTCGGTTCCCAGCACGGCAAGGATATCGCCTTCTTTCACGGTGTCGCCGACATCTGCATTAAGTGTCCTGATCGACTGGCCATCAACCAGAGGAAGGACATAGACTTCCTCGCTTGGCTGAATGGTGCCTGAAGCAACAACGCGGTCGACAAGCTTGTGAACTTCAACCGGAGTGACAACGATCGCGGGCAGTGAAATTTTCGTATCCGCAGTTTCTGCTTCTTCTGCGATGGCTGGTGTTGTGGCCAAAATAGCAAAAAATATTCCTGCGACCCGTAAACCGAATTTCGACATGTCCCGACTTTCTGTACGTCTTTCATCCCACCCTTTGAATAAATGCTATGGGTGGTAACTCTCCAGGGCCGCATCCAGTGCGGCGAATTGCGCTTCATGTGGTGACTACATTGGAGCTTCGCAAGAAGAGCCTCATGAATTCGTTCGAGATACTATCCTTTTGCGCCGCACAATTCAATGTGAGCCACATTCGCTATAGTGTGAAACCTTTCAATTTTGGTTCAAAACAAAACGCGCGGGCAAAATACCCGCGCGTTTGTAATTCAGGCTTAATAAGTACTTATTTTACCGCCTCGTCGGTGATTGCATGGGTCCATGCACCTTCGGGCTTTTGAGTAATGATGCCCTGAGCCAGAACCGCGGCTTCGGTGCGGTCATAGGCTGCTTCATCAAGCACACCGGTGGAATCGCCAAGAAGCTTGGCGACTTCGCCCATCATATAGACCTGATGTTCCTTGGTTTGCGCGCCGGTCGTGTCATTGTCGAGCACAATGTCGGCGGCTTCTTCCGGGTTGTCTTTGGCATAGGCCCAACCCTTCATGGAGGCGCGAACGAACTTGACCATTTTTTCCTTGAAGGCCGGGTCGGCAAGCTTGTCTTCCAGTACATAGAGGCCATCTTCCAGAAGGTTGGCGTCCATTTCGGTGTAGTTGAAGACTGTCAGCTTATCGAGCGTGTAACCGGCGTCAATCGCCTGACCGAGTTCATTATAGGTCATGACGTGAATGCAGTCGGCCTGCTTCTGGATGAGCGGCTGGACGTCAAAGCTCTGCTGCAGAACCTTGACCTCGTCCGCGCCTTCTCCGGTTTTTAGGCCTTCACGGTTCATGAGGGCGAAGAAGGGCACTTCATTGCCGTAGAACCACACACCAATCGTGTGTCCCTTGAAGTCGGCAACCGACTTGATCGGGCCGTCCGCAGGGCAGATGATTTCCAGACCGGCATTCTTGTAAGGCTGGGCAATGTTGACGAGCGCAACGCCCTTTTCGCGTGCAGCGAGTGCGGCGCCCATCCAGTCAACGATCACGTCGGCACCACCGCCGGCGATGACCTGTTCCGGTGCGATGTTGGGGCCGCCCGGCTTGATTTCGACGTCGAGGCCTTCTTCTTCATAAAAGCCTTTGTCCTTTGCAACGAAGTAGCCGGCGAACTGGGCCTGTGTTACCCACTTGAGCTGCAAAGTCACATCGGCTGCGTTGGCGGCGAAGGCCGAAAGCGCTAATGCGCTGGCGGCGAGGAGCGATGTCATTGTTTTCTTCATGTTCAACCCTCTTTTAGTTACCCCCGTCCACCACGGACGGAGGGGTGCCAGAACGTGACCTTGCGCTCGATGAGCGCGATGATCCCGTAGAATAAAGAACCGGCGACGGCGGCGGCCAGAATTTCCGCCCAGACCATTGCCGTGTTCATTCGGCCCATTTCGACCGAAATTCGAAAGCCCATGCCCACAGAGGGAGAGCCAAAAAACTCAGCGACGATAGCGCCGATCATCGCAAGTGTTGAATTGATCTTCAGCGCATTGAAGATGAAGGGCCATGCCGCGGGCAATCGCAGCTTAACCACGGTTTGCCACCAGCTTGCGGCGTAGGTGCGCATCAGGTCGCGTTCCATGTGGCTGCTCGCAGAAAGCCCGGCAACGGTGTTTACCAGTTGAGGAAAGAAAACCATGGTGACGATAACTGCCGCCTTTGACGGCCATTCAAAGCCAAACCACATGATCATGATGGGGGCGAGACCCACAATGGGCAGCGCGGAAATGAGGTTTCCGAGCGGTAAGAGACCGTTTTTCAGGAATGGCGAACGATCAATAACAAGTGCTGCAGCAATGCCTGCTCCGCAGCCAATCACGTAACCGGCAAGGACCTCCTTGAAAACAGTCTGCTGAAAATCAAGCCAAAGCGTAGGCAAGGCGGACAGGGCGGTGCCGATAATTTTTGAGGGGGCGGGAAGCAGGATTTCGGGAACCGAGAAACCGCGCGTGACGAGCTCCCAAAGAACAAGAAGCGTGATCCCGAATATGGCGGGAACGGCAATATCGATATTGCGCGCGGCGGCGGGACCGGACGGTTTAAGGCGCACGAGATACTCATTCAAAAGCCAGGTGCCGAGCCAGACGATGAGAATTGCAATGAGGACTACGAGCGTCATGCCGTCACCTCCGGCTTTGCGCCCATGAAACGGTTGACTGCGCGCTCAATGGCGCCAACGGCGAAGACCAGACCGCCTGCCAGAAAGGCGGAAACAAAAAGCGCTGACCATATCTGGATGGTTTGGCCGTAATAGGAACCGGACAACAGACGTGCGCCCAAACCGGCCACTGCGCCGGTCGGCAGTTCGCCGACGATTGCGCCAATCAACGAAATTGCGACGCCCACTTTCAGCGATGCGAAGAGGAAAGGAATGGAGGCTGGAAAACGTAGCTTCCAGAATATCTGGTTCCTTGTGGCGTTATAGGTGTGCATCAGGTCGAGTTGAATGACCTCTGGTGAACGTAAGCCTTTCACCATGCCAACGACGACGGGGAAGAAGGAAAGGTAGGTCGAAATCAGCGCCTTGGGCAGAAGGCCTGATATGCCAATTGCGTTGAGGACGACAATCAGCATGGGAGCGACTGCCAGAATGGGGACGGTTTGGCTGGCGATAACCCAGGGCATCAACGACTTATCCATCGCCTTGTTGTGCACAATGCCGACGGCGAGCAGGATTCCGGTAACCGTGCCGATTGCAAAGCCGAGCAGCGTTGCCGACAGAGTAACCCAGGCATGATAGATCAGGCTGCGCTTGGAGGTGATTTTCATCTCGGCGGTGGACTTCCAGATTTCCACTGCGATCTGGTCAGGCGAGGGAAGAAGCGGCTTTTTCAAAGTGTAAGACTTCATCCAGAGTTCACTGCTGGTCAGCGTTTCTCCCTTCAGTTCCGCCTCATTGACGGCAACGGAGTGGTTCATGAAAAGAGCGGCGATATACCAAAGCAAGACGATGGCCACGATGACCGCAACGACAGGCCAAACCTTGTTCCGCAACACCTCAGTCATCATAACTGTGCCCCGCTTTCAGCCCTTCCCGAACGCGGTAGGCGATTTCGAGGAATTCGGGTGTTTCGCGGATGTCCAGAGGCCTTTCTTTCGGCAGGGTGGATTCGATGATGGCGGTCACACGGCCGGGGCGCGGACTCATGACCACAATCTTTGTTGACAGGTAAACGGCTTCGGGGATGGAGTGAGTGACGAAGCAAATCGTCTTGTTGGTGCGTGCCCAAAGTTCCAGAAGCTGCTGGTTCAGGTGGTCGCGAACAATTTCATCCAGTGCTCCAAAAGGCTCGTCCATCAGCAAAAGGTCGGCGTCAAAGGCAAGCGCTCTGGCAATGGAGGCGCGTTGCTGCATGCCGCCGGAAAGCTGCCAGGGAAATTTCTTGCCGAAGCCTGAAAGATTTACAAGGTCAAGAGTGCGCTCAATGCGGGCCTTTTGCTCGGACACGGAATATCCCATGATTTCAAGCGGAAGCGCGATGTTCTTTTCAATCGTGCGCCAGGGATAGAGGGCGGCGGCCTGAAAAACATAACCATAGGCGCGGTTCTGACGGGCATCCTCGGGCGATGTGCCGTTGACCAGGATTTCACCTTCTGTGGCCTTTTCGAGATCGGCAATTGCGCGCAGAAATGTGGTCTTGCCACAACCCGACGGTCCGATGAAGGAGACGAACTCACCCTTTTTAACCTCAAGATCAACGCCGGTAAGGGCTATGACCGGACCATCATTGGTCTGAAAGGTCAGGCCGAGATTTTTTGCTGACACTACGCTTGACTGATTTTCCGCCATGTTTACCCAATTGTTATGTTCGTTCCCGGACGATAGCTCGTCTCTTGAATTCAAGGAGCCCCGATATGTCAATCAAAGCCCATGCACAATGCCGCCTGATCCGTCCATCTGAAAGTTATGACGGCAAACAAGGCTTTTCTTATATCGAGGGTATTTCCGCCGAAAGTGCCGGAACATCCGGCATTGCCATGATGCTGGTGACCGTGCCGCCGGGTGGTCGCGCCAAGGCGCATTTGCATGAAGCGCATGAAACCGCGATTTACGTTCTCTCCGGGGAGGCGACGACCTATTGGGGCGAGGCGCTTGAAAACGCCACCATCACGAAGGCCGGTGACATGTTTTACATACCGGCAGGCATGCCGCATTTGCCCGTCAACCATTCCGATGCGCCATGCACGGCGGTCATCGCGAGAACCGATCCACGGGAACAGGAGAGTGTCGTTCTCCTGCCCGATATGGATGGTATGGTTTCCTGAGTAAAACGCGGCCATTCGTTTTCTCAGACCCCGCTCGCCGGAATGCCGGTACGTTGAACCTTGCGGGGCGCCGTCACCTCTTTCCAGGTTGAGAGTGCAGCATTGACCGCCTGGAAAGGCTCGCGGGCGACAAACTCGCCGTGGCCTTCGCGGGTTTTTACCGTTGATTCCTCAATGGCCACATAGCCACGGGTCAGAGTGTAACGCGGCAGGCCTTTCACCGTTTTGCCTTCAAAGACGTTGTAGTCGATGGCCGATTGCTGGCTGGACGCGGTGATGGTTTTTTCGCGATTTGGATCCCAAACAACAATATCGGCATCGGCTCCGACGAGGATTGCTCCTTTCTTCGGATATATGTTGAGGATCTTGGCAATATTGGTGGACGTGACGGCGACGAACTCGTTCATGGTGATGCGACCAGTCGCGACGCCGTAGGTCCACAGCATTGGCATGCGGTCTTCCAGACCGCCAGTGCCGTTTGGTATCTTTGTGAAGTCGCCTACGCCGTAACGTTTCTGCTCTGTTGTGAAGGCGCAATGATCGGTCGCCACCACCTGCAGCGATCCCGCCTGCAGACCGGCCCAGAGCGAATCCTGATGGCGCTTGTCGCGGAAGGGCGGAGACATCACGCGGCGGGCAGCATGGTCCCAGTCGGCGTTTGCATATTCGCTCTCATCCAGCGTCAGGTGCTGGATGAGCGGTTCACCGTAAACGCGCATCCCATTCTGGCGAGCGCGACGGATAGCCTCATGCGCCTGATCGCAAGATGTGTGGACCACATAAAGCGGCACGCCCGCCATATCGGCGATGATGATGGCGCGATTGGTCGCTTCGCCTTCAACCGAGGCCGGGCGGGAATAGGCATGCGCCTCTGGGCCATTGTTCCCCTCAGCAAGCAATTTGGCCTGCATCTGCGCAACGATGTCACCATTTTCCGCATGGACCAGCGGAAGTGCGCCAAGAGCCGCGCAGCGCTGGAAGGAGGAGAACATTTCGTCGTCATCCACCATCAATGCACCTTTATAGGCCATGAAGTGCTTGAAGGTGTTGATGCCCTTGTCCTTCACAATAGTCTCCATCTCATTGAAGACCTGCTCGCCCCACCATGTGACGGCCATGTGGAAGGAATAATCGGCGTTGGCGCGGGTGGATTTATTGTCCCAGCGTTTCAATGCATCCAGCAGTGATTGCCCCGGATCGGGCAGGCAGAAGTCCACCACCATGGTCGTGCCGCCGGCAAGGCCAGCGCGGGTGCCGCTTTCAAAGTCGTCGGAGGAATAGGTGCCCATGAAGGGCATTTCCAGGTGAACATGCGGATCAATGCCGCCGGGCATCACATAGCAGCCGGTCGCGTCCAGTGTTTCATCACCGGAAAGGTTCGGGCCGATTTCGACAATCTTGCCGTCTTCGACCTTCACATCGGCCTTGTAGCTAAGATCGGCTGTAACCACCGTGCCGCCCTTGATGACTTTGCTGCTCATGATGTTGTTCCCTTCCTATCGTTCAGTGGCAGGCCTGATAGCTTTTGGTCAGGTCGCGATCTTTCAGGATCATGGAGATATTTAGACGGTCGGCCTGCTTGCAGGCTTCATTAAAATCGATTTCCTGATGGAGATATTCTGCGTCGAGAACTGGTTTTCCCGCCTCGATATAGGCAAGCACATCGCCACAAAATCCGAAGTGGAAACAGCTTTCGGTGATGATAAAGTCGGCATGGCTAACCAATGTTTTGGAAAGCTGGGGCGCGTTCTTCTGACCAATCGCAAGTCCCATTGCATGGGCGGTGTCCGCCAGTGCTTTAAAATAACGGATGCCGTCCACTTCGCTGATTGCAAAGCCCGGTTCGTTCTCGAACAGATCCATATTGTCGGCTTCCACGCCCTGGAAACCTTGTGATTTGCAGGCTTCAAAACGGTTTTTCATGATGGGAAGCAAAAGGTCGAGACGGCGGACATCCAAAAAACGTTCATCGGGCCAGTCGTCATAAACGTTGCCGACGATCTCGTCGGGGAAGTTATCCTTGTCGGCGGAATCCGATTCCAGCGTACCGACGCTGACATAGCAGATTGTGAAAACGCCTCTTTCCTTCAGCGCCCTGAGGGTTGCTGATGAAACCTCCTCAGGATGGATGTCGAAGATTTCGACCTTGCGCGACAGATCTATTGGTTGGCTCAGTTGCCAGTCCCAACGCGCGCCAGGTTGGAGACTTCCGGCCGAGGCCGGAAAAGCCACCAGTAGACAGAAAATGATGTTGATTGCGGCTCCAGACTGTAGGTCTGTATGAAGACCTCGCCGGTTATGACGCTGGGTATTCACTGGGGCCTGCCTTATGTCGGAGAGGCAATCAGTCAACAATTTCCGCCGTCTCCACCACCGCGCGCATCAGCACGTCTGCACCGGCCTGAGCCCATTCTTTGGAAATGTCTTCCGCCTCATTGTGTGAGAGGCCGTCTACACACGGGCACATGACCATGGCGGTGGGCGCGACATCATTGATCCAGCAGGCATCATGGCCTGCGCCCGAGACGATGTCACGGTGGGAGTAGCCAAGGCTTTCAGCTGCATCGCGGATGGCCTTGACGCAATTTTCGTCAAAGGCTGGCGGGTCGAACTGGCCGACGAACTTCCATTCCAGCGAGACGCCAATATCTTCGCAGAGTTTCGGTGCGCGTTCTTCGAATTCGGCCACCATGGCGTGGATTATGTCCAGTAGATGTGAGCGGAAGTCGATGGTGAAGACCACTTTTCCGGGGATGATGTTGCGGGAGTTCGGATAGACATCAATATGGCCGATGGCGCCGACGGCGTTCGGTTGATGTTTCATCGCGATCTCATGCACCAGCTCAGTAATGCGCGCGAGCCCACGACCTGCATTCTTGCGCATTGGCATGGGCGTGGAGCCGGTATGGCTCTCTTTGCCGGTGACCGTACATTCAATCCAGCGCAGTCCCTGACCATGGGTCACAACGCCAATATCCTTGCCTTCCGCCTCCAGAATAGGGCCTTGCTCAATATGCAGTTCAAAAAAGGCGTGCATTTTGCGTGCGCCAACCTCTTCTTCGCCGACCCAGCCGATGCGTTTTAATTCGTCACCGAATTTCTTGCCCTCTGCGTCCTCACGGTCATAGGCCCAATCAAGTTCGTGTTTGCCAGCAAAAACGCCCGACGCGAGCATTGCGGGCGCAAAGCGCGTGCCTTCCTCGTTGGTCCAGTTCGTGACCACAATTGGGTGTTTGGTCTTGATGTTGAGATCGTTCATGGAACGGACCACTTCGAGCGCTCCGAGCACGCCAAGAACCCCGTCATATTTACCGCCAGTTGGCTGGGTGTCGAGGTGTGAGCCGACATAAACGGGTAGGGCGTTTGGATCCTCTCCCGGGCGCGCAGCAAACATATTTCCCATCTTGTCGACGCCCATGGTGAGGCCTGCGGCTTCGCACCATTTCTGAAACAGCCTGCGGCCTTCCGCATCTGCATCGGTCAATGTTTGGCGGTTATTGCCGCCTGCCACGCCGGGGCCGATCTTGGCCATTTCCATGAGGGAGTCCCACAGGCGGTCGGCGTTGATCCGCATGTTTTCGCCAGGTGCGGCCATTGGATTTTCTCCTCGTCTTTTTGGGGGCTATCCCGCTAGGGTGCCCATTTGCTGTTCCCTTTGATCAAACTCCGCTTTATTTGATTTTTATTATTGCGTTTCATCAGCGCTTGTCTGATAATTTGACCGGTTGGTAAACAATACAATTTCTTGGACGTCACTCAAGAAGAAAAAACGAGGACATGCACATTTTTCTTGCAGCGCCTCAAAGACCGGCAGTAACCGGTTGTGCTATGCGGGAATTCTGACGCGGGGGACCATTGATGCCGATACCCAGAGCAGCGAAAACACAGCGCAGGACGCGCATTCAGGAGCAAAAAGAGGAGATTATCCTGGAGGCTGCACTGGATGTTTTTTCACAGCACGGGTTCAAGGGTTCAACAATCGATCAAATCGCCGACGTGGCTGGAATGTCGAAGCCCAACCTGCTTTATTATTTTCGGACGAAGGAAGCCATGCACCGGGCGCTTCTTGACCGGGTCCTCGATACCTGGCTTGACCCGTTGAGAGAGTTTGATGCCGAGGGTGATGCTGAGGCGGAAATCAAGAGTTATGTTCGACGCAAGCTTGAAATGGCGCGAGACTATCCGCGCGAAAGTCGGCTTTTTGCCAATGAGGTGCTGCGCGGCGCACCTTCCATTCAGGAAGAGCTCGCCGATCTCAAAGCGTTGGTGGATGATAAGGTCGAGGTGATCCGTGCGTGGATCAAAGCAGGCAAGATTGAGCGATGCGACCCCTATCACCTGATCTTTTCGATCTGGGCGACGACCCAGCATTATGCCGATTTCGACGCCCAGGTGCGTGCTGTTCTTGGCCCGGACAAAGGTGGGGAAGGGCGGTTTGAAGACGCCGCCCGTTTTCTGGAGCAACTCTATACGGGCGGGCTCAAATTTCGTAAGTAGGTAAAATTAGTAGGGAAGCCCTACATAGTTTTCCGCCATGGCGGTCTGTGCCGCTATCGAACTTGAAAGATAGTCAAGCTCGGATTCCTGTACTTTCTGACCGAAAGCGCCTTCGTCGGGGAAGCGGTGCATAAGCATGGTCATGGACCAGGAGAAGCGCTCTGCTTTCCAGATGCGGCTAAGTGCCCGTGCCGAATAGGCATCAAGACCGCTCCAGCTTTTTTCGGCGTAGAATTCCTCCAGCCCGGCGAAGAGGTAATGCACGTCGGAGGCGGCCAGGTTGAGACCCTTTGCTCCGGTTGGCGGGACGATATGGGCGGCATCGCCAACAAGGAACATGCGACCAAAGCGCATGGGCTCCGCCACGAAAGAGCGCAGTGGCGCAATGGATTTCTCCAGTGAGGGGCCGGTGATCATCTTTTCGGCCACGTCAGCAGGCAGTCGGCGGCGAAGCTCGTCCCAGAAGGCATCGTCCGACCAGTCTTCAACCTTGTCGGTCAGCGGCACCTGCACATAGTAGCGGCTGCGGGTCAGCGAGCGCTGTGAGCACAGGGCGAAACCACGTTCATGGTTGGCGTAGATCAACTCGTGGTCAACCGGCGGCGTGTCGGACATAAGGCCCAGCCATCCGAAGGGATAGACCTTTTCGAAATTCTGAATGCCCTTGTCCTGCACGCTGGCGCGGCATACCCCGTGAAAACCGTCACAACCTGCAATCAGGTCGCAATCGATGCGGTGGGTTGCGCCATCCTTTTCATAGGTAACGTAGGGCCTGTCGCCATCAAAGTCATGCGGCGTCACGTTTGCCGCATTGTAGATCGTCACTCCTCCGGTGGCCTCGCGATGGTCCATCAGATCGGCAGTCAGTTCGGTTTGACCGTAGACCATGACCCGTTTTCCACCGGTCAGTTTTTCCATGTCGATGCGCGTCATGCGGCCTGAAAAGGAAAGCGAAAAACCGTTATGCGGCAAACCTTCGGCATTCATGCGGCTGCCGGCGCCAGTGCGGTTGAGCAGATCGACCATGCCCTGTTCCAGCACGCCAGCCCGGATACGGCCGAGGATGTAGTCGCGGTCAACGCGGTCGAGGATGATGTTGTCTATACCGGCATTGCTGAGCAACTGACCGAGCAATAGCCCGGAAGGGCCGGAGCCAATGATGGCAACCTGGGTGCGCATGATAAATCTCTCCACTTTTTCTTTTGCGGCAAATCATAGGCCCGCCGGGAAGGGCGGCAATGGAGAAAGCTATCTATTTCTGGTACTTTTGGTTCGTCTTTTGAAGCGGATTTGTACGATCGGATTAAATTTCCGGACAGATTCTCTGAACTACGACAGGCTAAACTTCCCCCTCGTTGGGGATGTTGAGAACCGTGCCGCAATGCTTGCAGTGAATGGCGTCGCGTTCATGCAGCGACAGGCCACATGAGGGGCAATTGTAGCGTACGCGCGAAGGCCGGAAGATTGTCTGCACAAGCCGCAAGAATAACGAGACGCCAAAGACCATAATGACGATGGACAAGAGTCGTCCGAACTGACCCTGTAACGTGATATCGCCGAAGCCCGTGGTCGTCAGCGTTGTTACGGTGAAATACATGGCGTCGAGGAAGTTCTTTACCTGAACGTTGAGGCCCACCTGTGACACAAAAACGGCCTCCGTCATCACGAATATGAATATGAAGAGGTTGGTGGCCGACAGGATTACATCCTGATTGCGCTTGAAATAGGGAAAGTCCTGCCCGAGCTTGTTCTGCAGCCGGTAGGAGCGCAGCAGCCGCAGAACGCGCAGGCCACGCAAGAATGAGAAATTGGCTCCCAGCACCGGCGCCAGAAAGGAGAGCATGGCGATGAGATCGGCCAGGTTAAGCGGATGGATGAAGAATGAGAGTTTTTGCGGCGCGATCCAGATGCGGGCAATAAAATCGAGTGCAAGGTAAACGCCAAAAAGAGCGTCGAGGATATGGGTTACGGGCGTGTCATAAAAGAAAGTGGAAATCACCAGATAGACAATGGTGAGTACATCCAGTGCCAAAAGGAGGTAACGAAACCGATGCGCTGCCTCGCTTTCTCCTTCATACAGCTGGTGCAATCGCTCTTTCAACGTCCCCACGCGATTCTCCTTCCGCATTCTCGTCTCTACTGATAGTGGATTTTTCCGGGACGCGAAACCGGCGACCGATAATGCGGCAACTGTGAAAACAAGTTATTGATGACATCAATGAAATCGGCTCACAATACCCATGCTACGGGGCGGGAAAAACTCAAGGCGCACCTTGCGATGCTGCTTTTCGCGCTGCTGATTTCAGGTTCATTTTCACTCGGCGGCATTGCAGCGGGCTATCTTCCCTCGGCAGCAATCAATCTGGTCCGATATGTTGTTGGCGTGGCGGCGATGGCGGCTTATGCGCTTTTTGTGGTGCGCATCAGATTGCCAGCGCCAAAGGCAATGTGGAGGTATGCCATCCTTGGGCTTTTGATGGCCGTTTACATGTTCACAATGTTTACAGCGCTGGAATTTACCTCGCCGGTTTCCACCGGCGCGGTCTTTACGCTGATGCCGCTGATTTCCGCCGGTTTTGCGTGGGTGCTTTTGCGGCAGAGTAGCAAGGCAGGGGTTTTAATCAGCCTGTTCGTTGCTGCTGTTGGCGCTGTCTGGGTCATTTTTCGCGGCGACATCAACGCGATCATGGCTTTTAACGTTGGAAGAGGCGAGGTGATCTTTTTTATAGGCGTTGTTTGTCATGCCGCCTATGCGCCTCTTTTGCGGCTCTATAATCGCGGCGAAGCTCCCATTTACAGCGGCTTTTGGGCAGTCGCAGCGACAGGAGCGTGGCTCCTTGTTCCGGGAGTACCGGCGGTCTTGAATACAGACTTTACCAGCTTGCCGCTCATTGTTTGGGGAACGATCATTTATCTGGGGGTGGTGACAACGGCGATCACCTTCATGCTCCTGCAATATGCATCCATGCGCCTGCCAGCCTCCAAGACACTGGCCTACGGCTATCTCACGCCGTCCTTCATCATCGTTCTTGAAGGGTTGTTTGGTCATGGCTGGGTGGGTGTTGCCATATGGGTTGGTGCGCTCGTCACGGCTGGAGGGCTCGTTATTGCGGCTTTTCTGCCGGACTGAGTATAAACATGATTGTATTTATCATGTTTATACTTTACTCGGATAATCAAGTTATATAGCTTTCGATCGTCAACAGGATCGGAGGCGCTGAAATGGCGAAGAAGAAGGCCCGCAAACGGTCACAAAAATCAGAAACGTGCGAGGAGGTCGCAAGGTCGGATATTCGCAGTTTTCTGTATGTTGGAGGGCGGGATTGTCAGGTCGCGCATTTGCGCAAGATCGCAGCCTCTCGCGGTGCGGAACTGATCCACCATGATGGCGGTCTGCGCGAGGCCGTCAGCCGTATCGATACTGTTCTGCCGTCTGTTGACTGCGTGTTCTGCCCCATCGACTGCATCAGCCACGATGCGTGTTCGCGCGTCAAATCGGGTTGCAAAAAACACGGCAAGCGTTTCGTGCCGTTGCGCAATGGGTCGAAGTCGAGCCTTGCCCGCGCGCTTGATGAGCTGTCAGAGCGCTAATTCATTCTCTGAAAGAGGGGTTCTGTCTAGCGTTTGAAGATTGCGCCTGCGGCGATCAAAATCCAGCCGCCCATCATCAGAAAGCCACCTGTCGGCGCTGACATTGGAAAGAGCCCCGTATCGTTGAAGTGGCGGTTTATGAGGTCACCGGAAAAAAGCAGTGTTCCGCAAAGCAGGAAAAGGCCGGAGGGTATGGCAGTTTTAAGCTTTTCGTAGCCCAGGCTGAGGGCCAGAAGCACAGGCGCATGGGCCAAGCACATGGCGGACGCGCCTCCCAGAAGGCGCTCGTCGCCTAAATGTGCTGCTGCTGCCGCCAGCGCCACGCCCGCGAGCCCGAAGAGTCCTGCGAAGAGCAGAAACAGGCGTGGCCAAATCTGCTCACTTCGCATCGGTCTCATCCTTGTTTTGCATGTGGTGAGCCAGCCGTTCAATCGGCTCCCAAATAATCTCGCGCAGTTTGGGGTGCTCTACCGTTTCGTCCAACGCCCTGCGGAAACAGATAAGCCATTCCTCGACTTCGCGCCTGCCGATGGGGGCAGGAAAGTGCCGCGCCCGCAGTCGCGGGTGGCCGTATTTTTCTATGTATAGCTGGGGGCCGCCAAGATATCCGGTCAAATATTCGTAGAGTTTTTCCTCAGAGTTTTTCAGGCTTTGTGGGTGAATGCTGCGCGCATTCTTCGCCTCGGGAAGGCTGTCCATCAGCTCGTAAAATTTCCGAACGAGCTTTCGCACTGTTTCATCTGCGCCAATAGCTTCATAAAGCGTGACCGTTTCCCGGCCTTCGGATTCTTCCACGATATTCGTCCATTCCTTGGAGAATTCGATTCACCTGAATTCTCTAACCTTTTGTTTTAACGGAACGACAGTCGCTTGGCCTGGCCGCCTCACCATTGTCGCGTCGTGAGCGTTATGGCATGGGCGCGGGTTGCGGACAATGTGACGATTTTGCCGCGCGTTCAGTGCCTGTGCCTGCGAATTACGTCCAGAAAGTCCTCACCGTAGCGCTCCAGTTTGGCTTGTCCAACACCGGATATGCCAAGCAACGCGTCTGGGGTTGCGGGACGCTCTGTAGCGAATGCAACCAGTGTCGTGTCCGGAAAAATGACATAGGGTGGTACGCCATTGGCCTGGGCGAGTTCCATGCGTCGGGTACGCAGCTCTTCAAATAGGCCCTCGTCGGCTTCTGCTAGAGAGGACTTTGCTTTGGTCGCGCTGCCGGAAGCTCCCTTTGTTGTTTTGGAGTTGTTGGGGCGGTCCTTGCGGAAGTGAACTTCGCGTTCGCGTTTGAAGACGGCGCGGGCAGTCGGTTCGAGTTTCAGCGCCCCGAAGGCTTCATGATCCACTCGAATAAGCCCCATTGCGAGAAGTTGCCGGAAGATGGATTGCCATGTCTTGGGCGGGATGTCTTTTCCCGCGCCAAATACAGGCAAATCTGGGTGGCCGAAACGGGCGGTTTTTTCATTCACATTGCCGGTCACAACATCGACCAGGTGTGCTGCGCCAAAACGCTCGCCGGTCCGGTAAATTGCCGCAAGCCCAATGATGGCGGCTTCGGTCCCGTCCCAGGTTTCAACCGGCTTCAGGCAGGTGTCACAGTTTTCGCAATGGCCAGGATGTGCTTCTCCAAAATGGGCGAGGATCGCCTGACGACGACAGCTTGCGGTCTCACAGATTGCAAGCAAGGCATTGAGTTTGCCACGCTCAACGCGCTTGATCTCGGGGCTGGCATCACCTTGTTCGATCATGCGGCTCCTCTGAACCACATCAGCCATTCCGTAAGCCATCCAGGCTTCTGAGGGCAGGCCATCGCGTCCGGCGCGTCCTGTTTCCTGATAATAGGCCTCCACCGAGCCCGGAAGATCAAGGTGGGCGACATAGCGTACATTTGGTTTGTCGATGCCCATACCAAAGGCAACCGTCGCAACAAGGCACAGCGCTTCCTCTTTCAGGAATGCATCCTGATTGGCGTCGCGCGCTTGGCGTTCCATTCCAGCATGATAGGCAAGCGCGCGGACGCCCTGCGAGTTCAACCAGGCGGCGGTCTCTTCCACCTTGGCTCTGGAGAGGCAATAAACAATGCCGCTTTCACCTTTGTGTCGCAGCAGGAAACGAAGCAGTTGTTGACGCGCCTGCTGACGTTCCACAATCTCATAGGCAATGTTTGTTCGGTCAAAAGAACTGGCGAATATCTCGGCATCATTCAATTTCAGCCGGTCTATGATATCGGCGCGGGTCAAGGGATCCGCTGTTGCAGTCAGCGCTACACGCGGAACGCCGGGGAAATCCTCCGCCAATCGGCCGAGTTCCCGGTATTCAGGCCTGAAATCGTGACCCCACTGCGAAACACAATGTGCTTCGTCAATGGCGATCAGCGACACCTTCGTGCGGCCAAGCACCTCTCGAAAAGCGGGTGTGACGGCGCGTTCGGGCGTGACATAGAGAAGATCGATCAAACCTTCGGCGAGCGCGCCGCGCACTTCGGAAAATGCTTCATGCGAGAGCGATGAATTCAAGGCCGCAGCCCGCACGCCCAACTGCTTGAGGGCTTCCACCTGATCGCGCATCAGGGCAATGAGTGGAGAAACCACGATACCCATGCCGTCGCGGCAAAGGGCAGGGATTTGGTAACAGAGCGATTTGCCAGCTCCGGTCGGGAACAACACGACCGCATCGCCACCAGCTATAAGTTGCTCAACGACGGCCTTTTGCTTGCCGCGAAATGCCGGATAGCCAAAAACGCG
>JBNLGT010000041.1:0-24823 GCA_050306195.1 Ensifer sp.
CAGCGCACCACCATCGTTATCGTTGTCGCTGTCGTCAGAGGATTCGTTGTTGTTGTCGTCGACTTCGTCGTCCTCAACCACATTGATGCCCATATCGGAGAGCATAGCCATGGTGTCTTCGATCTGCTCAGACGTGACCTCTTCAGACGGCAGAACAGCGTTCAGTTCATCCATCGTCACGTAGCCTCGCTTTTTGGCGAGCTTGATCATTTTCTTGACGGCGTCATCCGAAAGGTCGAGAAGCGGACCGTCGCTTGCATTTTCGCGTTCAGATTCTGCTTCTTCGTTTTCTTTGACTTTTGCTACCATCTATCCGTCGCTTTCCCTGACAGTCATTGCCTCGTCTTGGGCGGCTGAAAATTCATCGTTTCCCTTTTTTGATTTCGTCCGAATCAATTTCGCGGGAGCGATGCGATTTCAGCTACAGGAAGACCTTTAATCCCTGATTAACCGTAAAAGTTCCCTGCGCGTATCCGCTGCCTTTAAAAGGCGTGGAAAGCGTGGGGCAGTCCTTGTCGTGTCTGATTGATCCAATACCAACATCCTAGCCAATGCAGGTGATTCCCTTAAAAAGTCGATCAGTCAAGCGTTTCCGCCAAAAAATGACAAAAAACGCACACTCCTCGCATTGTATCAATGTATCAACATCGGGGATGTTTATTTAGGAACTGGTTGCGGAATTACAAGAGGTCAACCGGATGCAGGGCCTTTCACACGGCCCGACATGACGCCAAATCCGTCTATAATTGCTTCCTGGTTTTCCAATCGGTCGACCTCCAGCTTGACCTCGTTCAAGGTGCTCATGAGCGATCCGATATTATTCTCGTCGCCTTCCTCAATCGCTGACGCGATTTCACGTTCGAGTTCTGAAAGTTGCCGTTTGAGGGCGCGGGCGCGCTTA
Source organism: Ensifer sp. (assembly GCA_050306195.1). Taxonomy (GTDB): domain Bacteria; phylum Pseudomonadota; class Alphaproteobacteria; order Rhizobiales; family Rhizobiaceae; genus Ensifer_A. The sequence continues at coordinate 902 of JBNLGT010000041.1, forward strand.
TGGAGCGCTAGAACCTGAGTAAAGCTTTCCCTTGCGTCCTCATAGGCGGCTTGGGGTGTTGCAGTCCAGAGACGCGCGTTGCGTACCTGCTGGTCCAATAGCGTCAGGGTGTTGCCAAAGCCTTGATTTTCAAGGTTGGCTTGAATTGTTTCTCGGGACAGTCCCGTTGGTGGAGCGGCGGCTGTCTGAGCCAACAATAACGGCCACAGTTTTTGCAAGTCGCGATTTTCCAACTGCACGGTAGCCACATTGTCATATTCTTCAGTCAGCAGCTTGGGATGGTTGACGACGGTCATCACCATCACAGCCTCGCGCAACGCTGGTAGCTCCTCGTGACCGCGTACAAGGGCTGAGCGGGCCAGATTACCCGCAAGTTCACCCCCGCCGCCACGACGACGATCGGCTTGCTTGAAACCTTTGCCGCCGGTTGCTGATCGTCCTCCGGTCCACTCGCGCCGGGCGGGGGCAAAAAAAGCATTCAGCTTTTCGCGCATGACCTGCTGGTAGTGTCGGCGTACACTTTCGTCCTGGATTACTGAAACGGTCTGGCGTAGCCGCGCTTCCAGTTCGGCCCTCTTTTCTGGCGTATCAAAGGCGCTGCTGGTTGATTCGCGGTGCCAGATCATTTCGGCCAATGGCCGGGCCTCCGCCATGACCTTGTCGAAGGGGGCACGCCCCCCATCTCGGACGAGGTCGTCTGGATCTTTGCCTTCAGGCAGAAGGGCGAAAGAAACTGAACGGCCCGGACGGATATGGGGCAGGGCCAGATCTGCCGCCCTGTTTGCCGCACGCAGACCCGCGCCGTCGCCGTCGAAACACAATGTGGGCTGTGGCGTCATTTTCCATAGGAGTTCGAGCTGATTCTCTGTCAGCGCTGTACCAAGGGGGGCAACGGCGTTCTCTATGCCTGCCTGGTGAAGCGCGATGACATCCATGTAGCCTTCCACCGCTATGATGGTGGACGCGCCATCTGCTCCACCCAATGCACGACGCGCGCGCGCGAAATTGAAAAGTACGTTGCCTTTGTGGAAAAGTTCTGTGTCGTTGGAGTTTAGATATTTCGCCATGGCATCAGGCGACATGGCCCGGCCGCCAAAGGCGATCACGCGTTCGCGGGATGACAGAATCGGGAACATGATGCGGTCGCGAAACCTGTCATAAGACACCGGGATATCTGGCCCGTGCACCACAAGTCCGCAGGCCTCGATTTGCTCTTTCGGTATGTTCTTGCTGGCGAGATACTCCTTCAGCGCGTTGCGGCTATCGGGAGCGTAACCGAGGCGAAAGGTTTCGATCGTACGCCCGGTCAGTCCGCGGTCGCGCAAATAAGCGCGGGCCTTCGCGCCTGATGCCGATTGGAGCTGCTCTTGAAAGAAGAGGGTGGCGAGCTCCATTACATCGGTCAACGTGGTGCGGATTTGTTCGCGCCTCGCGGCTTCCGGGTCCGGTTTGGGCATGGGAACGCCTGCCAGATTGGCGATTTGTTCCACCGCCTCCGGAAAACTCATGCCGTCCAGCTCGACGAGAAAACGGAAGTGGTCGCCCGACACGCCACAACCAAAACAGTGATAGCGACCTTTTCGGTCTTCACAGTGGAAGCTCGGGGTTTTCTCGCCGTGAAAAGGGCAGCAGGCCCAATAGTCTCCCTTGGGGGCGTTGGTTTTTTTGCGGTCCCACGACACGCGGCGACCAATCACAGCCGAAATCGGCACGCGATCACGTATCTCGTCGAGAAAGTGGGTAGAAAACCGCATATCAAAAGTTCCTTGGGACGAACCATATATACGTGCAGTTGGTCGAGTGCCAACGAATATGGGTTTCCCACAATAATTCACAGGGTTGGGTTGATAACGACCTTGCCTTTGACCTGGCCTGCACCAAGGCGCGCCAACGCCTCGTTGGTTTTTTCCAACGGATAAATCTGGTCTACGGGAATTTTGAATTTATTTGCGACAGCCATGGTGGCAAGTTCCGCCATATCGGATGCCAGCGGTTTCCAGAGCAGGAGTACTGCGCATTTGTTTTCGCGCCGTCCCAAGACGCGTCCCAACAACAGGTTTCCAAAGATGATTTTCGTGTGGCCACCTGCCAGCACATATGTGCCGCCCGGCTTCAGAACAGATAGGTGCTTTTTGGTGGAACGTGTCGCAAGCGCGTCCAGCACATAGTCATAACGTTTGTCCAGTTGGCAGAAATCCTGCGACTTGTAGTCGATGACATTATCCGCGCCGATTTCGAGCATTAGGTCGGCCTTTTCCGCGCTATCGACAGCGGTGACCTCGGCTGCACCCATTGCCTTGGCAATTTGAATGGCAAACCCGCCTATTCCACCGCCTGCGCCATTAATTAAGACCTTGTCGCCCGCCTTGACGCCACCTCTTAAGCGAAGCCCCTGAAGCGCCAACAGCCCGGCTTGCGGCACGCATGCCGCACTGGTGAAAGACATTTCCTCGGGCTTTGCTGTGAAATGGCCTGGCTTCCCAATGGCGAATTCTGCAAAGCCGCCCCATCCATCTTCAGAAAGGTCGCCAAGAACAAGGTCGCCGGGAGAAAATTCTGTTACGCTAGGGCCAACGGATTCCACGATACCAGAAATGTCTGCGCCCAGAACCGGATGCTGCGGACTGAATAGGCCAATCGGAAAGCGTCCCTGAAAGCTTCCAATAAGTTTGTCCCAGTCCCAGGAATTGACCGATGCCGCCATGACCTTGACGAGAATCTCACCATCATTGGGTGACGGACGCTCAATCTCGCAAATCTTGAGTTGATCCGGCGAGCCGTAATTTTTATAGCGGACTGCTCTCATCGGCCCTTATTCCCGGTTTTAACCCCACACAGATAGGGCGCAGATAAGGTGCTTTTTAGAGGTTATTCTTACTTCAACAGATCTTTTACGACACCGGAGGCTTTTGCGAAGTCCATCTGACCGGGATATTGTTCTTTCAATACAGCCATACATTTGCCCATATCACGCAGACCTGCCGAGCCTGTTTCAGCAACGATCTTGGAGCAAATTTCCTTGACCTTCTCCTCGGACAGCTGTTCCGGCATAAATTCGCGGATAACAACCATTTCCTCGCGTTCCTGCTGGGCAAGGTCCGTGCGCCCGGCTTCCTCGTAGGTTCTGGAAGACTCTTCGCGCTGCTTGATCATCTTCGCGAGAATTTGCAAAATTTCGTCGTCGCTGACCCTTTCCTGGCCAGGCGCGCGATTTGCAATGTCGCGATCCTTAATGGCCGCCATGATCAGGCGGATGGTTGAAAGGCGGCGGGTATCCTTCGCCCTCATAGCCTCTTTCATGGCCTCGGCGAGTTTGTCGCGCATTGGAATTTGTCCCTAATTCTGTTGGCTCAATGTAGCCTGATTTCGTCTCGTGGCGGCCACAGATAGTTTGTTGCATTGTGGCATTCAAGACCGACATTTTACCCTTTCTCATAGACCTTTGGCGGGGTTGGGATCAATGGTGTTGATCAATTCATTGAAAATATTGGCTTTTTATTTGCATTCTTTCCACAGTTGGTCATTGACGCATGCGTACCTCATGTCTATTTTCCCGGGCCTAGCATAGACAAGATCGGACGTTATCCGCGCGCGGGAATCTGCGGCGCGGTTTTTGCCGCGAACAACGATGAAGAGGCCTCCATGACCGCTCCCTGGACAGTAGAAAAACCCACCGCGTTGCTGGTGCTTGCCGATGGAACCGTGATTGAAGGCAAAGGGATTGGAGCCGAAGGTCGTGTGCAGGCGGAGGTCTGTTTCAACACGGCTTTGACCGGATATGAAGAAATCCTCACCGATCCATCTTATCTTGGGCAGATCGTGACATTCACATTCCCGCATATCGGCAATGTGGGAACCAATGAGGAAGATATTGAAGATCTGACGCCTGCAGCGCGCAATGGGGCGGTGGGCGTTATTTTCAAGGCAGATATTACTGAACCTTCCAACTATCGTGCTTCCAAACATCTGGATGCCTGGTTGAAGGCGCGAGGCATTATCGGGTTGTCCGGGATCGACACACGAGCGCTTACCGCCTGGATCCGCGAAAACGGCATGCCGAACGCTGTCATTGCGCATGATCCGTCCGGCAATTTTGATGTTGAGAAGCTGAAAGCTGAAGCTAAGGCGTGGGGCGGCCTCGAAGGACTTGATCTTGCGATCAAGGCGACCACGGGTCAGTCTGTACGCTGGAACGAGACGCCATGGAAGTGGGATGAGGGTACCGCAGAGCTTGGCGATGCAGGTTCGAAGTACCACATTGTAGCGCTCGACTTTGGTGTGAAACGCAACATTCTGCGCCTTTTTGCCGGACTTGATTGCCGGGTTACGGTCATGCCCGCTACATCTTCCGCGGCAGAGGTTCTTGCGCATAAGCCTGACGGCATTTTCCTGTCCAATGGCCCTGGCGATCCAGCTGCGACCGGTGAATATTCTGTGCCCGTTATCAAGGAATTGGTGGAAACGGGCATCCCTCTATTTGGTATCTGCCTAGGCCACCAGATGTTGGCGTTGGCGCTTGGCGGAACGACGATGAAGATGCATCAGGGGCACCATGGGGCAAACCATCCAGTGAAAGATTACACGACCGGCAAGGTGGAAATTGTCTCGATGAACCACGGCTTTGCTGTTGATTCCAAAAGCTTACCGGAGGGCGTTGAGGAGACGCATGTTTCTCTCTTTGACGGCACCAATTGCGGTCTCCGGCTGAAAGGCAAGCCGGTCTTCTCTGTGCAGCATCACCCTGAAGCGTCCCCAGGCCCACAGGACAGCCACTATCTCTTCCGCCGCTTCCTCAATCTGGTGCGCGAACACAAGGGGGAACCGGCGCTGGCTGAACGGTGAGGGGGCAACCCTCGCCGCTCATCGGTGTTTGCGCAGCAGCGCGAAAAATCTGAAGTTCAATAGGATCGCGGCGGCGCTCAGACCGCCGAGATAGCCAAACCAAATGCCGTTTCCGCCCACGTTCAGCGGAAAGGCGAGAAAGTAGGCGGCGGGAAAGCCAATAGTCCAATAGCTGATCATGGCGAGCACCATGGGCACCGTTGAATCCTTCAGCCCACGCGCCAGACCAGCGCCAACGGCTTGCATGCCGTCGAAAAGCTGGAAGATTCCGGCGATGATCAAAAATGGGCCGGCTGTAGCAATAACGCGGGCAGCATTCGGGTCTGCGTTGTCGACAAAGAGTGAAGCCAGGTTGGTATTCTGGAAGAAGAACAGCGTTGCACCACAGACCGAGAAGCCTGCCGTGAGCGCCAGGACCGCGACAGACGCCCGCCACACTGCAGTATAATCCTTACGTCCTGCAGCAAGCCCCACCCTTACAGTCGCGGCCTGTGAAAGACCAAGCGGCACCATGAAAGCGAGAGCCGCATATTGGAGCGCAATACCGTGCGCGGCAAGCTCTGTTGTTCCAATCCAGCCCATCATCAGCGAGGCTACAGTGAAAAGGCTCACCTCAGCCAAAATAGTGACTGCGATTGGGAATCCCAGCCGGATAACCTCAAAAAAAGCTTCCCAATCGGGTCGCCAGAAGCGAACGAATAATTCGTATTCCCGCAGTCTTGCATTCGACTGGATATGGATAACAAGTAGCGCTAGGGCAAATATATAGGCCGCCGTAGCAACAAGGGCTGCTCCGACAAGCCCCAAGCGCGGCGCGCCGAAATGGCCAAGGACAAAAGTATAGGCGAAGATCGCGTTGAAGACGAGCATGGCGACCGTCACATAGAGAATGGCTCTTGCCATTTCGAGTGCGCTGAGAAACGAGCGCAGACACATGACGAGAAGGGCAGGGAACATCCCTATCGCCATGATCTGAATGTAGTTGGCGGCGAGCGAGGCGACTTCAGGCTTTTGCCCCAGAACAAGCAACACAGGTTCTGAGAAAACAAGCAGGGGCGTCACAATCGCGCTGTAGAGGAGCGAAACCCACATGCCCATGCGGATCGCGCGGCGCACAGTTACCTTGTCGCCACGACCTTCAGCCTGCGCCGCCATGGGAATTGAAGCGGCGGAAAAGCCCGAGCCAAAAACGAAGATCGTGAAAAAATATTGACTGGCAAGCACCATGGCGGCCAGTTCCACCGTGCCAACCTGACCGACGATCAGAACATCGGTCATGTTAATGAGGTATTGTGCGAGCTGGGCTCCGACCAGTGGCAGACCGAGCTTCAGCGTGCCCGCAAAATGTGCGCGCCAGCTGGTTCCCATTCCTGATATTTCTTCCACTGCGATGGACATGTCAGTGCCTCAATCAAATTGCCTGTAGGCGAGCGATCCGTCATATAGGATTCTACCTTTGAGGGCACGCGGAAACGGCCTTCAATTCATCAAAAGATTTGAAGGGTATCGTGTTGGCCACAGGGCAAAGGGCCTTGTTGTTTTGTATCGGGGCTTTTGAAACGTCGTTCAGACGGCCCATTCGCCCTTGCGGAATACAGGGAGCCTGGAACCGTCTGAGGCTATACCGTCGATATCGATTTCGCCCGAACCGATCATCCAGTCGATATGTATCAGCGAGGAATTTCCGCCTTGTTGTGTGATCTGGTCCTGAGACAGATTTGCGCCATCGACAAAACATTTGGAGTAACATTGCCCAAGTGCGATGTGACAGGCGGCATTTTCGTCAAAAAGCGTATTGTAGAACAGCAGGCCGCTTGCCGAAATAGGAGAGGAATGCGGAACCAGGGCGACTTCGCCGATACGGCGCGCACCTTCGTCTGTATCGAGCACCTTCAGCAATACGGCTTCGCCTTTCGACGCCTTCGCGTCAACGATTTTTCCGCCCTCAAAGCGCATCTGAATATTGTCGATCAGTGTTCCCTGATGCGAAAGCGGTTTGGTGGATGACACTGTGCCTTCCACTTTCCAGGCATGCGGAGTTGTGAAGACTTCTTCCGTGGGGATGTTGGGATTGCAGACAATGCCGTTTTTGGCTTCGGATGCACCGCCATGCCATTCGTGTCCGTCGGCCAAGCCGACGGAGAGGTCGGTGCCGGGGCCGGTAAAATGCAAGGCGGAGAAGCGCGTTTCATTCAACCATTTGGAGCGCTTTGCCAGTTCTGCATTATGTTCACGCCAGGCGGCGACAGGGTCGTCACGGTCGACTCGCGATGCGGCAAAGATGGCGTCAGCCAGTCTTGTCACGGCCTCTTCTTCAGAAAGATCCGGGAACATCTGCTTCGCCCATGATGGGTTGGGGTAGGAGACAATATTCCAGTTGATGTCGAAATTGGCGATCTTTTCAAGCGCCGGTTTGTAGGCGGCGGACAGGGCGCGATTGGCGCGCGCAACTTTCGCCGGATCCTCATTGGAAAGCAGCATCGGATTATCGCCTGAAATGGCAAGTCGTGCGGTGCCAGCCTCATAGGCGGTTGCCATGCCTTGATAAAGCCAGGAGGCTGCCTTGTCGAAATTGCTGTCACTTGCATAGCGATAGCGGGCAAGCGTTGTCTCTTCATCCGTATAGAACGTCGAGACGAGACCGCCGCCAGCCAGATAGGCATGTTTGGTGATGAGCCTGACCAAAGGCGCTGCCGCCAGGGGCGCGGTGATCACCAGATCCTGGTCTTTTTGCAGCTGCAGGCCGATCTTCACAGCCACTTCCGCCAGCTTTTCGAGTTTTTCTACATCGATCATGGATTTGCTCATCTTATCCGTCTTTCAATTCGCAATGGCTGCATATTTGCCGCCAAGGGCTTTAAGCGCGTCGGCGGGCTTTAGTCGCACCTGCAACCCCCGCTGCCCACCGTTCATATAGATATAAGGTTCTGAAAGTGCACTCTCGTCGAGTATCGCAGGCACCTGTTTTTTCTGGCCGAATGCAGAAATGCCTCCAACAAAATAGCCGGTCATTTTTTCGGCCTTGTCCGGCTTCATCATACAGGCCGATTTTCCGCCGAAGGCTGCAGCCAGCTTCTTCATCGAAACTTCCCGGTCTGACGCCAGCACCACGCAAACCGGCTTTCCGTCAATCTCCGCCATCAAGCTTTTAAGCACGCGGGATGGTGGTTCCGCTAGGGCCTCTGCGGCTGCGAGGCCGATGCTGTCGGCATCAGGGTCGTAGTCGTAGTTGTGGACTGTAAACTCAACGCCTTCCTTGGTGAGGAACTGCGTTGCTCGCGTTGCCTTGGCCATCAGTTCTGCCCGAAAAATTCTGCATAAAGCTCAGGCTTGAAGCCAGCTTCCAGGGTTCCGCTCTTGTCTATGATTGGTCGTTTGATCATAGACGGATTTGCCATCATGAGGGCTATTGCTTTGCTATCATCCAGGCCTGTTTTTTCTGCGTCGGCCAGTTTCCTGAAAGTCGTTCCCGCGCGGTTCAGCACCTTTTCCCAACCCAGTGTTCCGCACCAGTTTTTCAAAGTTGCTTCATCAATGCCGGACTTCTTGTAATCATGGAATTCATAATCAATTCCCACATCTTGAAGCCAGTTGAACGCCTTCTTCATCGTGTCGCAATTTTTGATGCCATAAATGGTAACGGACAAGACAGGACTCCCTTACATCACGCGTGAGTCTGGCTTCTAGCACAGCAGAATACGAACAGAAATGGTGGGCCTGGAGGGACTCGAACCCCCAACCAAGCGGTTATGAGCCGCCGGCTCTAACCATTGAGCTACAGGCCCATGCCACGAGGACGTGGAGCGCCGCGGATCAATGGTAAGCCGCGGTGCGGGACAAGCGTCTAGCCCAATTTTTGCCGAGCGTAAAGCGCTTGCCGCAATTGTCCCACAATGAGGAGGGAACTATGTTTGCGAGACATCGCTTTTAGGAACATTCAGGAGAATTTGGATGAAAAATTTATTGCGGGCGGCCGTATTCACTGCGGGTTCGGTGTTTTTTGTTCTGCCAAGCGTGGCAGCGGAGATACAAACGCCGCAAATTACAGTGACGGGCAACGGGCAGGTTTCTGTACGGCCAGATATGGCTGTGGTTGTTTTTGGTGTGCAGAAGGTTGGTCCAACCGCACGGCAGGCGTTGGACGAGAATAACAATGCGATGAAAAAAGTGATTGCCCTTTTGAAGGAGGCAGGAATTGAGGAAAAGAAGATCAAGACGAGCGGCTTTTCCATTCAGCCTCAGTTTGACTATCGCAATAATTCAAGCCGCCCGGCCGAGATAATAGGCTATCAGGTTCGCAACTCGGTGACTGTTGAAGTTGGCGACCTTTCATTGCTTGGAAGCCTTTTGGACAAGGCTGTCGATGCAGGGTTGAACGAGGGCGGGCAGATCAGCTTTACCAACCAGGATATCAAGACATTGATGCGGCAGGCTGAGGCGAAAGCGGTCAAGGATGCTATTGAGAAGGCGCAATTAATGGCGGAGGCTGCCGGCGTAAAAACAGGCCGGATCATTTCGATTCAGGAGTCTGGCGGTTCAATGCCGGTTGGTCCGATGGTTAAACGATTAGCATTTGATGCGGAAGCTTCCTCTGTTCCTATTGAGAACGGGGAAAATACCTATCAAGCCAATGTAACAGTGACGGTGGAAATCCAATCGCAATGATTTTTGCCTGTTAAAATAAGGCGCCGCCCTCCGGCGGGGGTGCGGAGGGCGGACTTTCCGGCTTTGCGGGGGAGTGCCGGAACCTGCTGAGGCGATTGGTGTTGCCGTCAGCAAATCATTGTCATCGATTAGTAGCGAATGACCGGGCAGCCGCGGACATTGGCGAAAACGATGCGCTGCCAACGGTGATGACGGCGGCCTTCAACGACAATCCGGCGGTGGCCTTCGCGGGCAACATGGGCGCGGCGCAGCCCAAAATCGTGGCGGGCAATTCTGACCGCGCGGCGAGCAGAGCATCCACGATTCCAGCGGTCGCGGCCCCAATGGCGCCGGTCGTGACCCCAACGGCCCCGGTCGCGATAACCGTCGTGGATGTGAATGCCTGAGCCGCCTGTACCAAAGTAGAAATCAACGCTTGTGGCAGAAGCGGTGGCAGGAACGCTGCCCAGAGTACCAAGGCCAATAGCAATGGCGATAGCGGCTTTTTTCAGGGAAATGGTCATTTCAGTCTCTCCTCAATCTGGTGAAGTGGGTTTAATCACCCGTCCCAAGCGATTGATTAGAGACTAGTCCGGCCCGTCTGAACGCCAGCGGAACTGGCTATTCATATTGGGTTCATGTTCGAAGAAAAGTTATAAAATATTGTATTTTAATGATTATTATTGCGATAGATGAAGTATGACCTGTCTGTTATGGGGGCGGGACCTATGTTCAAAAAGGTAGAGACCCTGCCATGTGCCGAGCATAAGTCGGCTTTTGTTGACAGGGATCCCGATAGAGGTTTGGGTCAGCGCCGCCTTTATATGAGCGGGCATGTCGTCAGCGCCTTCCATTGTGTGAGTGATCCAGCGCATGGACGGATCATTTGATGACGGAACCAGGCGGGCGAAGAAGCTGTTGAGATCGGCCTTCACATCAGGGTCGGCATTCTCCTGTATGACCAGCGAACAGGAGGTGTGGCATACGAAGACTGTCAGCAAGCCCTCCGGGGGCTTATTTGCTGCAACAAAAGCGGCGGCCTCTTGCGTGAATTCATAGAGGCCGGGGCCATTGGTGGGCAGGGAAAGCAGGAATTGCGGCAAGGTATTCTCCAGTGAAACCCGAATGATTGGGATTTTCCCCCGATTAAATTGCTGGCTTCCTACGCGCAATATGAACGCCGGTCAGTCATGGATCATGACGACCAGCTTTCATGACTGAAGCCAATTGTTCCGCGGTTTCCCAGCTTCGAGTGTTCAAAAAAGGCTGCCCTGCTGAGATTTCTTCGCTGGTTCCGGGCGCGAGGATTTCTTCTTCGCCGTTGCAGCTGTGGGGGTGTTATTGCCTGCCGTGGCGTCAATTTTTCCGTCCGAGAACTCGATGGAAATATTTTGTCCTGTCGCAATGTCCGTCGCCAGCGAAACGACAGCGTCGGAACCATCACGGATCACGGCGTATCCGCGTTTCAGCACGTTCTTATAGGAAAGCGAATCCAATATTCGGTTTTGCGCGCTCAGTGATGCGCGGTGCGCGGCAAAGCGGGTATCAATCGCATTGTCTGCACGCACAGCCAGCATAGATACGCGCTCGCGGGTGCGCGTCGCCTCGCGGCTTAGTTGGCCGGGAATTGCCTTTAGTGCTGTTGAGGCATTTTCATACAGTCGACGCTTGTTCAAAGTGTTCAATTCGAGACCGCGCCCAAGTCTGGATGCCGATTCATCGAAGCGTCGGCGCGGCATGGCCAGAAGCTGATCAAGGGAAGGCAAGGCGCGGGCGAGCGAGCGCAGCGATTGGCGCGACAGGTCGAGATTACGCGACATGGCGCTCTTGAGCCGTGCATCAAGGCTTGCAATTTGTGCATCCAGATCCGCCTTCACCGGAACCGCAATTTCAGCTGCGCCTGTTGGCGTGGGCGCGCGCATGTCGGCGGCATAGTCAATCAACGTCCAGTCGGTTTCATGGCCGACGGCTGAAATCAGAGGAATGTCTGATTCCGCTGCTGCGCGGACGACAGCTTCATCGTTGAAACTCCAAAGGTCCTCCAAAGAGCCGCCGCCACGCGCCACAATCAGTATGTCGGGACGGCGGATTTCGCTGGTTCCGTCAAGCGCGTTAAAGCCACGGATGGCCGCGGCCACTTCATCGCCGGATCCTTCTCCCTGAACCCGCACGGGCCAAACGATCACATGAACTGGAAACCGATCGGATATCCGATGCAGGATGTCACGGATGACGGCGCCGGTCGGGGAGGTCACGACCCCGATAACCTGCGGCATGAAGGGCAGCAATTGCTTGTGCGCTTCATCAAATAGCCCCTCGGCGGCAAGCTTGCGCTTGCGCTCCTCCAGCAGGGCCATCAGCGCACCAGCGCCAGCTGGCTCCAGATTTTCAATGACGATCTGATATTTTGATGAACCGGGGAAGGTGGTGATTTTGCCGGTCGCGATGACCTCCATGCCTTCTTCTGGTCGGAATTTCAGCCGCGAAAAAGAACCTTTCCAGATAACGGCGTCGATGCGCGCGCGATCATCCTTCAATGAAAAATAGGCGTGGCCGGACGAATGTGGCCCGCGATAGCCGGAGATCTCTCCGCGCAGCCGAACATGCTCGAAGGCATTTTCCACCGTTCGTTTGATAGAGCCGGATATTTCCGAAACTGAATATTCATAGAGGTTGGAAGGCGAATCGTCGCCGAGATGCTTATTCATTCGTTAATTATTACGAGGTTTGCGTGTGTCGGCCAAGGCATTGAAGCGAAAAGCTGCGAATTCGTTAAACTTGGGTAAACGTTTTGCCACTACCATTTTTAGCTAGTGAAAACTTGTAGTGTGGGCTTTTTGAGGTCGCTATGGCACATTTTTTGAGCGGGCTTGGTGAGGAGCGGCGCAGCTATTTGCGCCGGGAAGTCAAATATGCCTGTTGCATTTACTACCTGCGCAACGGCATGCGTGGTCACGGAAAACGTGATGGTATGCTTATCAATATTTCCGAAGATGGCTGTCTGTTTACGTGTCTGGCTGCCAGTCAGCTTCCTGATCATGTCTATCTCGTTATTGATGGCGTCCCGTTCAAATTTTCCTGTGCAATCGTGAACCGGAAGGAAGAGCGGGTGAATGTGAAATTCGCCACTTCATTGCCTTCTGATTTCGTCGACAAAATTGCGGCAACCCGCGTCGCGCGCGCGTAGAACAGTTTCAGCGCCATCAGTTTGATTGTCGGCGGCTACATTGCCAGCGGCCGCGCAACACGCTTGCAAACGGAGACAGGTGATCCCAACGCGTTGATGAAGTGGGTTGTCTTATTTTCCGATAGCGAAAACATGCATGTCGCCGCTCCAACCGCCTTCTAATTCCACGAAGCCTGGGGGGCGGGCGCCTTCAAGCAGCCGTAGAATGAGGCTTTCTTGCGGGGCGTTGGTCAGCGTGGCTGACGCTGCCTCCCCGTCGCATATGACGAGATAGGCTGCACCCACTTGTCTTAAATCTGTAAGCGCTTGGTCGGGCTTTTCCAATGCGCTTCTAATGACCGCCAGCATGCCTGGCTGGTTGCGATGATAAGGAGCGGCGAGCACGCGATGCTTCGTGTAACGTAGGATGGGCGCGCCGTAGTTGGAATCCGCAGCGACCGTGCCGGGAGGTAAATCCGCTAAAGCCTGCAGACTTTTTGCGTCAGGGCAGGCCAGCAATTCGGTAGCGACTTTCTCGCCCTCCAGCTGGCGGGAGATGTAGGCGCCACCGAGAAACCAGCTCGCCGGGAGGCTCGCTATGGTGATCGCAACAAATCCCAACGGGGCGAGTTTGCCAGCGCCTTTCTTGTTTGCAGCGTTGCGCAGGTCCGATATTGCGAGAGCAAGAGGGAAGATTGATAGCAGGTTGGCAAACATGGAGCCGCGAACCTGTATCAGAGTAACGGCCCAAGCGACTGCGATCATTGCGCCGAGCATGAGGTGCGCCTGAACCCTTTCGCCGTTCTTGATGCGGATTATGCAGACAATGATCGCCAAGAATGCAGGCACGTAGTGGCCGCCTAAAGTTGACGGAAGGCGCTCAGAAAGCGAGATGATGGACTGGGCCTCGTTCACCTTGCTTAGCCAGAGTTTGGTCAATAGTGGGTCCAGATTGGCATAGGGGCTGGCCAGACATTCCGGCATGGCGAAGATGGTCGTGGCTACTGCAAGAGCGCCAATTGCCCCGAGTGCGGCAAAGCGTGCCGCTATGTGTGAACGGGAGATCATTCTGGCGCTTAAGCTCAGTCCGAGGCCTCCGAGTATTGCCAGATAGACAAAACCTGCAGAAAGCGCGTCGCAGGCTATTGTGAAATAGCGCGCCATTGGCACGGTTGCGAAATAGGCAAGTAGTGTGAACCCCGCAAAAGCCAGGCCGAAGACCATTGTGAAGGCTGCGGCGGACCTTCCCATAACGGCCCAGCGTATTGCAATGCTGGCCGCCGTTGCTGCGAGCAGAGGCGTTGTCTCTGCTCCAACAGCCAGGGCTGACGCAGATGCAAAGCCTGCTACAAGGCCACTGGTCCAGTGCATCCTTGAGTCCAAGATGGATGCTGTCAGAGCAGCAATGAGCACCATCTGGACATTGTGGTGGTCAATTGCGCCGGGTGCGAAGCGCTGGTTGATATAGGCATGGGCGAGCATGAAGAATGCAGCGATGGTAGCGGTTTGTTTGCCGCCGAGCCGGTTGCCCGCCAAGCCGCCGAAATATGCCAGAGGAAAAATCAGGCTGACTGGCCAAATGAAGAGGGCTATCATTTCTGCAGTCTTGTGATCGGGCGCAAAAAGAGATGAGGCCTTGATGAGAAGCGCAATCGGGAGGTCAATTAATCGCGACCAGTGCATCAATGTGCCCGGTTCAATGCCAAGGCGATACTGCATCAGGTCGAACCAGTTTTGTCCGTTCAACAGATCGCGCACCATGACCAGGCGCAAGGCATCATCATTGTCAGGCCCGACATAGTCGCCTTCCGCGCCAAATACAGTTTTGGTCAGATAATAGAGCGCCAGAATGCTGGCCAGACCAACCGTGATCGCCAATATTCCGTTCCGGGCCCCTCTGCCATTCTCTCTCGATTTTTCTTGCGCGGCGTCTGGAATGGGCAGGGTATTGCTGGTTGACATAATCGTTCTTTATCTGACTTGGCGGGATCGTAAGGCCGGGTAGTGTGCCGAAGGGTGGTCATGCGGACTTGTTTCAGGCTAGCCTTCACCTTATCAAGAAATCGTAAAGCCACGGCGACTATACGGGGTGGCTTTTTGAACTTGAGGCTTCTCTGAAAGGACGGGCGTGGGATTCTTAATTGACGTCTACAGGTCCATGTCTAAATGCGGAGAGACGCCGATTAAGCGGCGAATGTACCCGGCAGGATGTTGGCGGGAGGCGGAAACATGCAGAGGCTGAAACGTTATTTCTGGTTTGCGTTTGCTGGTGGAACCGGCTTTCTGGTCGATGCAGGGGTGCTTCAGCTGTTGCTGTGGTTGAGCCCAATCGGCCCATTTGTCGGACGCGTAATATCGATCGCTGCGGCCATGGCTTCGACCTGGATCATCAATCGGACTTTCACGTTTGACAGCTCCGAGCGTCATGTCGCCGATGAGGGTGCGCGCTATATTCTGGTGGCGGTGTTGGCCGCGCTCTTCAACTATGCGGTTTATTCCGGATGCCTTTTGGCATTCCCGCAATTATGGCCTGTCGTCGCGGTAGCCATAAGCTCAATTGCAGCCATGTTTTTTTCCTATGCAGGATATTCCCGTTTCGTGTTTTCGAAATAGCTGAAGGTGTTGTACATCATTGCCCCCGATCGGTTTTCAATCAGGGGCAAAGTCGTGCGGTATAAGAGCGTGGCACTCAGACGCTTTCCCAACCATCCTTTTCGCTTGCGCGGTAAATGGCATCAATGAACTGCTGGTTCTTTTTCGAGTTCTCTAGCGTTACCAACTCAGCCTCTTCACCCAGCGCCGCAGCGGCGAATGCTTGTGCTTCGAGGCGATATTGCCGGGAATCGTTGAACCGGAAAATTTGTGATGTGGAATGATTACGGTCGGTGACCTCAACCTCCTCTGCGCCATAGACATTGGCGTTAAAGGGCGACTTGACCTCGATAAAACCGTCATCTCCGTGGAAGACCATAACCTGACGCGCCGCCATCTGTGTTGAAATGTAGAAGCTCATTTCGAAATCGCCAAAGTCAGCACGGACCGAAGAATAGATATCGGTGCCGAATTCCGGATCCCTGCGAACAGTGGACTGAAGGCGCAGCGGTTCGCGACGGGTCGTAAAACGCGTCGTGATTGTTGGATAAACGCCGATATCCGGCAGTCCGCCACCGCCAAGTTCGGGAATATTACGCATATTGCCGGGGTCGCGATTGAAATAGGTGAAGGCTCCCTGCACGTGACGCAAAGTTCCGATTGCACCATCGTCCAACAGTTGTCGCACCTTCCGCCAGACCGGTGTGTAGGTGACCATATAGGCCTCGGAAACGATAACGCCGTTTCTGTCTCGCGCTTCAATGATACGGTCAATTTCATCTGCTTTGAGTGCGATCGGCTTTTCGCACAATACATGTTTTCCGGCATTGGCAGCTTTTATCGACCACTCTACGTGTTGTGACGTTGGCAACGGGATGTAAACGGCGTCGATTGTATCGGAGGCCAACATCTCGTCGTAAGAGCCAAAGGCATGGTCGATGGCAAAGCGTTCGGCGAACCCCTGCGCTTTGGCAAGGTTGCGGCTGGCAACTGCCGTGACGACGCAGTTTTCAGCATCCTGAATGGCTGGCACAACATGTTCAGCGGCGATTTTCGCTGTCGATATAATTCCAAAGCGCAGCATTTTCTCTCCCGAGCTTTTGTTTTTCTGAATGAATGATGTACGTTCCTCACGCCAATCATAGGGCAGTTTCGCTGCGAAGGCGAGGGGCGCGTTACCTCAATTTCAAGTTTGGCCGGAAATGTCCTGCATTCGTCTGGAATGTGTATTTTCTTATTTATATCATGAGTTAAATTTTTCTATGATAAGAATGGAGACTACAAAAATGTCCTACAAGAACGCGGCTTTAATTGTGATTGATGTGCAGGAATCCTTCCGGAATATGCCTTTTTGGTCCACTGAGGGGTTGACGCTTATGTTGAGAGGCAGCAGGCGCTGATTGACGGGGCGGCAGCAGCGGGCATTCCGGTGGTTCAGATATTTCATAATCGGGCTCAATCTCCGTTTGATCAGGAGAGCGGTTTAGTCTGTACGCTGGAAGAATTCTCGATTACGCCGGACGTCGTTTTTCACAAGCAACGCCATTCGGCACTAGCCGGTACGGGGCTTGGTATCTGGCTAAGGGAGCGGGGTATCACGCATCTTATCATCTCCGGTATTCGAACCGAACAATGTTGCGAAACCACCACGCGGGATGCATCCGATCAGGGCTTCGAGGTGGATTTCGTCAGCGAGGCAACGCATACATTCACGATGGAGCATGCCTCTGGTCGCTGTTTCTCGCCTGAAGATATCCGTATTAGAACCGAACTGGTGCTTGCCGGAAGGTTTGCGCGCATTGTCACGGTGAATGAAGTGCTGGGCAAAATGGCCGCAAAGGATGCTGCATGAAAGGCCAAGTCGAACGGCGCGTCATACGTCTTTTTGTGGTCCTGCCGCCCGATACGCTTTTGCTTGATGTGGCGGGACCAATGGAAGTATTCCGGCGGGCTAATCTGGAGCAGGACGGCGTCTTCTTCGAATACAGATACGTCTCCCCACGCGACACACAGAAAACCTCCATTGGTCTTCATGTTGGCGGGCTTGAACCTTTGCCCGACGATCTGCCGGATGACGCTTGGATCTTGATTTCGGGCAGTCTTACGGGTGAGGACAAGCTTGCCATGACTCAGGAGGGGCGTGCTGAAATCGTTAATTGGCTTTCCCGCAGCTTTCGCACGAGCATGACGCTCGTGACGATTTGTTCTGGCGCGCTGCTTGCGGGAAAAGCGGGTCTGCTTGACCGGCGACAATGTACGACACATTCGGCCTGTATAGCGGAACTTCGGGATATAGCGCCTGCAGCGCGGGTGCATGATGATCGACTATTCGTTGAGGACGGGACGATTATGAGCAGCGCGGGAATATCAACCGGTGTCGATCTCGCCTTTCATATCGTAACGAAAGTAGTCTCGCCTGCAGTTGCTCTCAAGATCGCGCAACAGATGGTGGTCTATATGCGTCGTAGTGGCTCTGACCCTCAAGTTTCGCCTTGGCTGACAGGGCGAAACCACGTCCATGCGGCGGTTCATCGGGCTCAGGACGCCATCATGCGCGAACCTGCGGCGGATTGGTCGCTGGCGCAAGTCGCGGCGGTCGCGCATATGAGTGAAAGGCATCTGTCACGGCTTTTTCGTGAACAAACAGGATATGCGGTCAACGACTATGTGAATATGATCCGCGTTACGCTGGCGCGGGATATCATCAATGGCTCGGAAATAAACATGGAAAGTGTTGCTGAAAAGGCGGGTTTTGCGTCGGCCAGGCACATGCGCCGTGCGTGGGCTAAACATTTCAGCCAACCGCCTGGAAAAATCAGGGCAGGGCCCGCCAATCGGGTTGATTAATTTCTTTCACCTGGCGGGGCACCCAGCTGAAAATTCAAAAACTCTTCGCCATGGATGTAGGGGTCAGGATTGATTCTCCCACCTGATGGCGGATTGCTGCTATAAATCGAAATGGCGCCTTCTGAGCAACGATAGACCCGCTGCGGTAAGCCGGTCCCGCCGGACGGATTGCGCGTCTCGACCAATTCGCTCGTGCAGTTCTGCTTCTTTGCCGTATCTCCCGTTGCTTCTTTCGGGTAGACGCCGGGCAGGTTTTCGAAGTCTGGCTGTTGGGCGCTTACGGGATGTGAAGCCGTCAGAACAAATAAAGCCAATATCAGCAGTTTTGAAGGTGGCACGTCTATCTCCCGAGGGGCTGAGCGATCATGTTCATCCTTGAGGGTGAAAATATGGCGGTGCGACGGGGTTTTCAATTGCGCGGCAAAATGTTTATTGGCGGCAGCAATGCAAGATTGAGGAGCAGGATGAATGAGCGGCGAAATTCGGTATCATGAAGGTGACATTCCGGCGGAAGATGCCGCACGCTATACCGGCGCGATTGCAATCGACACGGAAACGCTGGGACTGATCCCACGCCGTGACCGGCTTTGTGTGGTGCAGCTTTCCTGTGGTGATGGGACTGCCGATGTCGTTCGAATTGCTGCCGGGCAAAAGGAAGCGCCTAATCTGGTTTCCATGCTCGCCGACCCTGCGCGCGAGAAAATCTTCCACTTCGGACGTTTCGACATCGCCGTTCTGTTTCACACATTTGGCGTTACGACCACACCGGTTTTCTGCACCAAGATCGCATCGCGATTGACCCGTACCTATACCGATCGTCACGGGTTGAAGGATAATTTGCGCGAGTTGTTGGAAGTCGACATCTCCAAGCAGCAGCAGTCTTCCGATTGGGCGGCTGAGACGCTTTCACGGGCGCAGCTTGAATATGCTGCGTCTGATGTGCTTCATCTTCACGCCTTGAAAGAGAAGCTGATGGAGCGGCTGGTGCGTGACGGGCGGCTTGAACATGCGGAAGCCTGTTTCAAGTTCTTGCCCACGCGGGCGAAGCTTGATCTGCTCGGTTGGGAAGAAACGGATATTTTTGCGCATAGCTGAGTGCGTTGCTGGGGCTTGGTCATTTTTGTTTTCTTTTTTGGCTTCCATCCCTTGGGAGGCGTGAAACGATGGCGGGCCCTGTTATCCCTGTGTTAGGCTGTCCGGGTTGCCTCGCAATCCGGCCGGGCTCGGGAGGGAAGACATGGAAAAAATTTCAATCGCCCTCCTGAGGGGGATTAATGTATCAGGCACGAACAAGCTGCCAATGACGCAACTTGTTTCTATTGCCAATGCTGTGGGCCTCAGCGATTGCCACACCTACATTCAATCGGGGAATCTCGTATTCAGGACCAGTGAGCTGGAAGGCGTTGGCGAACGGTTGGCTGATGTTATTGAGATTGAGGCGGGGTTCCGCCCTCAGATCATGCTGAGGACACTGGCTGAATGGAAAGAGATAATCGCGCATTGTCCCTTCATGGCTGAGGCTGTCAGCGAACCAAAGAGCGTCCATGTTTTTCTGTTGGGTCATGTTCCCGATGCTGAGCGGGTGGCGGATTTGCAGTCGCGTGAATTCGGGCGAGATCGCTGGCATCTGGGTAATGGTGTTGTCTATCTACACCTGCCTGATGGCCTTGGTAGGTCCAAACTTGCTACCTCTGTTGAACGCATTCTCAAAGTGCCAATGACGGCGCGCAATTGGCAGACAATGCTTGCCATTGAGGCATTGGGAGAGAATGTGTAGAGCCGCTGGATTGCGCGCCGTCGCGGGCTGTAGGATGCGCCGAGCGGTCAAAAATTAACGCTCTATTAATTTTTGACCGTTAATGTTATGGTAAGAAAATTAGAGAGCATCATTTGGCGCGATGGATGACGCCGCAGGCCGGAATTTTGGTCTAAGGGTGATGCGAGGGACGGCATGAGAGAGCCACTCCCGGTTGCCAACTGTTTCCTGAAAAACAAGCTAAATCCAAGAGGCTGCCATGCTGTCTCCTGTTAATGCGTCAATTTCTTCAGAATTTGTTCTCTCTCCGCAAATCATTCAGGATGGCGGTGGCCAGCAGGCAGTGCACGCAGCCAGATCTGCGGCCGCGCTGGCAATTCTTTCGCTTGCTTCTGAAAATCAGGCTAGCGTGAAGCTCGCCGGGCTTTTGGGGACTGCAGGCGTTGCATCAGGCGATGTCCTGACCAATTTGGCCTTGAACTTTGGCAAATCTATCAATGTGTCGCCTGCAGAAGGTGAAATCGTCAAAGCGTTCGCGGCGCGTTTGGCGGAGGCTATTTTTTCAATGCCGGCGCTGGAGCGTATAGCAGCTGAAAGCAAATCTGGACTGATGGCGCTGGGTATCAGCGCATCCGCTCTGGCCGCAGCCATCAAAAACCCAGATTCAGCGGCGGCTGCTCGGTTGGTTGCCCTGATTGAAACGCGGCTTACGAGCCCGCGTGACTCGGCGCTGAAAATGGCGGTTTCCAACTATCAGGCGACAGCGGGCCGGGAACAGGGAAGCAATTCTGTCTCGGAACCGGCTGCGAAGTCTGCGGTTCTTGCCCAAAATACGCAGAGTGCAGCGCGAACGAATGAGCGGGGTGTGGAAGTCTTACGTTTGCTGCAGGGCGGAAAAACTTCTGGTGGAGATGGGCTTTTGGCCAACGGTCAATTGGCGGTTCGTTCTTCTGCTTCGCTGAACACTTCAGCGGGCACACCACAGGCAGCTGCAATGCTTCCGCCTGTTGTGGGGAAAATTGGACAAGTTGCTCACGCCGAAGCATTGTCTGCAGCTGGTCGGGGTGATGCCCAAGTCAGCCGGCAAACTGTTATGAACGAGGCTGTGGGGGCAGACAGAGTTGTTCAGCGAGATGGTGGGCATCCTGCTAATGGAGCCAAACCGGCGATTTCCAGCGGGGCCAATTCGCAAACGAGTGCTGCAATTTCCTCGGTGCTAAGCGGAACAGCAGCGGCCATTGCCGCAGGTGCTGCGCGCAGCCCAGGCAAATCTGCCGCCGTTGCCGACTTTATGCGCGAGGCGATTGCCAGGTCGAACAGCCAGGCAGATGTAGTGGTTGCGGCGCAGAAAGTGGCCGCTGCCGTGGCTCAACGTCAGGTGCTTCTTTTCAATGCTGCCTCTCCGTCGGAAGATGGAAAAGAGGATCTGGAAAAACAGATTAGCCGTGCTCTTGGCAACGCCGCCCGCGCCAGCCAGGCCGCCACAGTGGCGATTGCTTCAGCCGATCAGGTGCAACAGCACGCGGCGCAGCCTCTGCCCGGCGTGCCTTATGCGCAGGTGCCTTATCCTCAAGCTGATGCTGAGGAAACAAAAAGGAAGGCCGCGCGCGATGAGCGTGATGGCGAGCAGGATGAAGGCGAAAACGGCGACGCCGATGAGCAGACCATGCAGGGCGGTGATGACGAACAAGGCAAAGAAGCCAAACGTCGCGCGCAGGAAGAGCCAGTTAACGACAACCCGTTTGACGCAGATGAGCCGCTGGACCGCCATGCCAGCGATGCGGATCGGGCTTACCATATGTACCAGAAATTTGGTGGATTCTGACGCGAGAACCTAAATTGGAGGTTATGGAGCACCCCAAGTGTGAGAGATATAAAGGCGGTTTCTGCTTCTTCCGCATGCAGATGCGACTGAAGCATAATTGAGAGTTTCCCGCCTGGTTTTGCCCTTCCGAATTTGAAACTCTCCCTCCCAAGCAAAAGCCCGCAAGGATTTCTCCTTGCGGGCTTTCTTGTTTCGATGCCTGCGTGCAGCGATTAGTTGCCGTCGCGGTTCTTCAGGGCTGCGCCCAGAATGTCGCCGAGCGAAGCGCCGCTGTCGGACGAACCGAACTGTGCAACAGCTTCCTTCTCTTCAGCAATTTCCAGAGCCTTGATCGACAGGCCAACCTTGCGATCCTTCTTGGAGAAGGAAGTGATGCGGGCGTCAACCGTCTGACCAACAGAGAAACGCTCTGGGCGCTGCTCATCGCGGTCACGCGAAAGGTCGGAGCGACGGATGAAGGCTTCCACATCTTCGTGGTTGACCAGCTTCACTTCGACGCCACCATCGTTAACGGCGATGACTTCACAGGAAACAACGGCGCCCTTGCGCAGGTCTCCGGAAGCAGCTGCTTCGCCAAGAGAGTCCTTGCCAAGCTGCTTGATGCCAAGCGAGATGCGTTCCTTCTCAACGTCAACGTCGAGAACAACGGCCTTGACCATGTCGCCCTTGTTGTATTCCTCGATGACCTGTTCGCCCGGACGGTTCCAGTCGAGGTCGGAGAGGTGAACCATGCCGTCCACGTCGCCTTCGAGGCCAATGAACAGGCCGAATTCGGTCTTGTTCTTGACTTCGCCTTCGACTTCGGCACCAGCCGGATAGCTGTTGGCGAAAGCTTCCCACGGATTTTCGAGGGTCTGCTTCAGGCCGAGAGAGATGCGGCGCTTGGTCGGGTCGACTTCCAGAACGACAACTTCGACTTCCTGGCTCGTAGACAGGATTTTGCCGGGGTGTACGTTCTTCTTGGTCCAGGACATTTCGGACACGTGGATGAGGCCTTCGATGCCCGGTTCCAGCTCAACAAATGCACCGTAATCGGTGATGTTGGTAACCGTGCCGGAGATCTTCTTGCCAACCGGATATTTCGTGCCGATGGATTCCCATGGATCGCTTTCGAGCTGCTTCATGCCGAGCGAGATACGGTGGGTTTCCTGGTTGATGCGAACGATCTGAACCTTGACCGACTGACCAATGTTGAGGATTTCAGACGGATGGTTGACGCGACGCCATGCCATGTCGGTGACGTGCAGCAGGCCGTCGATGCCGCCGAGGTCAACGAACGCACCGTAATCGGTGATGTTCTTGACGACACCTTCAACAACCTGACCCTCTTCGAGGTTCTGAACGATTTCAGAACGCTGCTCGGCGCGGGACTCTTCAAGAACCGTACGGCGAGAAACAACGATGTTGCCGCGACGCTTGTCCATCTTGAGGATTTCGAAGGGCTGCGGGTTGTGCATCAACGGGGTAACGTCGCGGATCGGACGGATATCCACCTGAGAGCGCGGCAGGAAGGCGACAGCGCCGTCGAGATCGACGGTGAAACCACCCTTGACCTGGTTGAAGATAACGCCTTCGACGCGTTCGCCAGCTTCGAACTTCTCTTCCAGGCGGCCCCAGCTTTCTTCGCGGCGTGCTTTTTCGCGCGAAAGAACAGCTTCACCCAACGCGTTTTCGATGCGCTCGATATAAACTTCAACTTCGTCGCCGACGGCAAGCGTGCCGTCCTTGGCCTTTGCGCCGAATTCCTTCAGCGGTACGCGGCCTTCAACCTTGAGGCCGACGTCAACGATTGCAACGTCCTTCTCGATGGCTGTGATGATACCCTTGGCAACGTAGCCTTCTGCGAGGTCGTTGGTAGCAAAGGACTCTTCGAGGAGGGACGCGAAGTCCTCCATCATAGCAGTAGATGTCATTGAAACTCCAAATCGTACCTGTCTGCGCAGGTACATTCAGCACCGGGGGTTCGTGTTGATCTTAAGCGTCTGTTCCATCCCGCCTCCGTTCAAAAACGGGGCAAAATCCGGTGCATGGAAGGGGACATTCGCTGTTTCCGGGGGTGGCCAAAGCCAGAATCCCTTGGAGACGCGGCCTCTATACGCATTTTGTGGTGGTAAATCAAGTGCTGCGGTATGCAATGCGCTGAACTGCTTCCGCGCTCTCAGCCCGCATTGGCCAATGCCCTGTCAATGATCGTCTTGGCAGCCTGAAATGCCTCTTCGATCCCCATGTCGGAGGTGTCGATAATTTGTG
>JBNLGT010000042.1:0-24819 GCA_050306195.1 Ensifer sp.
TGTCAAGCGCAGCTGCGCCATCCGACTTTCCAAACAGGGAAATGTTTTCGTCTTCGATCAGCCGCGCAAATGCTCGCTGTGGAGCGTCGGCCACAACACGAATGTCCGCCTGTGTGTTCAATAAAAGGCGTACCTTGGCAAGAGCTTCTTCGCCTTCGCCAAAGACAACAACACCCTTTTCCGCCACACGGAAAAAGGCCGGGAAAACGCCAAGTTGTTGTTCGCGATTAGCCAAAGCGGCACTCCATCAATTCTGCCGGATCATCGCTTTTCCCTTGCTACGTTTGAAGAAACAGAAATGCGGGCTTTGCTCAGATGGGATATTTCTTTCCTTTCCTTGGCGGAATTTGGAGCAAAACAACCCTTCACCGCATAGCAGCAATTTACAGGCCTTGTGGAGCGCCCTAACGTGCCCCAAGCAAGTTGCCGGAGAAAAGAATGTCGATTCCCCCCGAAAAAATGGCTGCCCGACTTCTCGATGTCGTGGAAAAGGACATCTTGCCGTTGACGGAAGGTGGCGTGACCAGCGGAGCCAAGGTCTTTGGCGCGGCAATTCTGAGAAAGTCTGACTTGTCCCTTGTTATTGCAGGTACAAATAACGAGATCGAAAATCCGCTCTGGCATGGTGAAGTCCATACGCTAAAGCAGTTTTATGAGATGCCGGACCGCCCAGATACTAAGGAGCTCATATTCCTCTCCACCCACGAACCCTGCACCATGTGCATGTCGGCGATTACCTGGGCTGGTTTCGACAATTACTACTATTTCTTCAGCCATGAAGACAGCCGCGACGCTTTCGCCATCCCGCATGACCTGAAAATCATGAAGGAACTCTATGGTCTCGAGCCCGGCGGCTACAACCGGCAGAACGCCTTCTGGAAGTCCTTCTATATTGGTGATCTAGTCGCCGCGTCACAGGAACCAGACCGCGCTTACCTTGAAGATCAAACCGCCCGGATTAAAGCTCAGTATGATCGCCTCTCCGGCATCTATCAGGGCTCCAAATCCGGCAACGCCATTCCGCTCAATTGAAAACGATATGCAAGCTTCAAAAGACATTTCCCGACTGATTGAAATTATGGCCGCACTGCGTGATCCGCAGACCGGCTGCCCGTGGGATATCAAGCAGGATTTCGCCTCAATAAAACCCTATACGCTTGAAGAGGCTTATGAAGTTGCCGATGCGATTGAGCGCGGCGATATGGTGGACCTCTGCGAGGAACTGGGCGACCTGTTGCTGCAAGTGGTGTTTCACGCCCGCATGGCGGAAGAGGCCGGAGACTTCGCCTTTGGCGATGTTGTGCATGCAATCACCCACAAGATGATCCGCCGCCATCCGCATGTTTTTGCAGTGTCTGACGCAAAGGATGCCGACGCAGTCAAAAAACAATGGGACGATATCAAGACGGAGGAAAAGCGCGAACGCGCGGAACGCCGCGCGAACGCCGGCTACCACGAAGACGAAACCGGCCTTCTGTCATCAGTGCAACGCTCCTTTCCAGCCTTGACCGAGGCAATCAAAATCCAGGAAAAAGCGGCCAAGGTTGGCTTCGACTGGTCTGAACCAGGGCCTATTTTGGACAAGATCGAGGAAGAGATTGGCGAATTGCGGGTCGCCCTTTCATCTGGTGATAAAGCCGCGGTTTCCGACGAGCTTGGCGATCTTCTTTTTGCCGTTGTCAACATTGGACGTCATGTCAAATCCGACCCGGAAATGGCGCTTCGCGGCACCAATGAAAAGTTCCGCCGGCGCTTTTCGCATATTGAAAAATCGTTGGACGCCAATGGTGAAGACATCCATTCTGCAACGCTTCAACGGATGGAAGATCTTTGGCAGGCAGCAAAGGGCATAGAGCGGTCAATTCGCAATACCGACAGCCAATAGACGGCATAGCTAGGAAGAACTCGCACCCCGGGGACAGAAACGCTAGCGCTTAGTTCTCATCGCAAGACATGCCGAATTGCCTGGCTGGTAAATCCTGTAACGCCTAGCAGAATTGATATGGGGTAACTAAGGCGACTGGACTCCGTTTTCCCCTGCAAGCCTGCTGACCATGCCTTTCCGCCGGTCCCCCTTCATGCTAGGTCACGCAAAATTCGACATTTCATGAGGACACCCATGACACGCCCTATCCGTATTGCTCCTTCCATTCTCGCCGCTGATTTTGCCCGGCTCGGCCAGGAGGTCAGCGACGTGGTTGAGGCCGGAGCCGACTGGATCCACCTTGACATCATGGATGGTCATTTCGTTCCCAATATTTCCTACGGACCCGACGTCGTGAAGGCACTACGTCCGCACACGGATGCTGTCTTTGATTGCCATTTGATGATCACCCCGGCGGATCCCTATTTGGAGGCTTTTGCCAAGGCGGGCTGCGATGTCATAACGGTTCACGCCGAGGCAGGGCCCCATCTTCATCGATCCCTTCAGGCTATCCGCGCCATGGGAAAAAAGGCCGGTGTGTCGATCAACCCCGGCACGCCGGAGTCGGTCATTGAATATGTATTGGATGAACTCGACCTCATCCTTGTCATGAGCGTCAATCCCGGTTTCGGCGGGCAGAAATTCATTCCGGCCGTTACGGAAAAGGCAAAACGCATCAATGCGATGATTGGTGCGCGTCCCATTGACCTGGAAATTGACGGGGGCATTACCCCCGAAACGGCGCCCGCAGCTGCGGCGGCGGGAGTCAATGTTTTCGTAGCGGGTTCGGCAGTCTATAAAGGTGATAGTGTCGATGCCTATGCGCAAAACATTCGCGCGATCCGACAAGCAGCGGAGAATGCAAGATGAAGAAACTGAACGCCACTTTCGCCAGCCTGTTTGCAACAATGCTTGTGCCTGCGACGGCGATTGGTGCCGATGTTTCCCAAATTCAGGTTCTCGGATTTTCTCCTGACGCAAAGGTTTTCGCGTTTGAGGAGTTCGGCATTCAAGACGGCTCCGGCTTCCCCTATTCCACAATCTACCTGATCGACACCGATAAGGACGCCTATCTGCCCGGCTCTCCCTATCGGGTTGTCGTCGACGATAGCGAAAGCGGTGATGAATTACTGCCGGTTTCAGCGGCGCGGAAAAAGTCAGCCGAAGCAGCAGCGGAGGCTCTGGAAACTTACAAGATAGCTGATAATCCGGGCATTCTGGGAGCATTTAACCCCTTAAGCGAGATCGGTGTATCAAGCGACACACTCAGTTATTACGCCATTCAGACGGACCGCCCCTTTGGCGGCCCTTATACACTGAAGCTCGAGACAATCCCCTTTCCCACGCCTGAGAACTGCGATGGATTGAGTGATGTTTATGGTGGCATCAGACTGCGTTTCACCCAGCAGGACGGTGTTGCTGGAGAAACCGTCGTTTATACCGATGACCACGTACCACAAAGCCGTGGCTGTGTTGGCGGCTACCGTCTTGGGGGCGTGGCGCTGACGGGAGAAAATGACGGCCCCCACATGGCGCTGATTGAGGTCCGCAAATTTGGCTTTGAAGGATTTGACCACACATGGTTTGCGGTTCCAGTTAGGACGCATCCGTGAGCCTGCCGGATCAGCAGACACATAAGCCGCCTCGCGGCAATGCCATATTGTACCGGTTGCAACGGGCCCTGCCCCCGCTTTGTGACGTCAAACGTGGCGCACTTGTCTGGTCCATAGCCATGCTGGCGGCGTCACTCGCCGGACAATGGGTTTATTTTGCCGGCATTTCCGGCAAGGAAACAGCGCTCGCAGCCATCTATTTTGTAGGCGGCCTGTTTTCCTGGCCCTTTGCTCTGTTCTTTGCCCGTCTGGTCGCCATCGGCGCATCCGCCCCTATTCGCTATGGCGCGGCCCTGTTTTCTTTGGCGGGCTGCACACTCGCCATGACGGCGTTTGTTTTTTCCCAGCAATTCCGTTTGAAATTTTCCGCATGGCATGAACCGATCTATACGAATACCGGCATGCACCAGTTTGTCGAAACTACGCTTTCGGGTGTCTACCAGTTCGCTGTCGTTGGTAGCAGGCTCTATTTTCCCGTGGGTATCGTATGTCTTTTCCTGGCTGCACTATGGCTTGGACGGCGCATGCGTTGAGATTGGTTCGAAGGTCTGCTATTGGCCCGGCCATATCTGAATTTTATCGAGCGAAAGCGAGCCCATGATTCCGCGTTACTCCCGTCCCGAAATGGTCGACATCTGGTCTCAAGCAACCAAATTCCGTATCTGGTTCGAGATCGAAGCCCACGCTTGTAACGCCCTGGCGGACCTTGGCGTTATTCCCAAAGAGTCAGCCAAGAACATCTGGGAAAAGGGATCAGCCGCGGAATTCGATGTCGATAAGATTGATGCAATTGAAGCGGTGACAAAACACGACGTTATTGCCTTCCTGACGCATCTTGCCGAGTTTATCGGTCCCGACAGCCGTTTCGTGCACCAGGGTATGACGTCGTCAGATGTGCTGGACACGTGTTTTAACGTACAGCTGACACGCGCAGCTGACATATTGCTGGCCGATATGGACAAGCTTTTGGCAGCTTTGAAAAAACGCGCATTCGAACACAAGGACACGGTGCGTATTGGCCGCAGCCACGGGATCCACGCCGAACCAACCACAATGGGGATTACTCTTGCGCGTTTCTATGCAGAAATGGAACGCAACAAGAAGCGTCTTGAAGCTGCTCGCGACGAGATCGCCACCGGCGCCATTTCTGGCGCCGTCGGCACATTCGCCAATATTGACCCGCGCGTTGAAGAACATGTCTGCAAAGCGCTGGGCTTAAAACCGGAACCAGTTTCAACGCAGGTTATTCCGCGCGACCGCCACGCCATGTTTTTTGCGACGCTCGGCGTTATTGCCTCTTCCATTGAAAACGTCGCGATTGAAATCCGCCACATGCAGCGTACGGAAGTGCTGGAAGCCGAGGAATTTTTCTCTCCCGGCCAAAAGGGCTCATCCGCCATGCCGCACAAGCGCAATCCTGTGCTGACGGAAAACCTCACCGGTCTTGCCCGTCTTGTGCGCATGTCTGTCATTCCGGCCCTGGAAAATGTCGCGCTTTGGCATGAGCGTGATATTTCACACTCTTCTGTGGAGCGCGGCATTGGCCCTGACACCACGATCACGCTGAACTTCGCCTTGAACCGGCTTGCTTCGGTGATTGAGAAGCTGGTGATCTATCCGGACAATATGATGGCCAACCTCAACAAGTTCCGCGGTCTTGTTCACTCGCAGCGCGTGTTGCTGGCCCTGACGCAGGCGGGACTTTCGCGCGAAGATTCCTATCGTCTGGTTCAGCGTAACGCGATGAAGGTTTGGGAACAGGGTAAGGATTTTCTTGAAGAGCTTCTTGCGGATGAGGAAGTACGCGCAGCACTTCCGGAAGAAACCATCCGCGAAAAATTCGACCTTGGCTATCATACCAAACATGTCGACACGATTTTCAAACGCGTGTTTGGCGAAAGCTGAGGACGAGACTCTGGAAATATTTCAGAGCCGTGCTATTTATAACAACAGATAATCGTCAAACCACCGGGCCTTGAACCCGTGAAAGGATTGAAACATGACCGCCGTCAACGAATTCATCGACAATGAAGTCAAATCCAACGATGTTGTGCTTTTCATGAAAGGCACGCCGCAGTTCCCGCAGTGTGGTTTTTCAGGCCAGGTTGCCCAGATTCTTGAATATGTTGGGGTCGACTACAAGGGGATCAACGTTCTGGCCGACGACGATATCCGTCAGGGTATCAAGGACTATTCCAACTGGCCGACAATCCCCCAGCTCTACATCAAGGGCGAATTTGTTGGCGGCTGCGACATCGTTCGCGAGATGTTTCAGGCGGGCGAACTCCAGGAACACCTGAAGTCCGCTGGTATTGAATTGCGCGGCGCGGCTTAACTCGCCAAAAGTTATATTAAATAACAATCGTTATTGCGCGAAGTGTCTTCTGTGCATATGCATTGAAGACACTTTTGCTTTTGGCTGACGGTCGATTCACCGGACCTCCCCCATGCCGGACAAGGATAGCGATATGCCACGCGGCGGTTTTGTCGAACGCGCGAACCTGAGGACTGCCGAATTTATTGTTCTGGCGGCTGCGCTTTCAGCCATGGGCGCCATGTCGATTGACATTATGTTGCCGCTACTGCCCGAGATCGGCGCCAGTTTTGATATTGCCGACGAAAACCGTCGTCAGCTTGTTGTTGTTGCCTTTTCCCTGGCTTTTGCCATGGGACAGTTGCTCTTCGCTCCCCTTTCAGACCGTTTCGGGCGCAAGATCCTGCTGCTGACCGGAATTGGCCTCTATCTTGTTGGAGCCACCGGTTCGGCGCTCGCCTCCAGTTTCGAATGGCTTCTTGTCCTGCGCTTCATACAAGGATTGGGCGCATCGACCCTGCGTTCGGTGATTATTGCGATGGTTCGAGATTGTTTCGTCGGCGATGCCATGAGCCGCGTTATGACCTTCATCTTCACCGTGTTCATGCTCATTCCCATGGCCGCCCCCTTCATGGGGCAATTTATCGGCCATTTCTGGGGCTGGCAGGCTATTTTCTGGTTCCTTGCGGCATTTTCACTCGTGCTGGGAATCTGGATTGCCGTCAGGCTTCGAGAGACATTGCCGCTTGAAAACAGGCGCGCGATTGCACCCAAGGCGATGTGGGGCAGCTTTGTCGAAGTAACGACCAACCGGATCACGGTCGGATACACGATTGCCGCCGCATTTTCCTTCGCCGGCCTGCTGTCCTATATTGTTTCATCCCAACAGATTTACGCTGAGCTTTATGAACTGGGGTCGCTTTTCTCGGTCGCCTTTGCCGGAACCGCCCTGTTTTCTGCAGCCGGTTCCCTGTTTGCCGCCCGCCTCATTCGGCTTTTTGGCGCGCGGTTTACCGTTCACTCCGCCATATCAATAAACGCGTTTGCCGCATTTATACTTCTTCTGGCAAGTCTGGGCGGCAAGCCGCCACTTGCGCTGACCTTCATTTTGCTCAGCGTTTCCATGGCGGTAGGAAGCTTCATGCAAGGTAATGCAAATGCTCTGGCTCTCGGGCCCATCGGCCACATTGCCGGCATTGGATCAGCCATTATCGGCTTTCTTTCCATGACCTTTGGCGTTTTTCTCGCCGGGTTCGTCGGTCAGGCCTATAACAACACCGTTCAACCGCTGGCGCTTACAATCTGCGTTGGAAACCTTGTGGCTCTCGGCGCGGTTGCCTGGGCCGAGCGTGGACAGATATTCAGGATCAAGACATGAACGCACCGTCCGGAGCCGCCAGGCTAATATCCAAAGGCGAGTTCATTGCTCTTGCCGCTTCGCTGTTTGCCATCAATTCGCTGGCGATAGATATCATGTTGCCCGCACTGGGCGACATGGCCAACGATCTGGGCGTGGCAAACGAGAATGAGCGGCAATACGTTATTTCCTTCTACCTGATCGGCTATGGCATCGCGCAGCTGATCCTGGGGCCGCTGGCTGACCGGTTCGGCCGGAAACTGCCGCTTCTCGCTGGTATCGCTCTATACATCGTCGCCTGTACCGCCAGTGTCTTTGCGCCTGATTTCACAAGCCTCATTATTCTGCGGCTCCTTCAGGGGTTCGGAGCCGCTTCGACACGTGTTTCGGTTCAGGCAGCGATAAGGGACCGCTATCATTCGCGGGAGATGGCCGAAGTCATGTCTCTTATTTTCATGGTCTTCATGGCTGTGCCTATTGTTGCGCCCAGTATCGGCCAGCTCATATTGTTCGTCAGTAATTGGAAGATGATCTTCATTGCCATGGGAATTGGCACGACTGCGATCATGATATGGACCTGGCTGCGCTTTGATGAGACGCTCAAGCCGGAAAATGTCAGGCCACTGACCGCCGGTGCCATTGCAGAGGGTTTCATTACCGTACTGTCCAACCGGTCAGCCTTTTTCTACAATCTGGCGGCAACATTTGTTTTGTCCGCACTGTTTGGCTTCATCAACAGCGCGCAGCAGATTTATGTCGATATCTACGGGATGGGCGATCTGTTTCCGTTAGCCTTTGCCGCTGTGGCGGTGCTGATGGCCGTTTCGTCCTTCCTGAATTCTCGCGCCGTGCGCAAGTTCGGTCAGCGCCGTCTTTCACAAAGCGCGCTGATTGCATTCACGCTATTGAGCACAATCTGGTTCATCGCGGCCCTTAACGGAACGCCGCCGTTCTTTTTGTATTTTGGGCTCTTTGCCGGGATCATGTTCACGTTTGGATGGTGCTCATCCAACATGAACTCACTGGCGCTGGAACCGCTGGGAGCCGTTGCAGGAACAGCTTCATCAGCTTTCGGATTTCTGCAATCCGTCACCAGCGCGGTGATTGGCCTGATCATCGGCCAATTGTTTGACGGCACCCAGATACCCCTCTCCTTCAGCTTTGCCGCAATGGGAGCTCTGGCATTCCTGTCGGTTGTGATTGCTGAAAAGGGCAAGCTTTTCACAGCACCGGGACAACCCGGTTAAAAACAAAAGTGGACGGGAAACCGAGCCCCACTTTCCCTGGCTTTGATTCCAAGTCACGCAAAGCCGGACGGGAAACCGGTAGCCACTTTCCCTGGCTTTGCTTTTAAGTCACGCAAAGCCGGGCGGGAAACCGGTAGCCACTTTCCCTGGCTTTGCTTCAGGCATTCCGATCTTCAGCACCGTCTGAAAAGAGAGACGGGCCGTTTTGATCGATGATCTGTTGGGCCTTGCGGAAGATCAGCTCCATGACCTCTTCGGGATCGTTGACCAGATCGGCGCGGATGAACCGGCGCACCAGAATGCGGCCATCGACTTCTTTTTCGATCCGCCCGGCAACACGGTAAGCTGGCCCTTCCTTTTGCGGTGTGGCGATAATCTTGACGCCATCAACCTCACGCACGGCCTCCAATGCGCTTCCACTGCTGGAGCCGCCGCCAAAGAGAGAGCCGAGCCGGGAGAGTATCGAAGCCATTTTTCCATCCATTATCTAGCACGTTTCGAAGACCTTAGCCTTTATGGCGCTGCTTCGAAACCCTTCACAGCGCCTGGCTCCACAATTAGCCCTTGCCCGATTACAGACCATAGGATTTGATGACTGCATGGTGGCGGGGGAGCATCATGCATTTTCGAAGATGGATTAAATACGTGCTTCTATTTCTGATCGGGCTTACGGTGTTGGTGCTTGTTGCCTACCTTCTGGGGCCTCGTTTTCCGCTTGATCTTACTGTGCGGTTCAACCCTGCGGAAATCGGCAGTGATCCCGATACCTATCTGGCTGCGCGCGAGAGCCAATGGAACGATATTATTGAAGGCGCGCAAAAGCAGATTGTCTGGGCCGATCCAGCAACGAAAGCCCGTACGCCCTATTCCATCATCTATGTTCATGGCTTTTCGGCTTCCGCCGGTGAAGTGAGGCCCTTGCCCGACATGATCGCTAAAAACCTCGGAGCTAACCTCTATTTCACGCGTCTTGCCGGTCACGGACGAAAAGATCCGGATGCACTGGGTGATGCGACGGTAAACGACTGGATCAATGACTATGCCGAGGCGATGGCGATCGGCAGGCAGATTGGTGAAAAGGTCATTGTCATATCAGCCTCTACCGGCGGTTCCGTTGCCACCTGGGCGCTGACGCAGCCCCAACTTGCCACCGACACAGCTGCGACGATATTTATCTCGCCCAATTATGGCATTCAGGCCTCGGGTGAATTTCTGCTAACCGGCCCCTGGGCTGAACGTCTGGCCTATGCCATCCTTGGCCCAAGGCGCGGATTTGAACCGCTGAATGAAGGCCACGCTGCTTATTGGACCTATGACTACCCGACACGCTCGGTCATACCCATGGCGCAAGCGGTCAAGATAGCGCGTGACGCGCCGGTCGAATCTATCAGAGTTCCAGCCTATTTTGTGATCTCGTCACTCGACGATGTGGTGAAGCCGGAACTTGTGCGGGACATCGAGGGCCGATGGGGAGGGTCAGCCAAACTGGATGATGTTGGCGACCCCGGAGGGTTGAGCACACACGTTCTGGCGGGTGATATTCTCAACCCCGCAGCGACAGCCCCCATGGCAGAAAAGTTGACTGACTGGTTGAAAGAAACGCTTTCGATCAAATGATCAGGCTGGACAGAATCTCGTTATCAGTGATGTCTTCATAACCAAGACCGCTTTCAGCAAAGCGCGCCGTGAGCGCATCGAAATTCTTGCGCTCCGATGTTTCTATGCCGATCAGGATCGAGCCGAAATTGCGTGCCGATTTTTTCAGGTATTCAAAACGCGCGATATCGTCGTTTGGGCCAAGCAGGTTCAAAAAATCCTTCAATGCGCCCGGACGCTGCGGCAGACGGAGAATGAAATATTTCTTCAGCCCAGAAAACCGCATAGCGCGCTCTTTCACATCCGGCAGACGCTCAAAGTCGAAATTCCCGCCGGAAACAATGGCAATGACCATTTTGCCCTTCAGCTTTTCCGGCCCCATATGTTCAAGGGCAGCCAGCGACAATCCGCCTGCAGGCTCCAGAACAATGCCTTCCACATTCAACATGTCGACCATGGAAACGCAGATTTCGTTTTCGTCCAGCAACATGACCTGATCAGGCGAAAACTGCGACAGAGCCTCATAATTCAGCGCACCAATGCGCGCCACGGCCGCGCCATCGACAAAATTGTCCACTTTGGGAAGTGTCACCGGTTCTCCGGCCTCCAGCGCACGCTTGAGGCTTGGCGCGCCTGCCGGTTCGCAAAAAAGGAAATTTTCCGCCAGCAGATCTTCCCCGAGGTAACCCGTCAAGCCAGATGAGAGGCCGCCGCCGCCGACCGGCATGACGACAAGATCCGGCAGCCCGCGCCCCGGCAATTGCGACATGATTTCAGATGCGATCGTCGCCTGACCTTCAATAATGTCGGGGTGATCGAAGGGTGGAACCATGCAGGCCCCGTTTTCTTTCGCGAACTCGCCTGCGGCCTGATAACAGATGTCGAAAAAGTCGCCCACCAGCCGGATTGTAATGAATTCGCCGCCAAACATCCTGGTTTTGGCGATTTTCTGCTGCGGCGTGGTGACCGGCATGAAGACGACGCCTGGAACACCAAAATGCTTGCATACAAAGGCAAAACCCTGTGCGTGATTACCAGCGGACGCACAGACAAACATTTCCGCAGGTTTGTCTTCGGTCAGCGCCTTACGGAAAAAATTGAAAGCACCGCGAATCTTGTAGGAGCGAACCGGCGACAGGTCCTCGCGTTTCAGCCAAATGTCGGCGCCATAACGGGCGCTCAAGTGCTCATTACGCTGCAATGGCGTTTCGGGAAAGAGGCCCCGCATGGCCGCTGCGGCCTGATCGACTGCTTGCCTGTTCACAAAATCCACTCTTCTGATTGTCATTGCCCTGTTAGACCGCTATTGCATAGGCGAGCCTTTCTGGCCACTTAATTTTGACAATATCCGGCCACCTAGAGGGCCGAGGAAACCAGGGCAGAGACAATCCGGTGAATTCCAGTTTCATCAGACCCGTGGTCTACATTGCGTCGCTTTGTGGTCTTTATCTGGCGACCGCGATGTTCATTCCGGCCATTGTTGACCTTTATTATGGCAGCCGCGACTGGCAGAATTTTGCCCTGGCCGCATTCATGGTTGGCGGGGTGTCGCTTTCAGCCGGGCTTGCCACACGCGGGCGTCCCCCTGCGTTCAACAAGCGCATGGGCTTTCTGCTGGTCAACGTCCTTTGGCTGGTCTTTTGTTTGGCCGGCGCTATTCCCCTGATGACGGCGGCTAAAATGCCGTTTGCGCGCGCCCTTTTTGAATCCGTCTCTGCGGTCACCACCACGGGCTCAACCGTCATGGTTGGCCTCGACAGCATGCCGCGCGGCATTTTGATGTGGCGTTCGTTGCTGCAATGGATGGGCGGCGTTGGTATCGTTGCTCTCGGCCTGTTCGTGCTGCCGTTCCTGCGGGTTGGCGGCATATCCTTCTTCAAGATGGAATCGTCGGATACTAACGATAAGCCCTTTGCCCGGCTTGCCAGCTTCACCAGTGCATTTATCGGCATTTATGTGGCGCTTACGGCGGCTTGCGCCATCACCTATGACATTCTGGGCATGTCGCATTTCGACGCGATCAACCACGCGCTGACCACTATGCCAACCGGCGGGTTTTCAACGCATGACGCTTCGTTCGGCTTCTACGGCAACAATGTACCGCTTTTATGGGCGGCGACCTTCTTCATGATCGTCAGTAGCTTGCCATTTTCGGTGCTTATCCTGTTTGCCGTGCGCCGCAGACTGGATGCGCTGCGCGATCCGCAAATTCTCGTATTTCTTGGTTATCTCGCCGCCTTTATTCTTGCGGGCGCCGTTTACGCGCGTGTCGCCAACGGCACGGACTTCTTCTACGCGCTGACGCATGCCGCATTCAATTTCAGTTCGCTTCTTTCCACGACAGGTTATGCCAGCCTTGACTACACGCTCTGGGGCTCCTTCATTGTGACCCTTGTTTTTGTGGCAACCTTTGTTGGCGGCTGTTCCGGCTCGACGGCGGGCGGCATCAAATCCTACCGTTTCGTGATCATTTTCAACACGATCCGCTCCGGGTTCAAAATGCTGATCTACCCAAGCGCGATCTACCGCGTGCGCTATGGACCGGTCTCGGTGGATGAGGAAGTGCAGCGCGCAGTCTTTCTGTTCCTGAGTTCATTTCTCATTCTCTGGCTGGCGGGTAGCGGCATCATCGCCGCCTTCGGCTTCGACATCCTGACCAGCCTCACGGCGTCCGCCACCGCACTTGCCAATGTGGGCCCCGGCCTTGGTGACATCATCGGCCCATCGGGCAACTTTGCCACAATGCCCGACGCCCTGCTCTACGTCTTGTCGCTGCTCATGCTGCTAGGCCGTCTCGAAGTGCTGACGGTGATTATTGTGCTAACGCCGATGTTCTGGCGGGATTGAGATTTCAGATCAGCACGTTCAATCAGCGTTTTGCCCGCTCTTTATTGAGCGAAGCAGTTGAAGATGGTCGCTTCATGAAAAGAATTTGGTGCAGCTGAGAGGAATAACCTCGAACCAAACCACGCAGGTTGGGTTGGCAGGCGGCAACCTGCAAACAAGGAATCCGAATTCGAAGAATTTGGTGCGGACGGCGGGACTCGAACCCGCACAGCCAAGGGGGCCGAGGGATTTTAAGTCCCTTGTGTCTACCGATTCCACCACGCCCGCAACGCGGGTTTGATTAGCAAATGAAATTCGTCCGGGCAATCTGCGATTAGCGGCTTTTGTGCATTACACGTGGCGCATCTATACAGCCACGCAAACGCTTGGCATTTTGGATCGGCGCGAAACCGTCCTTGAACGGCTCAGGCAATGAATATAAAAAAAGCCATGTGTTGCGATAATTTGCCATCATTCCGTTTAAAAGCGGAACAGTATTGCTTGCCACCGGCGGCTTGTGGCCGCAAAACTGCGCACACAAATTGGAAATGAAATAAAGGCTGAAAGAATGACTGTGTTTTCGGGCGTTATCGAAGCAATCGGCAATACGCCGCTTATCAAACTCAACGCTGCTTCTGAGGCGACCGGCTGCACCATTCTGGGTAAGGCCGAATTTCTAAATCCCGGCCAGTCGGTCAAGGACCGCGCCGCTCTCTTCATTATCCGCGATGCTGAGGAAAAAAGGTTTTTGCGGCCCGGCGGCGTGATTGTGGAAGGAACCGCTGGTAACACTGGTATTGGCCTGACCATGGTTGCCAAGGCGCTTGGCTATCGCACGGTTATTGTGATCCCCGAAACCCAGAGCCAGGAAAAGAAGGACGCGCTGCGGCTGCTGGGCGCAGAACTGGTGGAAGTACCAGCCGTTCCCTACAAGAACCCCAATAATTATGTCAAAGTTTCAGGCAGGCTTGCCGAGCAACTGGCGAAGACAGAGCCGAATGGCGCGATTTGGGCCAACCAGTTTGACAATGTCGCCAACCGCGATGCGCATATCATCACCACCGCACCGGAAATCTGGGCCGACACAGACGGCAAGGTCGATGGCTTTATCTGCGCTGTTGGTTCGGGCGGAACGCTTGCCGGTGTGGCCGCCGGCCTTCGCCGCGAGAGCAGCAAGGTTAAGATCGGTCTCGCCGACCCGGAAGGCGCTGCACTCTATGAATATTACACAAATGGCGAATTCAAATCCTCCGACGGCT
This sequence comes from Ensifer sp., assembly GCA_050306195.1. Lineage (GTDB taxonomy): Bacteria > Pseudomonadota > Alphaproteobacteria > Rhizobiales > Rhizobiaceae > Ensifer_A. The sequence goes on from JBNLGT010000042.1 coordinate 14,137, forward strand.
CCATTACCGAAGGCATTGGCCAGGGGCGCATAACCGCCAATTTGCAAGACTTTTCTCCCGATTTTGCCTATCAGATACCCGACTCAGAAGCGCTTCCGGTTATCTTCGATCTGGTTCAGAGCGAAGGACTGTGCCTTGGCGGATCCTCGGGCATCAATATTGCTGGCGCAATTCGCATGGCGCGCGACATGGGACCGGGCCACACGATCGTGACCGTACTTTGCGATTATGGAAATCGTTACCAGTCCAAGCTTTTCAATCCTTCTTTCCTTGAAGAGAAGGGTCTGCCTGTGCCAGAGTGGATGCTCTCAAATCCGCAAATCGCGGTTCCGTTTGAGGCCGTGGACTGAGCTTTCGTTAAGGCAGGGTGCGGATTGCAGACGGGTCCGCGCCAGGCTCATATGATTTAACTTATGTCTACAACGCCTTTATTTCGTGACGATTTTTACCTTTCGGCCTGCGAGGCTAACGTTACGGCAATTGGTGATGACGGGTCGATTGTACTCGACCAAACCTGCTTTTACGCGACATCCGGTGGTCAGCCGGGTGATGATGGTTTTCTGGAGCGGGAAGACGGAACCCACATCAAGTTGGGCGTCACGGTGACTGGCGACGACAAATCGGTCATCCTGCATATGCCGCTGGACGGCGAGCCACGCCCCGAGATCGGTGAAAAACTCGTCTGCCACGTCAACTGGCCACGCCGCTACAAGCTCATGCGCATGCACACTGCCTGCCATCTTCTATCAGTTGTCTGCCCCTACCCCATTACTGGCGCGGCCGTCGGCGAAGATGATTCTCGCGTTGACTTCGACATGAGCGACACAATCGACAAGGCGGACGTTACCGAAAAGCTGATGACGCTGGTCAACGAGAACCATCCAATCTACGTTCAATGGATCACGGATGAGGAGCTCACAGCCAATCCGGATATTGTCAAATCGAAGAATGTCCGCCCTCCGGTGGGTCTTGGGCGTGTCAGCCTTGTTTGCATTGGCGAAGATGCCGCTGTTGACAGCCAGCCCTGCGGCGGGACCCATGTTTCTGAAACGCAGGAAGTGGGCGCAATCCACATTGGCAAGATTGAGAAAAAGGGCAAGGAAAACCGCCGCTTCCGTATCCGCTTTGGCGAGGCTCCGACGAATTGACAGGCTACGGCCGAAGGAGGAGCGTCCATGCGTATAGAAGGTTCATGCCATTGCGGCAGCGTCCGGTTTTCCTGTGACAGTCCGCACCCTGTTCCCTACCAGCGCTGCTACTGCTCGATCTGTCGCAAGACCTCCGGTGGAGGGTATGCGATCAACATCATGGGGCGCGCTGAAACCCTGGTCGTTGAGGGCGAAGAACATATCGCGATTTACAATGCCAGGCTGGAAGACGGCGTTTCTCCTGCCGAACGGCGTTTTTGCAGGCAATGCGGCTCGCATCTCTGGCTTTACGACGCCCGCTGGCCGGACCTGATCCATCCGCTGGCCTCCGTCATTGATACCAATCTGCCTGTGCCATCGCAAACCACGCATGTGATGCTCGAATTCAAGCCCGACTGGGTTGAACCCGACATCCGTCCCGGCGATAAGTCTTTTCAGGGCTATCCTGACGAATCTATCGCACAATGGCATAGTCGCACCGGCAAAATTCGGGAATAGACCCGGCATTGACGCCCAACAAAGGAATTCCACGTGAGTGAAAACAGTCCCTATATCGTATCACCCGATTGGGTTGAGGAACGGCTTGGAACACCTGGCTTCAAACTCGTGGACGCCGCATGGTATCTGCCGGCGCAGAACCGCAACGGTCGAGAAGAATATAGCGACGGGCACCTGCCGGGCGCGGTCTTCTTCGATCAGGACGAGATTGCCGACCACTCCACCGGCCTTCCGCATTCCATCCCCACACCGGATATGTTCAAGGCGGCTGTGGAAGGGCTTGGGATCAGCGATACGGATACGATCGTCGTTTATGACGGTCCGGGCATTTTCACTGCGCCACGCGTCTGGTGGCTGTTTCGGCTTTTTGGGGCGAAGAATGTTTTTGTCATGGACGGCGGCATAGACGGCTGGAAACGCGACGGACGCCCGCTGGAAAACGATATCCCTGTCCCGACAACGGCTACATTCAACGTTACCTACAGCCCGGAACGCGTTACAAGCTTTGCGCAGATGCGAGCTATTGCGGACGATGGTTCATCGCAAATTGCCGATGCGCGCGGCGCGGGCCGTTTCACTGGCGTGGAGCCGGAACCGCGCGAGGGTATGCGCTCGGGCCATATGCCCGGCGCGAAAAACCTCCCCTCTGGCGTCTTTTCCGTTGATGGCAAGTTCAAGTCCCTGCCCGAACTGAAGGAAACCATTGAGGCTGCGGGTGTCGACCTTTCAAAACCGGTCGTCACCACATGCGGCTCCGGGGTGACGGCGGCCATTATTTCGCTGGCACTGACAAGCCTTGGCCACAACAATCATACGCTTTACGATGGCTCCTGGTCTGAGTGGGGCTCACGCGATGACACACCCATTGTGACCGGCGAGGCCTGACATGACGAAGCCCGGCAAACCGAAGGCGCTGAAGGCCCATATCACGCATCTGGAAATGACCGCACGGCCCAAATCCAGTCTGCCTTATCCGGCCAATATTCACACCGCCGTTATGCGCGTGACAGACATTCCGCTGCCCTTTTACCGCTTTATCTACCGGCAGGTTGGTGCGCGGTGGCACTGGGTAGACCGGTTGCGAATGAAGGACGACAAGCTGACGGCGCTATTACACGCGCAGACCGCCCATATTCACGTTCTCTACGTCAATGGCGCGCCTGCCGGATTTTTCGAATTTCACGAACAAAGCGACGGCAATGTCGAGCTGACCCATTTCGGCCTGATGGAACATGCGCTGGGCCTCGGCGTCGGAAAATGGTTCATGCAGCAGGCGGTTTACGCCATCTGGGATTTTGAACCACAGAAGGTCTTGGTCACCACCAACAATCTGGACCATCCGCGTGCGTTGCAGCTCTACCAAATGTTTGGCTTTTCACCCGTCAGTACAAGCGACGCAATCGTGCGGCCACTCAGCGACGATGAGATACTGGACCTCGCCAAGCGCGACAATCGCATGGCGCAAGCCTAGGATTATTTCTCACCGGCAGATTCCCGCTGCAAAAAGCGTGTGATGACATCGGCATTCATTCTGGCAAACTCATAGCAGAAGGTCAGTTCGCGGGTTGAGGCGTCCCAATAAGCGTTTTCCTCGCCGCAATTACGCGCGGTGAAACGGATGCCTGACTTCAGATCAAAGACCCCGCCAAGCGTATCTGCGAGCATTTCCAATAGCTGACCTTGACGGAGGACCGCAGCGGCATCCGCGTTATCCGCATTCGGTTCTTCGTAAGCGATGTGGATCGTGCTGCCCGGCGCATCTTCAGGCAAGGCGAAGGGCTCCAGAAGGCCGAGCCAACTTTCGCGAACGGTATTATATTCATCAAAACAGCGCTCGCGGCGCTCTTCGGGATATTCGAGCGAGTCGGCAAAGGTGGAAAAGACTTCCGGATCGGCGCCCGTCATCATGCACACGATGTTGTAGGCGCGCTGGTCATCCAGCGAGTGTTCGTCGAGAAGCTCCTCGTCAGTAATCTCCTTCCTGCCTTCTGAAAGCAGGAACCAGCCATCTGCGGCATCTTGTATGGCAATGTCCATTTCCTCCGTGCCTGCTTCGAGCATGAGCACGGATGCGAGATTGTCGACAGCGTCTTCCTCCCGCCCCAGCACAGGAAGGTTGAATTCGCTGATCAGCATGTGCCCGCCTTCATGCATGCCCACAAAAAGCGCATTGTTGAAGATGAACAAATTGGCTTCCGTTTGCTGCTCCTCCGTGAGCGGCAGCGCGTCCTCGGCATACGAACAGGTTCCGCCAGCGGCCAGAACAAGCGCCACTATTCCCAATTTGAATAAACGCTTCACGGGCCGACCCTTTCCAGCCAAGAGCAATTTCGCAATTGCTAGATCAAATCCAAACGCCGGGAAATCGAAATGTTGGTCCAGGTCTCAAAATTATTACCGCTATCAACCCGGCAAGAAACGGGTGGCGCGATGCCGCGACCTGGCCAATATGGCCGTCAAAGGAGCAAGCAATGTCAAATATCCGCTTTCAAGCCATGCCCACCGAAGATGCCCGCCGATATCAGTCAGGCGGGCCCGATGCCTACGGACAAGAGCCCGAGACCCGCGTGTCCGATGGCGACGGTATTCCTTGCCGCCATTGTTTAAATTTTGTGGCTAAGGACGACCGTTATCTGGTGCTGGCCTACAGACCCTTTCCCAGACTTCAGCCATATGCGGAGACTGGGCCAATTTTCCTGCATGCGGAGGAGTGTCCACGTTTTGAGGATTCGGCCACGCGCCCACCTATTCTTGCATCAAGCCCCGATTATATTCTGCGCGGCTATGGTGAGGATGACCGTATCATCTACGGTACCGGCGCAGTGACACCCGTTGCGGAGATGGAAATCCGCGCAGGCACATTGCTGGAACGCGATGACGTGGCCTATGTGCACATTCGCTCGGCGCGCAACAATTGTTATCAGGCGCGCATCAACCGGCATGAATAAAAAGACGGCCCGGGAATGGGTGCCGGGCCGTGCAGTCGAGAAAGGGGTTCGTCTTTTTATTGTTCGCGGATCAGGCCGCTTTAAGCGCCGCGTCCGGTGCAACCAGATCGTATCCAAGAGCCTCGGCAACCGCCTTGTTGGTGATACGTCCCTTGTGAACGTTAAGACCGTTGCGCAGGTGCATGTCTTCGGTGATTGCGGTCAGACCGCGGTCAGCGAGCGCGAGGCCATGCATCAGAGTTGCGTTGTTCAGCGCATGAGCGGAAGTTACCGGCACAGCGCCAGGCATGTTGGCGACGCAATAGTGAACCACGCCGTCCACTTCATAGGTCGGATCGGAATGCGTCGTTGCATGTGAGGTTTCAAAGCAGCCGCCCTGGTCGATAGCCACGTCAACAATCACTGCACCCTTCTTCATGCCGGTCAGCATATCGCGCGTAACGAGCTTCGGTGCAGCCGCACCGGGGATCAGCACTGCGCCGACAACCATATCGGCGGAGAAGACTTCCGATTCCAGCGCTTCGATGGAGGAGTAGCGCGTATGGATGCGGCCACCAAAAATGTCGTCCAGCTGACGCAGACGCGGAAGCGAACGATCCAGAATGGTGACGTCAGCGCCGAGACCAATTGCCATTTTCGCCGCGTTCAGGCCAACCACGCCGCCACCAACAATCACGACTTTGCCCGGATCAACGCCCGGAACGCCGCCCAGCAGCTTACCGAGACCGCCATTGGCCTTTTGCAGCGCGGTTGCGCCGGCCTGAATGGACAGACGTCCGGCCACTTCGGACATAGGGGCCAGCAGCGGCAGGCCGCCGCGCTCATCGGTCACGGTTTCGTAAGCAACTGCGGTCACGCCGGATTCGACCAGACCTTTGGTCTGTGCTGCATCGGGTGCGAGGTGGAGATAGGTATAGAGGATCTGACCTTCCTGGAGCTGCGCCCATTCAGACGGCTGCGGCTCCTTGACCTTTACGACCATGTCGGCTTTCTGGAATACATCCGCCGCCGTCGCGACAATCTTTGCGCCAGCAGCCATGTAAGCCGCATCATCGGCGCCAATGCCGAGACCTGCGCCGGTTTCGATAATGACATTATGGCCGTGGGCAACATATTCGCGCACGGAACCTGGGGTCAGGCCAACACGATATTCGTGGTTCTTGATTTCTTTGGGGCAGCCTACGATCATCTCTAGAGTTCCTCTCTGTTTCCTCGTTTTTCGGATATCGCCTTCAGATGGGGCGATTAGAACGCAAGTGACGCGAAATGTCCTTGCAAAGTGGGGTTCCCGGAAACATCTTTTTCGAATATTATTGTGTGATTACCTCTGTAATTCGAAGGATGTTCGATGAACGAACTTGATCGTATTGATATCTTGATGCTGAAGGCGCTTCAGGAGAACGGACGAATCTCCAATGCCGAACTGGCGGACAAGGTGGGTCTGTCACCATCGGCTTGCTCGCGACGGCTCGATATTCTCGAAAAATCCGGCACAATCTCCGGCTATCATGCCCGACTGTCCAACAAGGCAATCGGCTACAAGATGATGGTGATCGTGCATATTTCGCTGTCCGGCCAGTTCGCCAAGACGCTGACAGAGTTTGAAGCCGCAGTGAAACTCTGCCCCAATGTCGTCGTTTGCTACCTGATGTCCGGGGAGTATGACTATATATTGCGTGTGGCGGCCAAGGATCTGGAAGACTACGAGCGCATTCACCGCGACTGGCTTTCCGCCCTTCCCCATGTGGTGAAGATCAATTCGTCTTTCTCGCTACGGGAGATTATAGACCGCCCGAACGCCGCGCTTTGACCTGACTGAGTGTATTTCTCGTCAACAGACCCGGTTTCGCCCGGTTGTTTTGGCTGTGTAGAGGCGCATGTCGGCAATTTCGAGAAGCGAAACCGCATCCGTTCCATCTACACCATATTCAGCAACGCCAGCACTGAAAGTTACCGCAGAGCCATCCGGCGCACGTACGGATTCAGCCATGTCCTGGCGCAGCCCGTCCAGCAGTGCATGTGCATCGCCTCGCCGGAAACCGGTGGCGAAAAAGACAAACTCTTCGCCGCCATAACGGTAAAACCGTGCGCCCTTTCCGCGGCCCGACATGAAGAAGGCAGCGAATGCTTTCAGAACTTCATCGCCCGCCAGATGTCCGTGCCTGTCATTGATCCTCTTGAAAAAATCAATGTCGATGATGGCGATACAGGCGTTATCGCCATTGGCCTTCACCGCAGCCAGTATTTGTGGAAGGTCGGTGTCAAATCGGTCGCGATTGAATGCGCCGGTGAGACCATCTATGCCGGAGTGGGCGAGCAGGCTTTCATAGCGCTCTCGAAAGGTTAGATCCTGGAACACATCGCCCAACGGACGCTGGGGCCGACTGATACGAAAAAGCGCCTTGCTGTTGAAATAGACACCAAGCATGACAGCGTAGAGGGCGGCGCAAAAGATCTTGACGACCAATCCACCCCAGAAAACGTCTGGACCAACGCCATAGAGCCAGGCGAGCAACGCAAAGAAACCGACTTGATCGAAGACCAGCATCAGGGCGCCGGACACAAACAGCCTGATCGTCCGCACGGGAAGTCCCATAGAACGCAGCTTTTCGTAAATCAGGACCACACCTATCGCATCGATGTATAGCAGCATCGTGCCCCAGACCATGAGCGTGCCCATCTGGTCCAGAAACCCGAAATCGATATCCGCGGATCCATCAGAAACATGCAACCGAAGCAGATAGGCAAGTCCCAGAACGAGGAAATTGCCAACCAGCAGCCCGTAAATGGGCTGCCTTACAACGGCGGCATCTTCCTCAATATAGAGAGCGAGGATCATCATGAGCTTGCCGGTGAAGAAGGGCGCGGAGCCAGGAGAGGCAAGCCCAAAAGGCAGCGCAATCAGAGAATTTGCGGCCAGATATGTCTCCAGAAAATGCATTGCGCCAAGGGCGCACATGAAAACGCCAAGACCAAGCTTGCGCCGGGAATGCAGAAGCGACGCCATAACCGCGAAATAGACCGCGCTTTCGATCACAATCAACAGGACGTTCTGATACATAAGAAACCTGACGGGCCATTGGACGGAATCTGCCCTTAGGAGATACCCGCCCTTCGAGATGAGCTCAATAGGTCGGAAAGTAGCGCGTCGTCACAATACAGAAAAATTACTGGATCTGGACTTTATCTTCCGGGTCAAATGCACCGAGGAAGTGACAAGCTCCGGCAATGTGCGCCTGACCCAATAATATTGAGCCCGGTCGATTTGGATATGCCGGACTGGCTGACAGTTTCTGTCAGCAGTCGCATAACCGTTTCCGATTTGTACCGGTTGCCCACTTCCAATTTTGCCTGACTCGCCCCATATTCCGGCCATGGCCAGATCCCCGAAAAAATCCCCCGGTTTTGAAGAAGCCCCGCAAACCGCGTTTGAAGGCGCGCCGCTTGAAGGCTCCGTCTCCGACTGGGTCAAACAGCTTGAGGCGGAAGCCGAAGCCGCGACGGTGGAGACGCAGCGCGAAGTCGCGTCCAAAGCAGGCAAGCACCGCAAGAAGGTGGAGAACGCCGCACGACAGCACGCGGAACAGGTTGCCGCAGAGAGAACGAAACGTGGTGGCGAAAAGCGCACCTCGCGCGGAACATCCATCGGCGCGTCCAACGATCCGAAAGAACGTGCGGCCGCCGGGCTCATGCCGGTCGCCGGTGTTGATGTATCGCTTGAGGATGCAGGCAAGCTTTCCAACAATGGCGTGACAGCCACTGTTGAGGCGCTTTCGCGGCTGATCGAGAGCGGCAACCCACTGCACAAGAATGGCGAGATATGGACGCCGCACCGGCCCGAACGCCCGGAGAAGTCCGAAGGCGGAATCCGCCTGGTGATGGAAACGGAATACAAGCCTTCCGGCGACCAGCCGACGGCCATTCATGATCTGGTCGAGGGCCTGAAAGACGGTGAGCGCAGCCAGGTTCTGCTGGGTGTCACCGGCTCGGGTAAAACCTTCACCATGGCCAAGGTGATTGAGGAAACGCAGCGCCCTGCCCTGATCCTTGCGCCCAACAAGACACTGGCTGCGCAGCTTTATTCGGAGTTCAAGAATTTCTTCCCGAACAACGCGGTCGAGTATTTCGTTTCCTATTACGACTATTACCAGCCGGAAGCCTATGTGCCGCGTTCCGACACCTATATCGAGAAAGAAAGCTCAATCAACGAGCAGATCGACCGTATGCGCCATGCCGCCACGCGGGCCATTCTGGAGCGTGACGACTGTGTGATTGTCGCCTCTGTTTCCTGCATTTACGGTATCGGTTCGGTTGAAACCTACACCGCCATGACATTCCAGATGAATGTGGGCGACACGCTGGACCAGCGGCAATTGCTGGCCGACCTTGTGGCCCAGCAATACAAGCGGCGCGACATGGATTTTCAGCGCGGCTCCTTCCGGGTGCGTGGCGACACGATCGAGATTTTCCCCGCCCACCTTGAGGATGCCGCCTGGCGCATCACCATGTGGGGCGACGAGATTGAATCCATTACCGAGTTCGATCCGCTGACCGGCAAGAAGACCGGCGATCTGGAAAGCGTGAAGATTTACGCCAATTCGCACTATGTGACGCCGCGCCCGACACTGAACCAGGCGATCAAATCCATCAAGGAAGAGCTGAAGGGCCGTCTGGTTGAGCTGGAAGCTGCGGGCCGCCTGTTGGAAGCGCAGCGGCTGGAACAGCGCACCCGCTATGATATTGAAATGCTGGAGGCCACGGGCTCGTGCGCAGGCATTGAAAACTATTCGCGCTATCTCACCGGTCGCAACCCCGGCGAGCCGCCGCCAACGCTGTTTGAATATATTCCCGATAACGCCATCATCTTCATCGATGAAAGCCATGTCACCATTCCGCAGATTGGGGCTATGTATCGCGGCGACTTCCGCCGCAAGGCGACGCTGGCGGAATACGGTTTCCGTCTGCCCTCCTGCATGGATAACCGCCCCTTGCGCTTTGAGGAATGGGACGCCATGCGCCCCGACACGGTGGCTGTTTCCGCCACGCCCGGCGGCTGGGAAATGGAACAGGCGGGCGGCGTGTTTGCCGAACAGGTGATCCGCCCAACCGGCCTGATCGACCCGCCGGTGGAAATCCGCCCGGCCAAAACGCAGGTCGACGATGTGCTGGGCGAAATCCGCGAGACTGCGGCGGCCGGTTACCGCACGCTGGTGACGGTGCTGACCAAGCGCATGGCCGAAGACCTGACCGAATATCTGCATGAACAGGGCGTGCGCGTGCGCTACATGCATTCCGACATCGACACGCTGGAGCGGATCGAGATTATCCGCGACCTGCGGCTGGGCGCGTTTGACGTGCTGGTCGGCATCAACCTGTTGCGCGAGGGTCTGGATATTCCCGAATGCGGTTTCGTGGCCATTCTCGATGCCGACAAGGAAGGCTTCCTGCGCTCTGAAACCTCGCTGATCCAGACGATTGGCCGCGCCGCGCGTAACGTCGACGGCAAGGTGATCCTCTATGCCGACAACATCACCGGCTCGATGGAACGCGCCATGGGCGAGACCACGCGCCGCCGCGAAAAGCAGCTTGCCTACAACGCCGAACACGGTATTACACCGGAATCGGTGAAGGCGCGCATTTCCGACATTCTGGACAGCGTTTACGAGAAGGACCATGTGCGCGCGGAAATTGGCGTCAAGGGCGTGAAGGAAAGCGCCAAGGACCTCGTGGGCAACAATCTCAAGGCCCATCTGGAAGCGCTGGAAAAGCAGATGCGCGACGCCGCCGCCGATCTCGACTTCGAAACCGCCGCCCGCCTGCGCGACGAAATCAAACGCCTCAAGGCCGCCGAACTGGCGGTTATGGACGATCCGCTGGCGCGGGAGACATCAAAGTCACTGGAAGGTGGCAAGGGAAAAGGATCGGCAAAGCCGCAAGCCCGACCGGGCGGCGCGTCCGATGACGCGCCCGCGCGGAGCGAGGCGCAAAGCGCCGACAGTGTGAGCGAAAAAGGACTCTTCCGGAAGAATAGCCTGGACGAAATGACGGTGGGCCGCACCGAAAAACCGGTGCGCGGCGCAGTACCCGAC
>JBNLGT010000043.1:0-24742 GCA_050306195.1 Ensifer sp.
AGATCGACGATCTTTTTGGCGAAAGGCACAACGTCGTCATAGGTGTCGGGTCCGCTAACGGAAAGGCGCTCCGGGCAAGTGACTTTGGACCAGAATTTTTCATCCTCCATCAGGTCGACGAAGCGCTGGAAATCAGGATGGTCGACGCCCTTGGCAACGTCTGGCCGCGCCATATGGTCAAAGACGACCGTTGTTGGCAGCTCCTTGAGGAAGGGAATGGTTTCTTCCAGATCCTGCGCTTCGAGATAGACGACAATGTGCCAGCCAAATGCCTTGATCTTGTCGGCAATGGAGAGGAAGACTTCCTTTGGCGTAGCATCGACAAGGCGTTTGACGAAGTTGAAGCGCACGCCTTTTACGCCAGCGTCGTTCATTTCCGCGATTTCGGCCTCGGTGATGTCCTTGCCGACAGACGCGATGCCCTTGGCTAGACCGTTTGAAGCACGGCAGGCGTCCACCATGGCGCGGTTATCCTTGCCGTGGCATGTGGCCTGCACAATCACATTGCGGGAAAAACCGAGAAAGTCGCGCAGGGCAAAGAGCTGCTGTTTTGAAGCGTCGCAGGGCGTGTATTTGCGTTCGGGTGCGAAGGGAAATTCGGCTGCCGGACCAAAGACGTGGCAGTGGGCATCGACAGCCCCTTCAGGCAGTTTGAACGCCGGTTTGGAAGGGTTGGGGTGAAAAACCAGCCAGTCGGGATCCATGATCTATTCCTCTTGTGCAAAGACGGTGCCGTCGAAAAGCTTGCGCGCCGTGCGCAGAATTGCCGCGCTTGTCACGTTGCCGTCGTCATCCAGGTTGGCGACAACGGTCATTTCGCCGGTCGGGTGTTCGATTGAAAGGTTGCGTTCTGCACCGCTGCCGACATTGGCAAGTTCTGCGGCGGGAGCGCCCGGCAAAAGGCAGGCTGTTGCCACGCTGACAGCACCCAGAACGCCGATTGCGTCGTGGCATGAATGCGGAATGAAAGTACGGGTCGAGATGGCCCCGCCATTATTGGGTGCGGAAACCATGGTCATCTTGGGCACCGATTTTTTTGAAACGTCGCCAAGGTTCATCAATGGTCCGGCTTTAAGGCGGATAGCTTCCAGCTTTTCGCGAAGCGCCGTGTTGGCTTCCAGTGCCTTGGGATCTTCGTCGCCACTGATCCCCATATCGGATGCCCGCATGACCACGCAGGGCATGCCGTTGTCGATCATCGTGACTTCGATGCCCTCTACGAGGTCCAGCACGTTGCCCGTTGGCAAAAGCGCGCCGCATGAAGAGCCTGCGGTGTCCTTGAATTCGATTGGCACCGGCGCTGAGGTTCCCGGCGAGCCATCTATGCGGGCATCGCCCTTGTAGGTCACGCGGCCGTTGGGTGTTTGAATGCGCGCTTCGGCAAATTGGCCGGTATTGACCATATAGATATTGACCGGCGTGACGCCGTTCTGTGGTTCCACCAGTCCGCGTTCGATGGCAAAGGGGCCGACACCGGCCAGGATGTTGCCGCAGTTTTGGGCATCGGTGACGACGGCCTTGTCGACGAAGACTTGCAGGAAGAGGTAATCGACATCAGCGCCGTCGCGATCGGACTTTGAAACCACCGCAACCTTTGAGGTCAGCGGGTGCGCGCCGCCCATTCCATCGATCTGGCGCGCGTCAGGTGAGCCCATCATTTCAAGCAGGAATTGGTCGCGTGCCTCGATTTCTGCTGGCAGGTCGGAGGCCAGAAAGTAGCCTCCCTTTGATGTGCCGCCTCGCATCCACATACAGGCAATACCGTTGCTCATCACAATATTTCCATTGGTTTGCGCAGATCTTGATCCACGATGCCCCGGTTTCGCGCGTGCTTAGATATATTTCAGGCCTTTTTCGGCCAGCCGCTCGCGCATTTTGTAAATGTCCAGGCCCAGTTCTCCAGCGGCCAGCCGTTGGCGCTTTTCCTCTTCCGCGGCAACCCGGGCCTCAGCCTTTTTCAGAACGTCGGCGGCCTCATGGCGTTTAACGACGCAAACGCCGTCATCGTCAGCAACGATGATGTCGCCCGGTTCGATATAGGCTCCAGCACAAACGACGGGTACATTGACTGAACCAAGCGTTTCCTTGACGGTCCCTTGGGCAAATACCGCCTTTGACCAGACCGGGAAATTCATTTCAGTCAGGTCGCGGACGTCACGAACGCCAGCGTCTATGATCAGGCCCATGCCGCCGCGCGCCTGCATGGAGGTCGCGAGCAGATCGCCAAAATAGCCGTCTTCGCAGGGGCTGGTTGGTGCAAGGACCAGAATGTCGCCTGCCTTCACCTGTTCGATTGCCACATGCACCATCCAGTTGTCGCCGGGAGGCGCCGAGATTGTTACGGCAGACGCCGCAAGCCGCGCGCCGGAATAGATTGGCCTCATGTAGGAGGCAAGCAATCCCTTGCGGCCTTGTGCCTCATGGACGGTCGCAACGCCACACTCGCCCAATTTGGCGATAATTTCCGGATCGGCGCGCTCGATGTTCTGAACAACAACAGCCATGTTTGTCTCCTTGTTTATTTGCCGTCGGCCTCGCGCCGAGGTGGGAATGGTGTGGACTTGTTCCAGGTCTCAAAGATTTCAGTTGGTGCGGAACAATATCCAGGCTCGGTCATTTGCCGCAAGCTGCCCTTTATAAGCCGATGGCATTCTTGTCAGACTATTCCCAAGCTTAAACCACGTCCCATAGCGGCAGGTGTTTCCATAATTTTTGGCGCTTGAAGCAGGTGTTGGGATCATTATGCGATGCGCAACATTATTTTTCTATTTCAAATACATCGCATGCCATAAGCTTTTGCTATAGAGTGATGCGACGAACGTCGGAGATATATTGATGCATATACCAAATATCCGCCATTTGCGCGTCTTCCGGGAAGTGGCGAATTGCGGGTCTGTCAGTCTGGCGGCGGAACGCGAGCATCTGTCGCAACCTGCGGTTACCCAGGCGATTGCGGGTCTGGAGAAGGATTTTGGCGTCACTTTGTTCGAGCGCCGAAGCGACGGAATGCATGTTACGCCCGTTGGCGGGCTCTATTGGAGCCGTGCAGAAAAGGCGCTTGAATATCTGAAGGCAGGGGCGGAGGAGGCGTTGCGCCTCGGTCAGAGGCAGAAGGGGCGCGGCTTCACCGGCTTCCACCGGATGCTGACGGTGGCGCAGTTGAGGGCGCTGACAGCCATGTCGCGCGCTAATAATTTTACGATAGCGGCACGCAATATCGGTATTTCCCAGCCCTCCATTCACCGGGCCGCCCGTAACCTTGAAAAGCTCTGTGGCATGACGCTGTTTGCCAGCGCGCCGGAAGGGATCACACTGACCCAATCGGCTCTCGCGCTTGCACAGCATGCCAATCTGGCCTTTGCCGAGTTGAAGCAAGGGCATGACGAAATCCAGAACTACCTGGGTCAGGATTCATCAAAAATACTGGTTGGCACAACGCCGTTGCCGCGGACCTACATCCTGCCAAAGTCAATTGACGCCATGGTGGCATCCACACGGGCGGTGCAGATACAGGTAATTGACGGGCCTTATGCCGAATTGCTCGGGCGGCTGCGGAACGGTGAAATTGACTTCATCATTGGCGCCTTGCGTGATCCATTGCCGATCAACGATGTCGAGCAGATTCCGCTTTTTAATGATCCGCTTGCCATTGTTGCTGGCAAGAACCATCCGTTGGCCTGGAAGAATTCGGTGACGATTGAGGAGACGCTTGCCTACCCCTGGATTGCGCCACCGAAACCGACCCCGGCAGGTTCCTATCTGTTTGATGTTTTGAAGATCGGAGAGCGTGAGGAGACCCCGGTCCGGGTGGTGACCAGCTCACTGGTTCTTATTCGCGAATTGCTGACTGCGGGTGATTATATTACCATCATTTCGCTGCATCAGATCAGGCATGAGCGTGACTTTGGTTTGCTGGTGCCGCTGCGGGTGCCGTTGGAAAAATCTGAAAGACCCATAGGGCTGACAGTAAGGCGCGGGTGGCGAGCCACGCCGACGCAGGCAAAATTCATAGAATTCATAAGAAAGTCTAGCGAAACCGGTCATTTATACGACATGCAAAAGGATGACTATTCGAAAAATCAATAGCTGGCGCTGCTTTTGAATGTGGCAGCTAATTGAGCGGGTGTTATAAGTCCGGCCAAAAGAATTGGAGGAGACGTGACCAATATTCCGCATCAAAAGCAGGCCAATTTGCCTTATCCGATAGCCTTTGTCGGATTTGGCGAGGCGGCGAGCGCATTCGCGGAAGGCTGGCGTCAGGTTTTTAGCGATATTGAGATTGTCGCCTATGACGTCAAGACGGCGAGCACGGACAATGCTGTGCGCGCTGGCAAGCTGGTGGATTTTGAGAACGCAGGCGTAACCCGCGCTGAGACCATGAATGATGCTCTCGGCGAGGCTATGGCTGTTTTCTCGTTGGTGACGGCTGACCAGGCGCACGAAGCCGCAAAGAGTGCGGCAAGGGTTATCCGCAAAGATGCTCTTTTCTTCGATTGCAATTCCTGTGCTCCGGGAACCAAGCGCCGTTCGGCTGAGGTTATCGAGGCAGCGGGTGGACGATATGTCGATATCGCTGTCATGTCGCCGGTTCATCCCAATCTGCACAAGACGCCGCTCTTGACGTCCGGGCCGCATTCTGAGGATGCCGTCGAATTTCTGGCTGAAATAGACATGAATGTGAAGGCGGTCGATGGCGGCACGGGCAGAGCATCGTCGATGAAGATGATCCGCTCGGTCATGGTCAAAGGGCTGGAGGCGCTGGTTTTAGAATGTGTGCTGTCCGGGGTTCGGGCAGGGGTGGCTGAGGACGTGCTTGATTCACTCGAAGCAAGCTATCCCGGTTTCGGTTGGAAGAAGCGCGCCGCCTACATGATGGAACGTGCGTTGACGCATGGTCCACGTCGCGCGGCTGAGATGCGGGAGGTTGCTCTGACTGTCCAGGAGCTTGGATTTTCGGGGGGCATGTCGACCGCGATTGCTGACTGGGAAGAGCTCGCCGGTGATTTGGGAATGAAGGGCCGTTTTGATGGCAAGGAGGATTATGCCGAGATTGCCGAGGCCGTGCTGGCTGCGCTTTTGACGCACGAGAACTAAAATAATCTGGAGAGAAAACAGATGGTTATGAAAAAAGACTACGAGGATATACCGGGCACGTTTGTGTTCGATGCAGACAGGAGCAGGGAAGGATATCACCTGAACCAGTTCTGCATTTCGCTGCGGTTGCAGAAAAATCGGGATGAATTCAACGCCAATGAAGAGGCGTATCTTGATAAATATCCGATGAAGCCAGAGCAGCGCGAAGCTGTGTTGAAGCGGGAATGGAACCGGCTGCTCGAGCTTGGCGGCAATATCTACTACACGTCGAAGCTTGCAGCGAATGACGGTATCAATTTCCAAAATCTTGCCGGCCTGATGACAGGCATGGGTGTGGATGCTTATCGCGACATGATGTTGAACGGTGGCCGCTCCATCGAAGGCAATCGTTATAAAAAAGAATGGGGAGAAGAATAATGGCGCGTATTATTGCAGGTGTTGGCTGCAGCCATGTTCCAGCCATCGGTGTGGCCATGGATACCAAGATTACCCATGAGCCTTACTGGCAGCCGGTTTTTGCCGGTTTCGAAAAGTCACGTGAATGGATGAAGGAAAAGAAACCGGACGTGATTTTCCTCGTTTATAACGATCATTGCACGGCGTTCGATGCCTCATGCATACCGACCTTTGCGTTGGGAACTGCGGCTGAATTCCAACCGGCCGACGAGGGTTGGGGGCCGCGCCCGGTGCCGGTCGTGAAGAACCACCAGAAACTTGCCAGCCACATCGCCCAGTCATTGATCCTTGATGAATTCGACATCACGATCATGAATGAGATGGAGGTTGACCACGGCCTGACCGTTCCGCTTTCTGTGATGTATGGCGATATGGGACCGGATGATGAGTGGCCTGCGCTGGTCATTCCGCTTGCGGTCAATGTGGTTCAATATCCGGCTCCCACCGGCAACCGTTGCTTCAACCTAGGCAAGGCCATCCGCAAGGCAATCGACTCTTTTGACGAAGACTTGAATGTCGTGATTTTTGGCACCGGCGGTATGAGCCATCAGCTGCAATATAAGCGTGCGGGTCTGATCAACGCCGAATGGGACCAGCGTTTCCTCGACCTTCTGACGGAAGACCCGGTCTTTGCAAGCAAGATCCCGCATGTGGAATATCTGCGTGAAGCTGGTTCGGAAGGCGTGGAAATGGTCATGTGGCATGTGATGCGTGGTGCGCTTGATGAAGAGGTTGTGGAAGTTCACCGCCACTATCACGTGCCAGCATCCAACACGGCGGTTGGCCACATCATTTTAGAAAACAAGGCTGCCTGATTTCAGGTCTCCGCTCCCGGATTTCATTGTCCGGGAGCCACAATATAAAGAGGAAAGTCTTATGCGAGTTTGCGTAGCGGGCGCTTATGGCGCTTTCGGGATCAAGCATCTGGATGCGATTGCCAATATCGACGGTGTCGAAGTGACGTCGGTGATGGGGCCGACAAAAGAAAAAATTGAAAAACTGGCGTCGGAACGCGGCATTGGTCATGCGGCAACCACGCTGGAAGAATGTATTGCGCGCGACGATGTTGATGCGGTGATCCTGTCGACGCCTACGCAGATGCACGCCAGTCAGGCTATTGCCTGCATGGATGCAGGCAAGCATGTTCTGGTCGAAATACCGATGGCCGACAGCCTGGCGGACAGTCAGGCCATTGTCGCCAAACAGAAGGATACCGGCTTGGTCGCCATGGCGGGACAAGTGCGCCGTTTCAATCCGTCGCACCAATGGATTCATAACAAGATCAAGGCGGGCGAGCTGAAAATCCAACAGATGGATGTTCAGACCTATTTCTTCCGTCGTACAAATACCAATGCAAAGGGTGAGGCACGCTCCTGGACCGATCACCTTTTGTGGCACCACGCCTGCCATACAGTTGATCTCTTCCAGTATCAGACGGGTGAAACGGTTTCGGAGGCATTTGGTCTTCAGGGGCCCATGCATCCCGACCTTGATATTGCAATGGACATGTCTATCGGCATGAAGACGCCAAGCGGTTCAATCTGCACGTTGTCGCTGTCCTTCAACAATGACGGACCGCTTGGAACGTTCTTCCGCTATATCTGCGACAAGGGTACCTATATTGCCCGCTACGACGACCTTTTCGACGGCTATGACAAGCCGGTGGATCTTTCAGGCGTCGCCGTGTCAAACAATGGCATTGAGCTGATCGACCGCGAATTCTTCGCCGCCATCAAGGAAGGCCGTGAGCCGAACGGTGCTGTTGCAAACGTTCTTCCGGCGATGGAGACGCTTGATCGAATCGAGAAATCGTTTCGCTGAAGCTTTGACGCTTGATTGACTCCTTCAGCCTCCCGCTTCAAAACGCAAGCGGGAGGCTTTTTCATGAGCGATGCGCCGGTGGAGAGAAGGACACGGGCACGATACCGCGAGATGCGGCTTATCGTGGTGATTGCCTTGCTCTGCCTTTCCGGCGCAGTCATCTTTGGAGCCGCCAGCTACTGGAAGACGCTGGCCGCTGAACAAGTGCGTCAGAAAGCGGCCGAGACGCTGGCCGTGCAGACGGAAATTCTCACTGGCGTGCTTGAAAAATATCGCATGGTGCCGCCGCTCATGTCGCGGCAAAGCGATGTTGTTTCACTCTTTCCCGGTGGTGACAGCGCTGTTTATTCCCGGCAACTGGCCAAGATGAAGGCTGAAGAAATTGCCGGGCTTTCTGGTGCAAAGGAAGTTATATTCCTGTTGCCTGACGGTACGCCCATGGCTGCTGCGCGCGATATCTACCGCGATGAAGCGCCCGGGGCTGAAGTTCTGGCCCAGGCCGCGCGTCATGGGGTTTTGGGCCGCATGGCGGTCTCTCTTGAAAGTCCTGATCGGGCTTATGCGTTTAGCTCCGATGTTCGGCGAAACGGCGGCCTCGTTG
Organism: Ensifer sp.; assembly: GCA_050306195.1. Taxonomy (GTDB): domain Bacteria; phylum Pseudomonadota; class Alphaproteobacteria; order Rhizobiales; family Rhizobiaceae; genus Ensifer_A. The sequence goes on from JBNLGT010000043.1 coordinate 7,973, forward strand.
GTGTTGTGGTCGCCTATGTCGGCTTTGAAGGTATTGAGGCCACTTGGTCGCTGACAACGGTACCGGTTTTCGTGACGGATGAGCAGGATGTCATTATTCTGACCAACCGGCCGGAATGGCGTCATCGGCATAGCGCCGAGATTTTTGGAGAGGTCGATAATGTGCAGGACTATGTCAATCTGGCGCGCGACCTCCCGCTGCTTGGCTGGCAACTGCACGTGCTGGCTGATCAGGGCCCGGCGCGCAGCGCGGGCATTGCGGCCGGCGCGGTAGCCGCACTGATCAGCGTGCTCGGTGGGGCCGCTGTTCTTCTCTACCTCAATCGGCGTGAACGGCTTGAGCGGCAGACGCGGCGGGACAAAGCGCAGGCGTTGCGGTTGGAAAGGGTCGTGCGGGATCGAACCCGGGCGCTGAGCCTGACCAATGAAGAGCTTTCCCGCGAAATTGAGGAGCGCAAGCAGGCGGAAGAAAAGCTCAAACAGACGCAGGCGGAACTCATTCAAACGGCAAAGCTTGCCGTGCTTGGGCAGATGGCTGCCACGCTAAGCCATGAAATGAACCAGCCACTGGCTGCGATGCGCACCTACGCCAACAATGCCAAGCGCTTTCTGGAACTTTCCCGCTCCCAAGAAGCCTCGTCGGCGCTCAGTCGGATTGCCGCAATGGTGGACCGCATGGCGGAACTTTCGGGCGCGTTATTGTCTTTCTCGCGAAAGCCGGGTTTGGAAAAGCGGCCGGTAACGCTGGCAGAGGTGCTGGAAGAAGCACTTATTCTGGTAAAACCCCGCGCCAAAAAGGCAGGTGTTGTTTTGCGCGTCGCAGAAGGAATAGGAGATCTGGCCGTTCTCGGCGGGCGCGTTCGGCTATCGCAGATCGTTGTGAATTTGGTGAATAACGCGATTGATGCGCTGGCCGAAACCGCAGCGCCTGAGATTCGTATTGATGCTTTGCGCGATGGTGGTACGATTGCCATGACGATATCCGACAATGGACCGGGCATAGCGCCTGACCTTCGAGAGCGAATCTTCGAGCCATTTTTTACGACCAAGCAGCATGGTGATGGCGTCGGCGTCGGGCTTTCCATCGTCTACAATATTGTGCAGGATTTTGGCGGCAGTATAAGACTCGCTGAAGGCGACAGCGTAGGATGTACATTTGAAATCCGGCTTGAGGCCGCGGAACAGGACGCCGAACTCCTGACGAACTGAAAGGCGGCTTATGGCTGATGCACTGAACCCTGTTGTTCACCTGGTGGATGATGATGACGACCTTCGTCATGCGCTTGCACAGGGGCTGGAGCTAGAGGGGCTTCCCGTCATGGTGCATGAGAACGCCGACGCCTTGATGTCGCGCATTTCACATGAGGAATATGCTGTTATCGTCAGCGATATTCGCATGCCAGGCATGGATGGATTTGAACTTCTTAAAGCCGCTCTGGCCGTTGATCCGACACTGCCTGTTATCCTGATTACCGGTCACGGCGATGTTCAGATGGCTGTCGACGCCATGCGGGCGGGCGCCTACGATTTCATTGAAAAGCCGTTCCAGGTGTCGCGCCTGTATACGGTCATTGAACGGGCTTTTGAAAAACGCCGTCTTGTTCTGGAAAACCGCACATTGCGGGGTGCTCTGGAAGGGCATGATGCGCTGGCGCGTCGTCTGGTTGGCCGCACGGGACAAATTCTGAAGCTACGTGAGCAAATCGCCATGCTTGCCGATACGAACGCTGACGTTCTGATCCTCGGTGAAACAGGGACAGGCAAAGAAGTGGTTGCGCGTTCGCTTCATGATTTTGGTGAGCATTCGCGCGGTAATTTTGTTGCGATCAATTGCGCTGCATTGCCAGCGGATATGATTGAGGCCGAACTTTTCGGGCACGAGCAGGGCGCGTTTACCGGCGCGCAAAAACAGCGCATCGGCAAGCTGGAACATGCCAATGGCGGCACCATATTTCTTGACGAAATCGAATCCATGCCGCTTGACCTCCAGGCTAAACTTCTGCGGGCTATCGAAACACGGTCTATTGAGAGGTTGGGGTCGAACAAGACCGTGCCGCTGGATGTTCGGTTTGTCGCTGCAACGAAGAGTGATCTTGAGGCAGATGGTAAAGGCGGTACGTTCCGTCCTGATCTTTACTACCGGCTGAATGTCATAACGCTGGAGCTGCCGCCGCTGCGTGACCGCCGGGAAGACGTTCCGCTGCTCTTCTGGCATCTGGCGCGTGAGGCGCGGGCGCGGTATCGCCGGGAAATTCCGGATGTGCCTGCCTGGTTGGAAGCGCAGCTCATGCAATATGACTGGCCGGGCAATGTACGTGAATTGCGCAACTACGCTGATCGCTTTGTTCTCGGGTTGTGGCAGGGCTTTGCCAAGCCAGGGAGCGCGCAAATTGCAGAGGCCGACCTTTCCGGCAGCCTCGCCGAACGGCTTGCGGTTTATGAGCGGGCTATCATTGAGGGCGAGCTTTCACGCCATGAAGGCATGCTCAAGCCGGTTTACGAGGCTTTGCAGATTTCTCGAAAGGGCCTCTATGACAAGATGAAACGTCTTGGAATTGCCGGGGCGGAAACGCAGGAAAAATCAGAAGACGATGTATCGCCAGCGTAACATCGCAGGCTCGGGGATGTGTAGCTGGGTACACGTTCGAGAAATTCTGGAAAAGGCTTCTGCAATCGATTGTCTCGTAAGCCATTGAATCGGCCAAGTATTTTATATTTTCCTCGTCGCGTGATAATGTGGCACGGCCTTTGCTAACATAAAAGCGCCGCGAAAATTGGGAGGTTTGCGGGAGGGGAGAAGTCGAGCGATCATGTTCGACATGATGATCTATCCTGAAATGATGCTTCCAAAACCGTAGCGGTATGGCTCTGTGAGGGGCCAAAGAACTTTTCAAGGACCGGGCAAAGTGCCCGACAGGAGGACTGAAATGAAAAAGATGCTACTTGCAGCCGCGTCTGCTCTTACCATGACTTTTGCAGCCGGCGCCGCACTTGCTGACGATTGCGATTCAGGCGAAATCGTTATCAAGTTTGCGCATGACGTTGCCGAAACGCACCCGAAGGGTGTGGCGGCGCTGGATCTTGCGGCGCGCGTAAACGAACAGATGAACGGCAAGGCCTGCATGCAGGTTTTCCCGAATTCTACTCTTTTCGATGACGACAAGGTGAAGGAAGCCATGCTTCTGGGTGACGTTCAGCTTGCAGCACCGTCGCTTTCCAAGTTTGAAGCCTATACGAAGAAATACCGTCTTTTTGATTTGCCCTTCCTGTTTAATGATCTTGCTGCTGTGAACCGTTTCTACCAGACGGACGCCGCAAAGACGCTTCTGTCCACACTGGAAGATGTGGGCTTTGAAGGTCTGGATTTCTGGGCATCGGGCATCAAGCAGTTCTCTGCGAAGAAGCCGCTTCTGGTTCCGTCTGACGCCAATGGCATGAAATTCCGCATTCAGCCGTCTGACGTGGCGCTTGCCATGATCGAGGCGATGGGCGCATCCGGCCAGAAACTTGCTTTCAAGGAAGTCTATGGCGCTTTGCAGACGGGCGTTGTTGATGGCCAGGAAAACTCCTGGTGCAACATCTACACCCAGAAGTTCTACGAAGTGCAGGATGGTATCACGGAGACCAACCACAGCCTGCTCGGCTATCTGGTGATCACGTCCAAGGAGTGGCTCGAAGGCCTGGATGAGGATGTACGGACCCAGTTCCTGCAGCTCGTGGACGACACGACCAAGGCTTTCAATGCCTCGATTGCGGACAAGGAAGCAAAATGCCGTCAGCAGATTATCGATGCCGGTTCTGCGGTACGTGAGCTGACGCCGGAACAGCGCAAGGAATGGGTTGAGACCATGAAGCCGGTCTGGGCCAAATTCGAAGCTGATGTCGGTAAGGACATGATTGACGCTGCTGTTGCAGCCAACAACGGCTAATAATCGCTAAAGTGATGATCCGGCCCTTGAGTTGAGGGCCGGATCATTGATGCTTGGGGAGGGGAAACATGTCGTTCTTGCCATACGGGCCTTGGGCACTGCTCGTGATCCTGGTGCTTGTCTACTATCTTATTGACAGAGCTAAGCCCGAAGCGCTTTCCCGTTTTGAGGAAAACACGCTCGCCATCTTGCTTGCTATTATCACCATTGTCGCCTTTACGCAGGTCATCGCGCGCTACGGATTTAATTCCGGTTGGAGCGGCGCGCTTGAGTTCCAGCGTATCCTTTTTGCATGGCTGATCCTTTTTGGAATGAGTTATGGCGTCCGCACCAGCACACATCTGGGCGTTGACGCATTCGTGCGGATGATGCCGAAACCCGCCATGAAGCTCGTGGCTATTTTCGGCGCCTTTGCCTGCATTCTCTATGCAGCCATCTTCCTCGGCTCTGACTGGTTGCAGATATTTGGAGCCGACACCAAAGGCGGCTCGGTTTTCTACTGGTCCAAAATCTACAAGATCAATGCCGGTCTTGATGAGATGAAATGGCCCCAGCTCATGGTGGATACGTTCGGGTTCAAGGAGCGGCTGCCGCGTTGGCTTGCCTATCTCATCCTCCCCGCCGGTCTTGCCCTTTTCATTCTTCGTTCGGCTCAGGCCCTTGTGCAGATCGCCAAGGGCGAGCGCGAATTGATGATTGCCGGTCACGAGGCGGAAGACCTTGTTGCCGAGCATAAAGACGCATTGAAGGACTGAGACCAATGGAATCAATCATTCTCTTTATTCTCGTCCTCACCTTCCTTTTTTTGGGGGTTCCTGTTGCCATTTCGCTTGGCCTCTCGGCGCTTCTGATTACGGCTTTCTTCTCCACGGATTCCATGTCGTCCGTGGCGGTGCAGATGATGGACGCCTCGCAGAATTATACGCTGCTCGCCATCCCGTTCTTCATCCTTGCATCGGCTTTCATGTCGACGGGCGGTGTGGCGCGGCGTTTGATCCGCTTTGCCATTGCAACGGTCGGGCATTTCCGCGGCGGGCTGGCCATGGCTTCGGTTCTCGCCTGTATGATGTTTGCAGCCCTTTCGGGCTCTTCGCCTGCAACGGTGGTTGCCATTGGCACGATCGCGATCGCAGGAATGCGGCAGGTTGGCTATTCCAAGTCCTTTGCTGCTGGCATCATCGCCAATGCCGGAACGCTCGGTATTTTGATCCCGCCCTCGATCGTGATGGTGGTTTATGCAGCAGCGACCAACGTTTCCGTGGGGCGCATGTTCCTGGCCGGCGTCATTCCGGGCATTGTCGCGGGCCTCATGCTTATGGGTGCGATCTATATTACCGCCCGCATCAAAAACCTGCCTGCTGAAGAGTGGAAAGGTTTCATGGAAATCATGGAAGGCGGCAAGGAGGCTGGCTTTGGGCTTTTCCTGATCGTTATCATCATTGGCGGCATTTATGGCGGCGTCTTCACGCCGACTGAAGCTGCCGCCGTGGCGGCCATCTATTCTTATTTTATTGCCGTCTTCATCTATCGCGACATGGGGCCGCTGAAGGATACGCCCTGGATCCGCGATACGGATTCCGCCAGCGCCCTTCTGGGTTTCAAGGCGCTCGTTTATGCGCTGTCGTTCCTCTTTGTGTGGATGGTGCTGAGCTATTTTGCGACGGCAGACTGGGAGAATGTGACAGCCGGAGGCCGCTTGCTTGTTGGTCTGATTGTTTCCGCAGTCATTCTGGTTGCTTACGGCACATGGCGGGATCCCAAGCACAATCCGGCGGCGATCTTCGGGCATCTGGTTGCCAGCGTTCCGATCTGGGGGCGTAACCTGGGCGCAATTGTCCGGAGCTTCTTCCCGGCGGCTATTAACGAAGAGACGCGCAAGGTTCTTGTTGACGCGGCGCGCACGACGGTCATGCTGATGTTCATCATTGTGAACGCGTTGCTTTTCGCCCACGTGCTGACAGCGGAGCGTATTCCAGACACGATTACGCAGTTGATGCTCAATTACGGTTTCAACTGGTTCACGTTCCTCATTGCCGTCAACCTGCTTCTGCTCCTGGGCGGGCAGTTTATGGAGCCTTCCGGTCTGCTTCTCATCGTTGCGCCGGTTGTGTTCCCGATTGCCGTGCAGTTGGGTGTGGATCCGATCCATCTAGGCATCATCATGGTGGTGAATATGGAGATTGGCATGATCACGCCGCCGATCGGTCTCAACCTGTTTGTAACATCGGGGATTACCGGCATGAGCCTGGTGCAGGTTGTGCGCGCAGCGATGCCATTCGTTGCCGTGCTGCTGCTCTTCCTGGTGCTGGTGACCTACATACCTGCTATGTCAACGTGGCTGCCCACCACGTTAATGGGACCTGAGACGATCGTTCGGTAAAAAGTAAATCCCTCTCCTGCCTGGGGGAGGGATTACAGTTGCTCTGCGAGCGCTTTCCGCGCTTGTTCATAATGTTCCGGCTTCATGTGCTTGCGAACAGCGCCGATCGCCATGGTGAGCACGGCGAGATCATCGGTAAAGCCTGCGAAGACGATGAAATCGGGAATGATGTCGGCGGGCATGACAAAATAGGCCAGCGCAGCCAAAAGGATGCCCTTCGTCTTGCCCGGGGTCTCGGGATCAAAAGCGCAGAAATAAGCTGCCACCGCATCCTCGCCAAAAGGCAGGCTGCGAATGGCCTTCTTGAATGTCGTCCAGAAGCCGTTTTTCACCTTCTCCGCGCGTTCGCGCTGGGTGTCAGGTGTACCGGGCTCAAGAATTTCACCGTATTTGATGTCGTCCATCCCAGTCCCTCCATAACTTCATTTTATATGGGGCGAATGCGTGGCATTTTCAATCATAGGACGAAGCAGCTGCGTCTATTGCGCCGGCCAGCCGAAAGTCCAGATCCGTCAGCCCGTTTGCCGAATGGGTGGTCAGGCGGATACTGACTTTGGAATAGACATTGCTCCATTCTGGATGGTGGTCGAGTTTCTCGGCCGACATCGCGCATTCCGTCATGAAGGCGAATGCGCGGTGGAAATTGGCGAATTTGAAATCCTTTGCAATCGCCTTGTTTTCTCTTTCGAGGCTCCAGCCATTCAGTGCTGCAAGTTTTTCTGCTATTTCTGTCTCATCCAGTGGAGTTCTTTCCATCGTGGTTTCTCCCGTTTTTGAAATAAAGGATAACACGAAAGTGCAATCGGTGCTGTTTGTTTGCCTGGGCAATATTTGCCGCTCACCACTGGCGGAAGGTGTCTTTCGCCATCAGGTCTCGCTTGCCGGGCGGGAAGACGAGTTTGAGGTGGCTTCGGCTGGCACCGGTGGCTGGCATGTCGGTAGTCCGCCAGATCCGCGTTCCGTCGACATTGCCCGCTTAAACGATATCGATATTTCCGCCCAGCGTGCGCGCCAGTTGTCGGTTGAAGACTTCCATCGCTTCGATCTTATTCTTGGCATGGACCGGAGCAATGTTGAGACCATTCTTCGGCGTGCGCCGGAGGATGCATACGGGAAAGTGCATCTTTTTTCACGCTATGCGCATGACGTCGAAAAGGATGTTCCAGATCCCTATTACGGCGGGCCGGACGGCTTCCGAAATGTCTACAACATGCTCTCGGCCGGATGTTCCGCCATATTGGAAAAATTGTAGTCGTCAGAGTAATCCGACAGGGGGAAAACCTCTTCCGTTCGATATGGGCCGCCACCGACCGAGTCACGCGATGACAGGAGGACGAAGCGGCTGACCGTAAAGGGGGGCGTATGGAAATCACCACGCCCGGAAAGATAACTGACCACGTCGTCAAGCCGTGCGGACCTCAGGCGCGCCAGTGAGACATGGGGCATGAATTTTCGCGGGTCTGCTGGAAGGCCGATGCGCTGGCAGATCCGCTCGATCTCACCTTGCAGTTCGTATAGCTCCGGGGGTTGGGACACACCAGCCCAAACAGAGTGGGGTTTCTTGGAACCAAATGAACCGGTGCCGATCAGCGAGAGCTCAAACTGGCTCCGATCAATCCTGTCCAGCCGGTCAACAATTTCGTCGGCCGTACGATTATCAACGTCGCCGATGAAGCGCAAAGTGATGTGGTAATTTTCAACATCAATCCAGCGGGCGCCTGGCAGGCCGCCGCGCAATAATGAGAGGCTCATCGCCGCGTTTCGCGGGATCTCGAGGGCGGTAAACAGTCTCGGCATGGCGAGCTCCCCGAATCTCATTTTTACTACTTCCACGGAATCACGCAATTGCGAATGGCGCAAGCAAAATGGTTTGTGGATAATAACAAAAAGAACTAATCAATTGAAATATTTAATAAAAACTTTTCCATTGTGGGCAGGAAATCCGCGGTCATCGCGGCCACACCCTGTGGATTGGGATGCAGCCCATCGGATATTTTCAGGCTTGAATCGAGTACATAGGCTTCAATCATCAGCGGGTAGAATGTGAGATCGTAGCGCTCAGCGAGTTCAGGATAAATGGGGTCGAAATGTGCTGCATAATCGCTGCCCATATTGGGTGGAGCGCGCATGCCGGACAGCAGGATAGGGATGCGGCGTTCCTTCAAACGCTCGATCATAGCGACCAGATTTTCACGTGTCTCTGCCGGTGAAAGCCCGCGTAGGGCATCGTTTGCACCAAGTTCCAAAATGACGCCATCCGTGCCGTCTGGAATGGACCAGTCGAGCCGCGCCAATCCGTCTGCACTTGTATCGCCGGAGACAGAGGCGTTGGTCAGCAATACGTCATAGCCCTTGTCTTTCAATGCTTTTTCCAGCTGTGCGGGAAAGGCGTCCTCGGGCGCCAGTTGATAACCCGCCATGATACTGTCGCCGAAGGCGACGATATTGAGAGTGCGCGCTTCTGCACTGGCGGCCAATCCCACCATAAAGAGAAGTGTCATCAATATTTGCCGCGCCGCTTTAAATTGCATGTTCCGGTTCCTAAATTGGCATTTGATCAGTCTATTGCCGCTGGCACTTTATTCTTTCATTCAAAAATAGGGTCAATTTTTGTGACTGAAACCCCCGCTCCTGAGAAAGAAGCCATTATTCAAATCAAACAGGCGGATTTGACGCTTGGTATCGATGCCGCTTCAGTTCATGTTTTAAAGAAAATTGATCTTGACGTTGCGCGGGGCGAATCTGCTGGCATTGTCGGGCCCTCGGGTTCCGGCAAGTCGACGCTTCTAATGGTTATGGCCGGGCTTGAACGGCTTGATAGTGGTGAAATTCATATCGCCGGGCAGCCGCTACATGCGATGAATGAAGATCAGGCGGCCGATTTCAGGGGTCGCAACATCGGCATTGTCTTTCAGTCGTTCCATCTGATCCCGAATATGACGGCGCTGGAGAATGTTGCCGTGCCGCTGGAACTTGCCAATGTGCCGGATGCGTTTGCAATTGCCCAGCGCGAACTGGTTGTAGTTGGGCTTGGGGAAAGATTAAATCACTATCCGGGCCAGCTTTCAGGCGGGGAGCAGCAACGTGTGGCGATTGCGCGTGCACTTGCACCTGAACCGGCCCTTCTGATCGCTGACGAACCCACCGGCAACTTGGACGGAGAGACCGGGCGACAGATCGCCGACCTGCTTTTCTCCAAACAGGCAGAGCGCGGGATGACTTTGCTTCTCGTCACCCATGACCCATCACTGGCCGGTCGATGTTCGCGACAGATCCGCATGCGGTCTGGGCAAATTGATGGTGAAGGGGAGTTGTGACAAAGTTGCCCGACCAACCCTCCGTGACTCAGTATGAACCGTATCAATTAGTTGTAGCTAATATTGATCAAGTCCAGCTCGATATAGGTGAAGTCTCCGTCCGGCAGAGTCGACCGCGCCGAACCCTTGTTGGGCAGCGTAAGACCGGAAAAGGCGCCGTAGCCGGTGAGCGGCGTTGCCCAGGGCTGCATGCGGCCAGTGCTGGCTTCAATGCGCATGGCCTGAAAGTCGATCAGTCTGTCATCGCTATCAAAAATCAGCTGCGCCCGCGCTGTTACGCCACGATCGGTCAAGGAAATTTCAACGGTGTGATCGTCGATGGCGCTGATGCGCACATTGTCTCCAAGATAGGCCATCGGAAACCACATCATTTCATTGAGGTAGCGCATCAGGGCGCCGTGGTCGATATCCGGTCCGCGGGCATTCGCCATAACGGCGATACCCAGCATTTTCATAATGATACTACCCTTACCGTCGAGGTAGGCGTCTCTGCCGATTACCAGGGCGCGGCCTTTTCGAGGAAAATAGGGTCGCCATACGAAAGCAGGCGGGTTTGTGGAATAGACTTGGTCGGCTTCAAAGGTCATCCAGCCAGCATCCGGTTTGCCTCGAATGCGCCCGGTTTGGCGCACTCGGATGATCGTGGGAATGGTCTTTCCCACAACGCCACTTTTTATAAGGTAGCGGCGCATGGGCGCAGGCAATCCAGCCAACATTTCGAGCGTGATCGTCTTCTGCTCGGCAGGTCGCGCATTTTCAAGCAGATGCGCCTCTTCGGCATCTATGGAGCGCGTGAAGCGATGATAGAAAAATGCGATGAAAATAGCGGCGGTGACTACGCTAACCGCGAGAATGACAAGGGCGGCTTTCAACATGGCATTTCATCCTTCTCGGGTGAGCGGAGTTTGTCCCGTCATTTTCTAGGTCGGCGTCCGACTTCAGTCCTTGCGCAATATCAAAACACCGGTCGCGCGCGACGGGGAAGGGTATGAGCATGGGTAGAAGCGCGCTCCCACTTTCTATCCGGCTGGCTCTGCGTGAAATGCGCGGTGGGTTTCGCGGATTTTATATTTTTCTCGCCTGCATTGCCCTTGGTACGGCTGCCATTGCGGCTGTGAACTCCGTTTCGCAATCGGTGACCAGTTCCATTTCCGAGCGCGGTCAGGCCGTGCTTGGTGGCGATATTCGCTTTGGGCTGAACAACCGTGCCGCCGGGCCGGATGAACTAATTTATTTGAACAAACTGGGTGAGCTCGCACTTTCCACGAATATCCGCTCGATGTCTCGCAACGAGACGGGAAGTGAACAATCATTGAGCGAAGTGAAAGCCGTTGATGCCGAACACTACCCGCTCTATGGCAGCCTCGAAACATCGTCGGCTGAGCCTTTGTCGGTTCTACTTGGACAGAAGAACGGACATTACGGCGCTATCGTTGCGCAGGCTCTGCTTGATCGATTAAAGCTCAAGATTGGCGATACGCTTTTGCTCGGCGATCTGTCGCTTGATATCCGCGCTACATTGGAAAATGAGCCAGATGCCTTGTCAGAGACCATTGGATTTGCGCCGCGCCTCATGATCAGTCAGGACGCCCTTATGGCATCTGGTCTTATCCAGGTCGGCAGTCTGGTCCGCTACAATTACAAGATCCGGATTCCCGGGAAAAAGCCGGACATGAAGGTGCTGGAGGCGGATGCAAAGGCCGAATTTCCGGACGCTGGATGGTCCATCCGCTCCAGCGCCAATGCGGCACCAGCCCTTTCCGAAAATATTGAACGGTTTTCGCAATTCCTCACATTGGTCGGGCTGACGGCGTTGATTGCAGGCGGCGTGGGGGTCGCCAACGCGGTGCGCGCCTATCTCGATTCCAAGCGGTCTGTTATTGCGACCTTTAAGTGTCTCGGGGCTCCAGCGTCCACAATCACGCAGATTTATCTGGTCCAGATCACGGTCATTGCGCTTGTTGGCATTGTTGTCGGATTGGTTCTGGGGGCTGTCGCGCCACTGATTGCCAATAGCTACCTTGCAGCCTTCCTACCGGTTGATACTGGTTTTAGGCTATATCCGGGCGCACTTGGCCTGGCGGCGCTGTTTGGCATTTTGACCGCACTGGCATTCGCCATCCTTCCGCTTGGTCAGGCTCGCAAGGTTCCTGCAACGGCGCTTTTTAGGGAGCAGAGCTTTGAAGAGGGCGGCTGGCCTGAACTCTTTTATCTGGCTGTCGCAGCCGCTCTTTTTCTGGCGATTGGTCTGCTTGCAATTATCACGGCTGAAGACTGGTTTATCGCCGCGTCCTTTATGGGAGCAATTGCAGCTATTTTTATCGTGCTGCGTCTTGTCGCGATGGGAATTTCCTGGCTGGCCAAAAAAGCGCCGCGGCCGTCATCACCCACGCTTCGCCTTGCGATTGATAATATCCATCGGCCGGGCGCGTTGACGACGCCGGTTATCCTTTCATTGGGTTTGGGACTGACCTTGCTGGTTTCCCTGTCTCTGATTGACGGCAACCTTCGTCAGGCCCTGACGGCTAGCCTGCCGCAGCGCGCGCCTGACTATTTCTTCATCGACATTCAGTCGCGCGATGTGGAAAGTTTCCGCGAGGTCATCAAGAAAGACGCACCTGATGGTGATCTTGTGGAAGTGCCCATGCTGCGCGGCCGCATTCTGGAGTTTAACGGAGCCCCGGTGAATGCCGAAAATGTACCGCCGGGCGGGCGGTGGGTTTTGCGCGGTGACCGGGGGATTACCTATGCCGATACGCTGCCGGAAAATTCAAAGCTGAAAGAAGGTGCTTGGTGGCCTGTGGGCTATTCCGGCGAACCGCTGGTCTCATTTTCGTCCGAGGAGGCCGGAGAGCTGGGTTTGAAGCTTGGAGATACGGTCACGGTCAACGTGCTTGGCCGTTCGATTACAGCCCGCATTGCCAATTTCCGCGACGTGCAGTGGCAGAGCCTGTCGATCAACTTTGTCATGGTGTTTTCGCCCAATACGTTCAAGGGCGCACCGCATGCTTGGCTGGCAACACTTGATATCGGCGACAACGGTCTTGTCGAGGGAGCCAATATCGTACGCGATGTTACGAATGCGCATCCGGGCATTACCACAATTGAGGTGAAGGACGCGCTTGAAACGGTTGGTCAGCTTGTTGGTCAATTGGCAATTGCCATTCGGGCAGCTGGCTCCATCGCATTGATTACCTCGGTTTTGGTGCTGTCGGGGGCGTTGGCTGCGGGTAATCGGGCCCGCATTCATGATGCGGTGGTATTGAAAACTTTGGGTGCTACACGACGCACCCTCATGAAGGCCTTTGTCTTGGAATACCTGCTTCTGGGGCTTGCTGTAGCGCTGTTTGCGCTTCTGGCAGGTGGTCTGGCAGCCTATGCGGTTGTGGCGATCATCATGCAGCTGCCGTCGGCCTTCATGCCTATGGTCGCCATATCCACCAGCGTCATTGCGCTTGTGCTGACCGTTGGAACCGGTTTAACCGGGACATGGCGCGTTCTGGGCCACAAGGCCGCCCCGGTGTTGAGAGAACTTTAACCTAGGGGCATTGTTTTATTACGATTATTTTAGGTGCGTTACTCTTGCATAAGAGGTTGCGAACCCTCATATTCGCATATGAGATATCGTACTCCCCTTGCCTGAATGCCGGTTTGGCGGCCTTCAGGCATATTCGGAGCGAAACGAGAGGAAAAAATGGCTGAACTTCGCAATTTTGAAACCCGGTCACAATCCGGCGTGATGATTGATGAGGGCCTGCGCGCATATATGCTCAAGGTCTACAATCTCATGGCGATCGGCATCGCGATTACAGGTGTAGCAGCCTACGCGCTGTTTTCCATGGCCGTTGTCACGGATTCCACTGGCCAGATCACGGGGCTGACAAACCTTGGAACGACGCTTTATACGAGCCCCTTGCGCTGGGTTGTCATTTTGGCACCGCTGGCTCTGGTCTTCTTCCTGAGCTTCAGGGTGCATAAGATGTCTGTCAGCGCAGCGCAGACGACCTTCTGGGTCTATGCAGCGCTAATGGGTGCTTCTCTGTCTTCAATTCTGCTTGTTTATACGGGCGAAAGTGTTGTGCAGACGTTCTTCGTAACGGCGGCTTCGTTTGGTGCTTTGTCGCTTTATGGCTACACGACCAAGCGTGACCTGTCGGCGATGGGATCCTTCATGGTGATGGGCCTGTTCGGTCTGATCATTGCGTCTGTGGTCAACATCTTCCTGCAGTCTTCCGGTCTTGGCTGGGCGATTTCGGTTCTTGGTGTTCTGATCTTTGCAGGCTTGACGGCTTGGGATACCCAGAAGATCAAGGAAATGTATTACGAAGGCGATGGCGCCGAGGTTGCTGGCCGCAAGGCGATCATGGGTGCGTTGACGCTCTACCTCGACTTCGTCAACCTGTTCCTGTTCCTGCTGCGTTTCATGGGCAATAGCCGCGACTAACCAGCTACAGGTTTTGCATTTTGGAAGGCGGTCTTTGCGGGCCGCCTTTTTTGCGGGCCGTACCCCGTATATATAGAAGCGAATTCATCTCATTGTCTGGCGGGGCCTAATGTTCACTATTCGTGATGCACGTGCGGAAGACGTGCCATTTTTGACGGCGATCTACGCTGAATCTGTTGTCAACGACACGGCCACCTATGAGCTCACCCCTCCCGGTGAGCCGGAAATGGGCGCGCGCTTTTCTGCCATAACAGGCAATGGCTACCCTTATCTTGTCGCAGAAGATGCCGACGGCAATATAGTGGGTTATGCCTATGCATCCGCTTTTCGCGGACGCCCAGCCTATAACTGGCTCGTAGAGGATTCGATCTATCTGGCGCCACAGGCGCGGGGGAAAGGCATTGGAAAGGCTCTTCTGGTTGCCCTTCTTTCTCGTTGTACTGAGCTGGGTTTCAGGCAGATGACGGCAGTCATTGGCGGCACCAGTGCAGCGTCAATTGCGCTTCACAGTTCTCTTGGTTTTGAGCACTGTGGCGTGCTGAAGGCGTCCGGTTTCAAACATGGAAAATGGCTAGATACGATATTCATGCAGCTTGCTTTGGGCGAGGGGGCTGAGACAATGCCCGACCCGGCGACCTATCCAGGCCCGCTTTATCGCTAATCTTCTTGTCCGGGCATAAGGGCTGATTTCGCACTCTTCAAAAGCGTCAGGAATGCCTTTGCCCTTTCGATACGCTCTTCCACTTCGGCAATCTTGCGGTCGAGAAAATCATCGGCGCTGAAACTACCGAAATCGGGTGCTTCCAGCTGCCGAAACAGGATCAGCAATTCGGCAATGGAAAAACCTGCATTCTGCGCCTCGCGGATCATATTCAGCCGCTCAACAAGCTCTTCAGGGTAATCCCTGTAGCTGTTGGTAGCACTTGTGCTCTCATCCGAACTAATCAGGCCATTCCGTTCGTAGAAACGAATTGTGTCCCTGCTCAGATTGGTTTTTTGGGCCAGCTCGCCTATGCGCATCTTATACCAGTAGTTATCGGCAT
Organism: Ensifer sp.; assembly: GCA_050306195.1. Lineage (GTDB taxonomy): Bacteria > Pseudomonadota > Alphaproteobacteria > Rhizobiales > Rhizobiaceae > Ensifer_A. The sequence goes on from JBNLGT010000043.1 coordinate 23,085, forward strand.
TACTCTTCTGATCAAACCGTTGACAATGGTCCATTGTTTTTATATTGAATTTATCACTAATTGGGGAAATGCGAAGCGTAAAGAACATTTCCCACAGGAAGGGAATTTTCAAATGTCCGGCCGTTGCCAAAGTTGCGGAATGCCGCTGTCCAAGGATCCTGCTGGGGGTGGCAGCGAGGCCGATGGGACGAAGAGCACGCTTTACTGCTCACTGTGTTATGAAGACGGGGCTTTCAAACAGCCGGAGATATCGGCTGAGGAATTCCAGGCATTTTGCATTGAGCAGCTAAAGGCCAAAGGTATGCCGGGATTTATGGCGTGGATGTTTACCCGTGGTATTCCCAAACTGGGGCGCTGGAACGCAGGTTGATCAGGTATCAACCAGCTTGAGCGCCTTGTCGAAAACTTTCAGCACCTGCTTCAGGTCGCCGCCACGCTTCAGCACCATTCCGTTGGTATTGACCACGCTGAATGCGCCCTGCTTGTTGGCCAGTTTCGGGTTTTTGATAACCTGAAAAAGCGGCATTTCACCGGCGCGTTTGAAGATGGAAAAGACTGCAACATCCTTTGTGTGGTCAATTGCATAGTCGCGCCATTCACCTTCGCCCACCATGCGGCCGTAGATCCACAGAATGGCGTCCAACTCCCGGCGATGAAAGGTCACCAATGGAGGGTTTTGGGCTTTCCTGTATTCCTTGAGATCAATGACATCCGCATTTTCTGAGCCATGCCTTCCAGAACCTGGCCGGTGCGAATCGGTTTGATCAACCACGCAGTGCTCCCTTCTGCGGTCATGTCATTCATGTGACAGTTTGCCAAAACGACACGGAATTGCAACCGGCTTCCTATTTTTGCGCATTGTACGGGCGGCTAAACGGCTCGCGTGGAAGTGTAGTCGGACCTTGTATCGCCCCATTTCAAACAAATGCTTGCCTTAATCGACTGGCACCTTCCTCATGCGTATCGGGGAGACCAGACGGAGCGCCAGCTTCGTCAAATGCATCAAGCGGGGGTTTCTCAGAGTTCGCCCGGTCCGGCCTCGCCGCCCCAAACCCCAGCCCCTTGCGAGTTCCGGACCGGCTTTCCTTACATCACGTCAAATGGTTTTGCGGCTTTTGCCCGCGTAGCGCTACACACAGCGCTCACAGAATGTTGTGTCGATCTCAATACATTGTGATTGTTATATGTATTTACGAAGTCGAGTCCGCGCCCTATGGTTTCATTCCATGAAGCGACTCATATTAGCAGGCGGCGGACACGCCCATCTCGTCACATTGGACCGTTTGAAGGTGGGCCGACCGCCGGATCTGGATATCGTCCTGGTTACGCCGACACCCTGGCAATACTACTCAGGTATGTTGCCGGGCTGGATTGCAGGCAAGTATACGTCGGAACAATGCCGCATCGATATAAGGCCTGTCGCTGCGCGTGCTGGCGTCACGGTTATTTCTAAGGCCGTTGTAGGCGTTGATGCTGCAGCAAACCAGATTAATCTGAGCGACGGGACTACACTTGATTATAATTTCCTTTCTCTGGACATCGGTGCCGAGGCGCGCAACCCATGGGCTGATGGTCTTGGCGAGATGCTCATTTCAGCCAAGCCGCTGGACCGCTTTCAGGCCGATTGGCAGAAAATTCTGAACCAAGCAAAGGGCGGG
>JBNLGT010000044.1:0-23957 GCA_050306195.1 Ensifer sp.
ACGCACGCGATATTCCACCGTGCAAACATCAACCGCCAACCGGTTACACAGGCCGCCTTGCACGGTCATGACAAAAACCATGTTCCCGTAACGAAGACGCATTTTCCAATCGTAGAGCTGCATCTCTGCCGTCAGATGATAGGAGCCGTCTTTCAGTTGCGTATAGAAACGCGTCACACAGCCCAAAAGGCTGCATTCAGGAACCCGCATACCATCGCAAACAACACTGCCGGGCCGCGTTATCGCATCCAGCTGGTGGTCATTGTTATAATCGATCTGCTCAAGGTAATCGTCGTCAAACCGTATAGTCTTGCAGAACTTAGCAAGCCTTGTCCTTTCCATGCGCATTACTTCCTCCAACGCCGGATCAGCAGCAAGAGCTGAGACCGAGACGTCTGCAGCGGCAAAGGCCGCCACGCAGATGAAAAGGAGCACACGAAGAAAATTCATGCGCAAATCATAAGTCTGAAAGTTAAAGAAATAGATTCATCGACACGCGAATTCAGCGGCGTTTGGGACGCAGCCTAATTACAACGTCCACATGGGCAATTTCCATGCCTTCCGGGATTTCCGGCACATTATCGATCGTCAGATTGCTAACCGGAATATCCAGAACTTCATTCCGGCTCTCGACAAAGAAATGGTGATGGTCGGACACATTGGTATCGAAATAAGTCCTGGCGCCTTCAACTGCCAACACACGCAGCAGGCCCGCTTCGGTAAACTGATGAAGCGTGTTGTAGACTGTCGCCAGGGAAACCCGGACATCTGCCGCCAGCGCCTCGGCGTGCAGCTCCTCCACGGTCAAATGGCGATCACCCTTCGAAAACAGAAGCGCCGCCAGCGCAACACGCTGGCGCGTCGGGCGCAGACCGGCATCACGCAACCGCCGATCAACATTCTGGTCTTCACAATTCAGCATTCCCACCATGCCTGCTTTGGCCGCCAGCCAGATAAAACTGGACAATAACGCTATGGTTTTACCTATAGCGTCGCCCCTATGCCGTTTCAACTGTTTTCCACCGGAAATGCACTCCAGACATCCCAATTCCCCAATTGACAGCGACTATCAGCAAATGAAGGCTGGCTCAGGCCGATCCATTCTATTAAGAAGCCGGGAACAAATCGTCGGGAGCACTTAGGTGTTGTGACAGGAAAGTCGTGACAACTCTTCAATTCAGGTGCTGAATGCTCTAAACGAAAGAGAAGAAATCTACCTTGCGGAACGGAAACCTCATGGCCAAACAGCAATCGAGCTACACATACGAAGAAATCTTGACCTGCGGGAGCGGCGAAATGTTCGGTCAAGGCAATGCACAATTGCCCCTGCCCCCCATGCTCATGCTGCACCGGATAACGGAAATTTCTGAAACCGGAGGCCCACATGAAAAGGGCTTCGCCCGCGCTGAATTTGATATCACGCCGGATCTCTGGTTTTTCCCCTGCCATTTTCAGGGTGACCCCGTGATGCCCGGTTGCCTGGGTCTTGATGCATTGTGGCAGTTGACTGGCTTCTACCTTGGCTGGCTCGGAGAGCCCGGTAAGGGCCGCGCGATATCCACAGGCGAAGTCAAGTTCACCGGTCAGATAACACCAGCAACAAAGCTTGTTGAATTCGGAATTGATTTTAAACGCGTTATGCGGGGCAGGTTGGTGCTCGGCATTGCCGATGGCTGGGTCAAGGCCGATGGAGAAACTGTATTCACGGCAGCCGACCTGCGTGTCGGTCTCTTCAAGGAAAAGGCTGCCTGACAAGTACTGGGCCGCACTGCGGCTTGGTGGAAATATCTGAAATAAGACAAAGGTTTTAAAGATGAGACGGGTAGTTGTTACGGGCCTCGGCATTGTCTCCTCCATTGGCAACAACGCTGACGAAGTCACCGAATCTCTGCGCAATGCGAAATCAGGCATCACAGCATCAGACGATTTTGCCGAGCACGGCTTCCGCTGCCAGGTCTGGGGCCGTCCGACCCTGGATCCAACGGATTTGGTCGATCGCCGCGCGATGCGTTTCCTCTCTCAGGGCGGCGCCTGGAATCACGTCGCCATGAAGCAGGCAATCGCTGACGCTGGAATTGAGGAAAGCGACTACGCTGAAAATGAGCGGGTCGGCATCATCATGGGTTCCGGCGGCCCCTCGACCAAGCAGGTCGTCGAGGCTGCGGAAATCACGATCAAGAACGGCAGCCCTAAGCGCATCGGCCCGTTCGCCGTTCCCAAGGCAATGTCGTCCACAGCATCCGCGACGCTTGCCACATGGTTCAAGATCCACGGCGTCAACTATTCCATTTCCTCGGCCTGCTCGACATCCGCACACTGCATCGGCAATGCGGCTGAAATGATTCAATGGGGCAAACAGGACATGATGTTTGCCGGCGGCCACGAAGACCTTGACTGGACCATGTCCAACCTCTTCGACGCCATGGGCGCGATGAGCTCCAAATACAATGAAACGCCGTCAACCGCTTCCCGCGCTTACGACGTTAGCCGCGACGGATTTGTGATTGCCGGAGGCGCTGGCGTCCTCATTCTGGAAGAGCTCGAGCACGCCAAGGCGCGCGGCGCAAAAATTTACGCCGAAATCACCGGTTACGGAGCGACCTCCGACGGCTACGACATGGTGGCCCCGTCAGGCGAAGGCGCTATGCGCTGCATGCGTCAGGCGCTTTCAACCATTCAGGGCGAAGTAGACTATATCAACACCCACGGGACCTCGACGCCTGTTGGCGATTCCAAGGAAATCGGAGCAATTCGCGAAGTCTTTGGGGACAAGATGCCACACATCCAGTCCACGAAGTCGCTGACCGGCCATTCGCTTGGTGCGGCTGGGGTACAGGAATCCATCTACGGTCTTTTGATGATGCAGGCAGGCTTCATTGGCGAGAGCGCCCATATCACCGAACTGGATCCCGAATTCGATGGCGTTCCGATTGTGCGTGAGCGCATCGACAATGCAAAAATCGATACCGTTCTTTCCAATTCCTTCGGTTTCGGCGGCACCAACGCCACGCTGATTTTCCAGCGTTATAACGGGTAAATTCCGATGACAGGTCTAATGCAGGGCAAGCGTGGCCTCATTATGGGGGTCGCTAACAATCACTCAATCGCCTGGGGCATAGCCAAGACATTGGCAGCCCAGGGCGCAGAACTGGCCTTCACCTATCAGGGTGAAGCTTTGGGCAAGCGGGTTAAACCGCTTGCTGCGGAGGCTGGTTCCGATTTCTTGCTGGAATGCGATGTCGAAGACATTGCCTCTGTCGATGCCGTATTCGACGCTCTGAAAGAGCGTTGGGGCGGGCTGGACTTTGTTGTCCACGCCATCGGCTTTTCCGACAAAAGCGAACTGAAGGGCCTCTACGCGGATACGAGCCGGGATAACTTTACCCGAACGATGATCATTTCCGCATTCTCCTTCACCGAAATCGCCAAACGCGCAGCCGCGCTGATGAACGAGGGAGGCTCCATGCTAACCCTCACCTATGGCGGGTCCGTGCGCGTTATGCCGAATTACAACGTCATGGGCGTTGCCAAGGCCGCTCTCGAAGCTTCCGTGCGTTATCTTGCGGCAGATTACGGCCCACAGGGTATCCGCGTGAACGCCATCTCCGCCGGCCCAATCCGTACCCTTGCTGGCGCTGGCATTGCTGACGCCCGCGCCATGCTGTCCTGGCAGCAGAAAAATTCACCGCTCCGCCGCACAGTAACAATAGATGACGTTGGGAATTCCGCCCTTTATCTGCTTTCCGGCATGTCGGGTGGCGTGACAGGCGAAGTCCACTACGTGGATTCCGGCTATAATATTACATCCATGCCAGTGCTTGATCAGCTCATGAAAAGCGATGAAGGCTAATATGATAATCTGGCGCGGACATAGGCCGCGCCAGACTTCGGACCGGGAACGAACGAAGTGCAGTCCGCCATCAAGCAGCATAGACTGCTCGAGCACTTCACCTTAAACGCTCAGCACCCAAACGGGTAAAATCCAAGTTTCTGATTTGAATATCAGATCTGTATAATACGCTTGGACATAGCTATGCTGACCGCCTGAAGGAGGTTGTCCGCCCCCAGTTTTCGCTGAGCACAAAAAAGCAAAACTTCGATTTCCCGGCGGGACAGCGCCAGCTTGTCGCTCATCGCATCGACATTCCAGCCTTCGGCCACAAGAGCAAGGCAACTCAATTCTGTCCGGGTTATATCCTCAGGGGCGAAGACCGTTTCGTCGTTGCCATTATTATTCTCGGCCGCCATCAAACCAACCTTTGCGCCGCAGCCCCAGGCTACAGCGCTCCATCCGATATAATTGAGCAAGATTGCGAGGTGGGGACCACAATCAATCGAGCATTTGCTCATATATACCCAATTTGGCTTGAAATTGTCGTTAACGGCGCACGACAAATATTTACCATTTTATGCAATTTTTGGGGGCTGAAAAGTCGCATATTGCAATCATAGGGCACCGTGAAGCGAACACGGTCATCCATTGGCCTGCCGCCTGTATTCTCGAGGAGTTTGCCCGTACCAGCGTTGAAAAGAGCGGGTGAAGGCGCTCGGCGCTGAGTAACCCAGCCGGTAGCAGATATCGGCGGCGCTAAGCGCAGTCTCCGCCATGAACCGGCCTGCCAGCTCCCTGCGGACATCATCCTTGATATCGTTCAGGCTGGTTCCCTGTTCCGAAAACCGCCTTTGTAACGTTCGCTCCGAGACACCAAAATATCGCGCAATATCGCCGAGAGAGACGTGCTCGTCACGCAAACGCGTGGTCACATATTCCCGAGTGAGCTGCAGCAATTCATGCTCGTCACTATATACCGGGTGCAATCCTTGGCATTGCATGTCCATCAGCTCAAACAGGCGCGCGTCCGCTTTGGGATTTTCCTGATCCAACACTATGCGGGGCACCCTGAGCCAGTTGGTCTCCTGGCCAAAGTGAATGTTGGAGCAGAGGAATTTCCTAAACGCCGTGACATCCTTTGGCACCGGCCTTTCCAGCCCCAGTTCAATCATCGTGATTTTGGGGCCAGCAATCCGCTCCATTGCTGCAATCACTAACGCGACCCCCATATCGACAAACTGGTCTCGTTTCAGGATAACGGGCGAAAAGCTCCAACGGAAAACCGCGCCATCTGGCCCCTCCTCCAGACTGCAATAACTCGTTTCGGAAACATAGGGCATGTGCCTTTCCTGAAATTGCAAGAAATCGCGCACCGTGGGCGCAACCATGAGCCCATAACCATAAGGACCCGATGAGCCCGGAGGGTGGATGGTCGAATATCTCAATCCGAATGCATCGTCATTGGTTAATTGGGCGCAGGCCTCCAGAAGACGGCAGAACCGGTCAAGACTGACTCGTCCGACGATATTCTTGAAGATCGATGGATCAATACCAAGTGAACGGCAAATAGGATCTATGTCCACGCCGTAGCTCAAGGCGTGTTCCGCTAACGCAGCGCCTATGCCTGCGGCCGCAGAATATCTGTCTGAAATTGCTCCTGACAAAATAAACCCTCACCGCCATAAAACTGGCGCCGGATGTTAAGCTTTGCCATCAAACAAGTCGAGCCACAATATTAGCTAGAGACGATATTTATTTACGCCCGAGAAGCACCTTGTAGCGGGCGTTACGACAGACCTCTTCAAAAGAGCGGAATTGAGACGCGAGAACGTCCTCATAGGGAAGCCCGCGATTGGCGACCAGCAGGAGAGTCCCACCGTTCACAAGTGCCCCCGCAGCGCGGCGGATAAAGGCCTGCCCGAGTCCTGGTTCTGCTGCATGGCCCTCATGAAAGGGAGGGTTCATGACAACCAGATCATACTTCGCCTTCACTTCTTCCACCGCAATGTCGTGCCAAAAGAACCGGGCCTCAATGCCCGGACAATTTTCAGCCATGTTCCGCTTGGCGCTTTCAAGCGCACTATAATGCGCCTCGTAAAGATCGACACTTTTCAAACGCGGGGCGCGGGTAGCCAACATGACGGATAAATACCCCCAGCCGGCGCCAAAGTCGGCGGCTTTGCCGCTGAAATCATCCGGCAGGCGTTCCGCCAAAAGCTGCGACCCTGCATCAATCCTGTCGTGTGAAAACATGCCCGCCGACGCGACAAAGCGCTCGGCCACCAGCACAGGATGAGCCCGAAGGGCTTTCGTGAGCATTTCAATGTCGCCGGGTCGGCTGAACCAAACTGCCTGCCCGTGAAATTTCGGCATATGTTCGCATTCAACACCCAACTTAACCAAGCGTTTGCGCAACGCCTGAATACCGTCCTCTTTGCCACCGGCAGCAACAATCAATGCGCCTGGTTTTGTTCTTTCAAGCGCTTCTGCAACCCAGTTCTCGCTCTCGCCCTTATGTTTCCCGACCAGGATAAGAGCACCATCAAATCCTGTATCCCCTTCTGAAAGCTCCGGGCGCACAGACTGACCACCCTGCCTATCCAGGCCTAGATAAAGGGGGCGAAAGGGTTGAATGGCAATGCGTTCAGCGCCAAACTCGTCCGGGACCCCGTGACCAGCCTCAGCTCCCAGAAACAAAAAGCGTTGGCCACTTTCAGGCATGGGCAACACGCCCGCTTCAAAGGGATAGAAAAGCGTTTTCAGAGCATTCCGGGTCATCGGGACCTTCTCACAGTTTTCAAAAGGCAAAAGGCGCGGAATAAATCCGCGCCTCTAATTGCAATTCCATGCCCCTTTATTTTGGGGCAGAAGACTTATTCGGCAGCCTCGCCGTCTTTCTTCTTGTCTTCGCGCGGAAGTTCTTCACCGGTTTCCTGGTTGACCACCTTCATGGAGAGACGAACCTTACCGCGCTCATCAAAGCCCATCAGCTTGACATAGACCTTATCGCCTTCTTTAACGACATCGGTCGTCTTGGCAACGCGTTCCTGCGCAAGCTGGGAAATGTGAACAAGACCATCGCGAGGACCGAAGAAGTTGACGAAAGCGCCGAAATCGGCGGTCTTCACAACCGTACCTTCGTAGATAACACCCACCTCAGGCTCATCAACGATGGAGTGAATCCACTTCTTGGCAGCCTCGATTTCCTTGGCGGAGGAAGATGCGATCTTGATCGTACCATCATCTTCGATGTTGACCTTTGCGCCAGTCTTTTCAACGATCTCGCGAATAACCTTGCCACCTGAACCGATGACTTCACGGATCTTGTCGACCGGAATGTTCATCACTTCAATGCGCGGTGCAAATTCACCAAGCTGACCACGGCTTTCAGCCAAAGCCTTGGCCATTTCGCCGAGAATGTGCTGACGACCGCCCTGAGCCTGAGCCAGAGCAACCTTCATGATCTCCTCGGTGATACCGGCGATCTTGATGTCCATCTGCAGCGAGGTGATACCGTCGTTGGTACCGGCAACCTTGAAGTCCATGTCGCCTAGGTGGTCTTCATCACCCAGGATATCGGAGAGAACCGCAAAACGATCACCCTCAAGAATCAGGCCCATTGCGATACCAGCGACAGGCTTTGCAAGCGGAACACCGGCGTCCATGAGAGCGAGCGATGTGCCACAAACCGTCGCCATAGAGGACGAACCGTTGGACTCGGTGATTTCCGATACAACGCGCAGTGTGTACGGGAACTGGTCAGCAGACGGCAGCATCGGGTGGATAGCGCGCCATGCGAGCTTACCGTGGCCGATTTCGCGACGACCCGGGGATCCCATGCGGCCTGTTTCACCGACCGAATAGGGCGGGAAGTTGTAGTGCAGCATGAAGTTTTCTTTGTACATGCCAGTCAGACTGTCAACATACTGCTCATCCTCGCCGGTGCCGAGTGTGGCAACAACAATCGCCTGCGTTTCACCACGGGTAAAGAGCGCAGAACCGTGCGTGCGCGGCAGAAGGCCAACTTCTGAAACAATCGGACGAACCGTTTCAAGGTCGCGACCGTCGATACGGGACTTGGTGTCGAGAATGTTCCAACGAACAATCTTCGCCTGAAGGTGTTTGAAGACGGCGCCGATTTCTTCGGCTGTGTATTCGCCTTCACCATCTTCTGGCAGGAATTCAGCCTTCACCTTTTCCTTCACCGCATCAACAGCGGCGTAACGGGCAGCCTTTTCAGTGATTTTGTAAGCATCACGCAGCTCAGCTTCTGCAAGCTTGAGCATGGCTTCTTCGAGCGCTGAATGGTCTTCCGCTTCGAATTCGCGTGGCTCTTTCGCCGCAACTTCAGCGAGCTTGATGATCGCGTCAATAACCGGCTGGAAGCCAGCGTGACCGAACATCACAGCGCCAAGCATGACCTCTTCATTGAGTTCCTTGGCTTCCGATTCAACCATCAAAACAGCGTCGCCCGTTCCGGCAACAACGAGGTCGAGAGCGCTCTCGTCCATTTCGTCAATATGCGGGTTCAGAACATATTCGCCATTGATGTAGCCAACGCGCGCACCGCCAATCGGGCCCATGAAAGGAACGCCGGAAAGGGTAAGCGCGGCTGACGTTGCAACCATGGAAAGGATATCCGGATTGTTTTCCAGATCATGCTGGATCACGGTGATAACAACCTGTGTGTCGTTCTTGTAGCCTTCCGGGAACAGCGGGCGGATCGGGCGGTCGATCAGGCGGGAAACGAGTGTTTCGTTTTCGCTCGGACGGCCTTCACGTTTGAAATAACCACCGGGGATCTTACCAGCAGCATAGGTCTTTTCCTGATAGTTCACAGTCAGCGGGAAGAAGTCCTGACCCGGCTTCGGAGATTTTGCGGAAACAACGGTTGCGAGAACCATCGTCTCGCCGTAGGTGGCAAGAACCGCGCCGTCAGCCTGGCGGGCAATCTTGCCGGTTTCGAGAATAAGCGGGCGACCTGCCCACTCGATTTCGACCTTATGAGTATCGAACATTTCTTGTCCTTGCTTGTCAGCATATGGCCGGACGCCCTCGCGCCCAGCCCAAATGCTTGATCTTGGCAAATCACGGGCAAGACAACAGGAGGCTTTCTATGTCCTTAAAAGCGTCCGGCAATCCTGCCCCATGACGGGCCAGAGGTTACATTTGACAGGTCCAGCCCACCCGGGCCTGTCTTTTCAGGGTTTCCCTCAAGCGGGAAACGAAAACCGGCGGCTTCACGTGGAAGCCGCCGAAATTTGTTAGCGGCGGATGCCCAGCGCACCGATCAGCTTGGTGTAACGGGCTTGGTCCTTCGCCTTGAGATAATCAAGAAGCGAACGGCGGCTCGAAACCAGCTTCAAAAGGCCACGGCGGGAATGGTTATCCTTTTTGTGATCCTTGAAGTGTTCGGTGAGATTGGTGATGCGCTCGGTCAGAATAGCTACCTGGACTTCCGGAGAACCGGTATCGCCTTCTTTGGTCGCATATTCTTTGATAAGGGCAGCTTTACGCTCAGCAGTGATCGACATCGAACTTCCTTTCTATTTAAGGATTATCGGGTCGCCAAAAGCCGGGATGTCGTCCAGCTCTGGCCATGAGTGCGATGAGGCAAACCCCATTGCTGGCGCGGCTATATACGAAATCGCCTGCAAAGGGAAGAGGCGGCACAATCAGCCAGACAGGCCGTTGGCCGTCATTGAGGAATAAAGGCCGGCGGGAGTTTACCTTAAAGCTCCCGCCGGTCCGTTACGTCGCGGCATCTTGCCGATTGCTGGTGAGACCGCTTCTAAACGGCTTCCCAGGCCTCTTCCTTGAGCGCCGTGTTTCCGCTTGTGGCATAAGTGCGCGAAACTGCACGGGGCGTCCGGCCTGATGCTTGGGTCACAGAGCCACGACCGCCAATTTCGAACTTGCCGAGAAGCGCAAACAAGGCCTCCGCTTCGTGCGCAAGCGAATTGCTGGCGGCAGTCGTTTCTTCAACCATTGCAGCATTCTGTTGGGTGCCCTGGTCAAGCAGGGAAACCGCCTGATTGATCTCATTCACCCCGACAGCCTGCTCGCGCGCGCCTTCAACGATGGATTCAATATTGGTATTGATCTCACGAACCTGCTCTACAATTTCAGAGAGCGCCGCGCCTGTTTCGCCAACCAGGCTCACTCCGTTTTTCACGTGTTCGCCGGATTTATTGATCAAGCTTTTGATTTCCTTCGCCGCATTAGCCGAGCGCTGCGCAAGCTCCCGAACTTCCTGGGCCACCACAGCAAAGCCCTTACCTGCTTCGCCAGCCCGTGCCGCTTCAACCCCGGCATTCAGCGCCAGAAGGTTGGTCTGGAAGGCTATCTCATCGATAACACCAATGATGTTGGAAATTTCCTGTGACGATGTCTCGATCTCATGCATTGCATCAATGGCTTTGGAGACAACCTCACCGGAACGTTCGGCACTGGCGTGTGTTTTGTGAACCAATCCGCCAGCCTCTTCTGCCCGGTCACTTGAATCCCGCACTGTGGTAGATATCTGTTCAAGAGCTGCAGCCGTCTCTTCCACAGATGCGGCCTGTTGCTCGGTACGCCTAGAAAGATCTTCCGCCGCGGATCTGATCTGGGCTGACCCGGAAGCAATTGTCTGCGCATTTTCGCCAACTTCACGCATGGCGCCTTCCAGCGTTTCAATGGCGTTGTTGAAATCAACACGAACCTTGTCCAGCCGGTCAGCAAATGCCTCTTTCAGACGGAAATTCAGCTTGCCGCCAGCAAGAGCATCAAGTCCGGATGCAAGGTTTTCGACCGCATAGGAGATTTCAGCCGCTTCTTCTCTCTGCCGACGCTCCTGCGCCTGGCGCTCGGCTTCCGAAGCTGTCCTGTTGGCTTCAGCTTCAGCTTCCAGACGCTGGCGTTCAATCGCGTTGTCGCGGAACACGGCAACCGCGCCCGCCATGTTGCCGATTTCGTCAGACCGCCCCTCACCATAGACGACAGTGTTGAGATCGCCGCCCGCAAGCCTAGTCATCGCAACGGTGATATTTTCAATCGGCCCGACCACGCCCTTGATTACAGTCCAGATCGAAAATGCTGCAACGCCTGCAGCAACCAGCGCCAGACCGCCCATCAGCAAGGTCAGGGTCTGTTTCATTGTCTGGCCTTTTTGCAGTTCTTCATTGGCGACGCGAAGCTGCAACCGCACCAACTTGTCGATAACGCCACCCAGCGGGTCGATCATCGGGTAAAGCTTGGTGTCAGCGAACTGGGAAATATTCTCCACATCCCCGGAACCGACGAGTTTCACCATACTGGCAATGTCAGCGCCCGCAGCCTTCTGAGCCTTGTCAAATTCCTGAGCGAGGGCGCTTTCTTCCGGAGTCAGATACGTCGCCATATATTCAGACCAATATCTACGAATATTGGCTTCGGCCATTTTCAGATTTTCCACACCCTGAGCCGGTGTCAACGATCCGCCGCGGACCTTATGAACCGTATCCACCATATTGACCGCATAGCTGTCTGCAATCTCTTTCAATTGCGCCAGTGGAATAACCCGGTCCATCACGATCGTATCGGCAACCGCAGCTTCCCTCTGCATGGCAACATAAGACATCAGGGAAGTGGTGGCGATGACCGCAATAAGTGCTGATATCGCCAATATAAGCTTACTTTTAATTGTCATGGAATTCTCCGTTCCGCTTGCAATATTGCAGCCTCGCGTTCCACATAAGTAATTGCTGGCCGCCTCATCACAGAAGATCGAAGCAGCCTTGGCTGCCCCATCATTCCTCTCCGCGAAAATGAGTTCAAAGTCGTTTACGTATTATAAATTCAATATGTTAAATATTGCCGATATGAGACAATCTTGGGCAACGGGCCGCGCCTGTGCTCCAACATGAAACATACGCCGCCTGTTTCTTAAGAGTTGGTAAAAGGCGGGGCTCTTCCACCCCGCAAAAAGGACACAAAGCGGGCATGTCAAAACGTCAGATATCCCTAAATATCATGAAAGATGCAGACAGCACCAGACCGGGGGTTGCGCCTGAATTGCGAACCGGCATTTGAGCCGCAAAATGTCCCGTGGATTGCAGCGGCCCCGGTTACCCAAAAACCCTTTTTGGCCTGAATTCGCCCTCTTCGATTGCGCCAATAGCGATAAGATCGCCCGTCATTGAGGTTGCATAGGCTTCAGGTGCCGGCAATGGCGCATCACGGCCTCTCAGGATAACCGGATTGCCGGACCTAAGGCGACGCGCCTGATCTTCACCAACGCGCAACTGCGGCAAATTGGCGAGCGCTTCGACCGGTGGTATCAGGAATGCATCAAGCGCCGCAAAACGCTCGTCAGCGTCGCTCAGCTCTTCCAGCGCCGTCAGTTTTTCAAGAGGCACAAGCCGACCTTCGCCAAAAGGCGCAACCAACGTGCGGCGCAGCTGCGAGACATGTCCGTAGCACCCCAGATCACGCCCCATGTCGCGCGCAAGCGAACGCACATAGGTACCCTTGCCGCACTCAACCTCAAAATGCGCCTCATCGGTTTCAGCATTCAGAAGCGTCAATCGGTGGATCTCAACCTCACGCGCGGGGATTTCAACTGTCTCTCCGTCCCGGGCGATATCGTAAGCGCGCTCGCCTGCAATCTTGATTGCCGAAAATTGTGGCGGCACCTGCTCTATCACGCCAGTATATTTCGGCAGAAGAGCCCTGATTTGCTCCTCGGAAGGGCGTTGGGCGCTGGATTGGGTAACATCCCCCTCCAGATCGTCTGTGGAGCGCTCTTCCCCCCAGCTCACTGTAAACTCGTAGATCTTGCGTCCATCCATGACATAGGGCACGGTCTTGGTAGCATCGCCTAGAGCAATGGGCAGCATGCCTGAGGCAAGCGGATCAAGTGTCCCTGCATGTCCGGCCTTCTGGGCCTTGAATAACCATTTAACCTTGGACACTGCCTCCGTTGATCCAAAATCATAGGGTTTATCCAGGATAAGCCAACCGGAAACCGGCCGGCCCTTGGGCTTGCGCTGTCTAGCCATTGTCTTTTTCTTTTTTATTCGTCGTTGTCTTCGGGATCGAGGTCGCGCACCACTTCCGGCGAACGCAGAAGTTCGTCGATCTTCTGATAGTTGTCGAAGCTCGTATCATCCCGAAAACGAATCTCCGGCATATACTTCATTTGTCGAAGCGCAGGGCCGAGGCGTCCGCGGATAAATTTCGCGTTTTTGTTGAGCGCCTTGACGATGGCGTCATGGTCAAGCGCGCCAAGCGGCGTCACAAAGGCGGTCGCAATTTTTAGGTCAGGAGACATGCGAACTTCAGAAATGGAAATCACCGTCGTCTCAAGCAACGGGTCACGCACGTCGCCGCGCTGAAGCACCTGCGTGATTGCGGCCCGGACTTGCTCTCCAACGCGCAGCATACGCTGCGAGGGAGCAGATGTTGTTGGTCTCTTCATGTATTCAGATCGTTTCTTCGTGCCGGCTCACCGGCTTTTCGGGGGTTGAACCCGCAATTCTTAAAAAGCTGGCGCTGAATGCCTTTTTTTATCGCGGCGGTCAAGCCTCACCCGCACTCATCCCTTTTCCGCGACCTCTTCCATGAGCCTGTCGTGCCAAGCCTGCCGGATCACCTTGTATTGGGCAAGGAAGGTTGCACGATCTGAAAAAGCGCGTTCGGGGATATAGACAACAGACTGATCCAAATCGAGCAATATCTTGTCTTTGACGTGAGACACGTTGCGTACCGCACGCCAGTCAAAACGCTGGTTACGTGCATCAACCACAAAAACAAATCCCTTCGACGATATCTCGACATCCGCCCAGCCCTTGGCGCGAAGCCTGGAAAGGAAGATCGCATCACGTTTACGCCGCAGCATTCGCGCATAGCCAAAGACGGCCACCACAAACAACAAAACCATAGGCAGGAATGCCGCCCAATACTGCCCATGATAGGCCAAAAATCCGGGCGCATCAGGAAAAAACGGCATATAATGGCGGCTAACCTCAATGGCGACGACCATGAGCACAATTGTCACAATGGCAAACAGGGCTGATTGATAGAGAAAAGTCTCATCAAGGGGCCCGGAAAAGCGCCTTCGCGCATTCGTATGAACCTGCAACTCCTCCAGCCCGTCACGCTGATAGGAGACCGAAACAAGCCATGGTTCTTTTTCAATCTCAGCCATTACCCGTGAGCCAATCGATAGCGCGATACCAGCGCCCATTCCACTAGAGCATTTCCGATGAACACCAGATCACCTGAAATGCTCCAGATATCTGTAGCAAAGCTACAAAGAGAATGGCCGCCAGGGAACCCCGGCGGCCACAAGAATCGGTTTAATACGCTGATTTACAGCGTGCGTGTAATATGTTCCACGCGGAAGCACTCGATAACATCGCCCTTGCGGATGTCTTCGTAGTTTTCAAAGGCCATACCGCATTCCTGCCCGGTATTGACTTCCGAGACCTCGTCCTTGAAGCGCTTGAGCGTTTTGAGCTTGCCTTCGTGTATAACCACGTTGTCGCGCAGAAGGCGCACACCGGAACCACGCTCCACCTTGCCTTCGGTAACCTGGCAGCCAGCAACCTTGCCGACCTTGGTGATGTTGAACACTTCCCGAATTTCAGCATAACCGAGGAAGGTTTCGCGGCGCTCGGGCGAAAGAAGACCGGACATGGCCGCTTTCACATCATCGACCAGATCGTAGATGATGTTGTAGTAGCGGATTTCAACACCGGACCGCTCAGCCGCGTCACGCGCCTGCGGATTAGCGCGAACGTTGAACGCCATGATGGCGGCACCGGATGCCTCAGCAAGCGAAATGTCGGACTCGGTGATAGCACCGGCCGCCGAATGTACGATACGGGCACGCACTTCATCCGTTCCCAGTTTATCAAGCGCACCGGCAATGGCTTCAATCGAACCCTGCACATCACCCTTAACAAGCAACGGGAATTCCTTTGCCCCGGAGGTCTGGAGCTGGGTCATCATCTGTTCCAGCGAGCCACGCGAACCAGCGGCGCGCGCAACAGCCTTTTCGCGAGCCTTACGCTGACGGTAATCAGCGATTTCACGGGCGCGGGCTTCATTTTCCACAACGGCAAATTTGTCACCTGCCGCCGGTGTTCCCTGGAGACCCAGAATTTCAACCGGCATTGCGGGGCCAGCTTCCTTCACGTGTTCACCGTGATCGTCCACCAATGCACGCACACGGCCCCATTGATCGCCAGCGACAATAATCTGACCAGGTTTGAGCGTACCCTTCTGCACGAGAACGGTTGCAACCGCGCCGCGGCCACGGTCCAGCTGAGCTTCGATCACAGAGCCTTCCGCCGTTCGGTTAGGATTAGCCTTCAGATCAAGAATTTCAGCCTGAAGCAGGATGGCCTCAAGAAGCTTGTCGAGGTTGGTGCCGTTTTTGGCCGACACCTCAACATCCAGTGTTTCACCGCCCATCGATTCGACGAAAACTTCATGCTGCAGAAGTTCGGTGCGAACCTTCTGGACGTCCGCCGCAGGCTTATCGATCTTGTTGATCGCCACGATGATCGGAACTCCAGCGGCCTTGGCGTGGTTGATCGATTCAATCGTCTGCGGCATCACGCTGTCATCAGCAGCAACCACCAGAATAGCGATATCGGTTGCCTGCGCGCCGCGGGCACGCATGGCGGTAAAGGCGGCGTGGCCGGGTGTATCGATAAAGGTGATCTTCTGGCCATTCTGCTCAACCTGATACGCACCAATATGCTGGGTGATGCCGCCTGCTTCGCCGGCAACAACATTTGCATTACGGATGGCGTCCAGCAACGAAGTCTTACCGTGGTCGACGTGACCCATGATGGTAACAACCGGCGGCCGCGAAACAAGATCGACGTCATCATCGGAGATATCGAAGATACCTTCTTCCACATCGGAATCAGCAACGCGCTTCACGGTGTGGCCAAATTCAGAAGCAATCAGTTCAGCCAAATCGGCGTCAATGACGTCACCCGGCTTCATCATCTGCCCCTCTTTCATGAGGTATTTAATGACGTCTACCGCACGTTCGGACATACGCTGCGAGAGTTCCTGAATGGTAATCGTTTCAGGCAGCACAACCTCGCGGCTAATTTTCTCGCGAACTTCCTGCATCTGGCTGCGGCGGAATTTCTCCTGCCGACGCCGCATAGCTGAAAGCGAACGGCCGCGTTGGCTACCATCCTCATCAAGCGCTGTTGTCAGCGAAAGTTTGCCACGGCGGCGGCCATCATCGCCGCGTGGGCGCGCGGGCGCCTTGGCCGGCACCGCGCCAGCAGGCTTGCCGCGCTGCGGTCCGTTACGGCGGCGCTCATCTTCTTCTTCCTCTTCACGCCGGCTACGGGGCGCAGCCGCAGCACTGCGTGCAGGACGAGCGGCATCATCTCGGGGCGGAGCAACAGCAGCGTCAGCGACAATCGGCGCGGGTTCCGCCGGGGCGACCGGAGCTTCTTCTTGAGCCGGAGCAGCCTCAGCAGCGGACTTGGCCGCTTCTGCTTCTCGAGCAGCCTTTTCGGCCTCACGTTGCTTGCGATCTGCTTCCTCGGCCTGACGGCGCGCTTCTTCAGCTTCACGACGCTTGGCTTCCTCGACTTCGCGAACCTGCGCCTCGGCCAGCGCGCGGCGGCGGGCCTCCATTTCACCGGCTGACAAATCGCCCGCAGGCGCTGCTGGCCTTGCGGCTTCCCTGACGGGCTCTACCTTTTTGCGCTCTGGTTGGACGGCAACCTTTGGAGCCGGCGCCTGTGCAGCAGGGCTTGCAGCCTTATCGTCTTCGGTTTTGCCAAAACGTCGCTTTTTGGTTTCCACGACGACCGCTTTTGTACGTCCGCGGCCCATATCCTGACGCACGGTTCCCTGGCTGACGCCCGATGGTTTGAGGGTCAGCGTTTTCTTGCCCGATACGCTCAGTGTCTTGTCGTCTTTGTTGTCGGTCATTCCGTTCCGTTCCATATGGACCGGGCCGGAATATCCTGACCCAGTCATTCAGTCTTTAAAACTCGCCGCACCTCGTCCGGTTGCCACCGGGCAGGCAATCACAGTCTCAACAGGGCCATTTTGCCCTTCTCCTTGCTAGGCGTCGCTGCCATGGCGATACCGTTTAAGAATATTTGCGCGTTTCACTACACCCTCTCCGGCCTGTCCTGCAAGCGCGCATGCATGTTTAAATGCATTCTCACCCAACAGATTTTCCATTTCTTCCGCCCCAAACGGCTGAAATGAGGGAATTTCGGCTTCCGTTTCCATCGTCAGATGAAATGCCTTGCGCGCCTGATTAACCTTTCGGATGCCATCGGAAGCGGCGTCAAAAGCATGAAAAACGGCAAGCGCTTCACCGGAACGTACCGCATTATCAACCTTCATCGCGCCTGAAACAAACTGCCCTGCCTTGCGCGCCAGGTTCATCATTCCCGCAAGATCCGCCACCAACAACGCGTCAACCCGATCCGCCAGATCAGCAGCAGGCTGAACACCCGTTTTAAGCGCCCGCGCGAAAAGCTTTTTCTTGATCGCGGTTTCCAGCGCTTGGCGCTCTGCGCTGACCCAACATCCCCGTCCGGGGAGCTTACGCTTCAGGTCAGGCACAACGGAACCATCCGGTCCCGCGACAAAGCGGATCAGCTCATCGGCCGACCCGCTTTGGCGTGTCACAATACAAGTCCGGTCGTTCATGTCATCTTTCATGAACTGCCCCCGGCAACGTCAGAGACCAATCAGGCCTCTTCCGCCCCTTCGACAGCAACCTCTTCGCCTTCAACCACGTCTTCTTCGGCCTGATCGGCAGCGAGGTCTTCCTCAGTGATCCAGCCAACGGCCAGACGCGCCTGAACAACCATGGCTTCGGCTTCGGCACGGGAGATTTCCCCATCGGAGAATATCCCAGGGAAACGTTTGGTCTCGCCGTCCTTCCGCTCATTCCAGCCGACGAGATCGTCAGCCGCGCACCCAGCGAAATCTTCCATCGTCTTGATGCCTTCCTCGCCGAGAGCAACGAGCATCTTGCGGTTCATGCCGTTGATCGTAAGCAGCTCGTCTTCAACGCCCAGCTCCTTGCGCTTGGCGTCAAGTTCGGCTTCCTGGCGCTCAAGGAATTCACGGGCGCGCGTCTGGATTTCTTCGGCCGTTTCTTCGTCGAAACCATCGATAGAGGAGATTTCTTCCACATCAACGTAGGCCAGTTCTTCAATCTGCGCGAAACCTTCCGACGCCAGAACCTGCCCCACCATTTCGTCAACGTCGAGAGCATCCATGAAGAGGTTGGAGCGTTCAGTGAATTCCTTCTGACGACGCTCTGATTCTTCCTGCTCGGTCAGAATGTCGATATCCCAGCCGGTCAGCTGTGACGCCAGACGTACGTTCTGACCGCGGCGACCGATGGCAAGCGACAGATGCTCATCCGGAACAACCACTTCGATGCGCTCTGCATCCTCATCGAGAACGACTTTGGCAACCTCAGCAGGCTGCAGCGCGTTGACGATGAAAGACGCCGGATCCGGAGACCACGGGATAATGTCAATCTTTTCACCCTGAAGCTCACCGACGACGGCCTGAACACGGGAACCGCGCATACCAACGCATGCCCCGACCGGATCGATAGAGGAATCATTGGAAATCACGGCAATTTTCGCGCGTGAACCCGGATCACGAGCAACAGACTTGATCTGGATAATACCATCATAGATTTCCGGCACTTCCATGGTGAAGAGTTTAACCATGAACTGCGGATGGGTACGCGAAAGGAAGATCTGCGGACCACGCTGCTCACGCCGTACGTCATGAACATAGGCGCGGATACGATCGCCGTAACGCACATTTTCGCGCGGGATCATCTCGTCGCGGCGGATAATGCCTTCACCGCGGCCAAGATCTACAATCACATTGCCATATTCGACACGCTTGACCGTACCGTTGACGATCTCGCCAATCCGGTCCTTGTATTCTTCAAACTGGCGGTCACGTTCAGCTTCGCGCACCTTCTGGACAATCACCTGCTTGGCGGACTGGGCGGCGATACGGCCAAAATCCATCGGCGGCAGCGGGTCGGCAATGAAATCGCCAATCTGTGCGTCGGGCTTGCGGTCCTGCGCCAGCGGCAATGCGATTTGGGTCGAATAGTCTTCGACCTGATCAACCACTTCAAGAAGGCGCTGGAGCTTGATTTCGCCGGTCTTCGGATTGATATCGGCCTGAATGTTCGATTCCGAACCGTAGCGCGAACGGGCCGCTTTCTGGATGGCGTCAGCCATCGCACCCAATACGATTTCGCGGTCGATTACCTTTTCGCGTGCGACCGCATCGGCGATCTGCAGAAGCTCGAGCCTGTTAGCACTGACTGCCATTTCTAAATCTCCATTCTTTGAGGCTTTTAGCCTCACTCCTCACTGGAATCGTTTTCGTTGGCGGCTTTTTTCTGGGCTACCTTGGCAGCTTTGTCCGCACGCAATGCATCGCGGATCAGATCATCCGTCAAAATAAGACGCGCATCGGCAAGCGCCGAATAAGGAATCTCGACTTCCCGCTCCTCGCCGTCGCCCGGTTGATCGCGCTCAAGCGTGAAGCCATCCTGATCGGTCTTCAAAATCTTGCCGCGAAAACGCTTGCGGTCACTCACCAGAACCGATGTCTCGCATTTAACAAGGTGGCCCTGCCACTTTTCAAAATCGGACTTGCGCACCATGGGCCGATCAATACCAGGTGAAGAGACTTCAAGATGATACGCCTTGTCGATCGGGTCCTCAACATCCAGCACGGGCGAAACCGCCATGGATATCTCTTCGCAATCTTCAACGGTCATCGTCCCATCAAAGCGCTCAGCCATGATCTGAAGCGTCATGCCATTCTGACCGGAAATGCGAACGCGCACGAGCAGATAGCCCAGGTCGTTCAATGTCGGCTCAATGATTTCAGCAATACGGAGATCGAGGCCCGTTTCAATGATCAGCCGGGGTTCGATCGCTTGAATGTCTGACAATGCATACCCTCCGGGGTGCACGAATGTTTGCTTTCCTTGATCAAGGTAACAAAAAAGAGCGGGTCCGGTGGGGCCCACTCTTCATCTACCGATCAAGAATTTGTCAGTCTTATAGCGGCGAGTCTTCGAAATTGCAAGGGTTTCAAACATCGGCGCTTGCGAGCGATGATCGCAACAAGCAAGGGGATCAATTCATCTATCTTGATACCACCAGCTTCCCTTATAATTGTCGGCGAATCTCGCCCGGGAGCCGCTCCACCTATGCCAGACAGAAAACCGTTTCTTGCACCTCTGGCTCATGAAACCTACCGCAACATCTGGATTGCAAGTCTCGCCTCAAATCTTGGCGGGCTAGTCCAGGGGGTTGGCGCGGCATGGATGATGACCTCCATTTCAAGCTCCGAAAACATGGTGGCCCTGGTGCAGGCTTCCACGACAGCACCCATTATGCTGTTCTCACTGGTTTCCGGTGCGATTGCTGACAATTTTGACCGGCGGAGTGTCATGTTGACAGCGCAACTCTTCATGTTTGCTGTTTCTGCCCTTCTTGCCACATTTGCCTTTCTCGGCTGGATCACACCGTGGATACTACTGACCTTCACATTCCTGATCGGTTGCGGAACGGCGCTCAACAATCCCTCCTGGCAGGCGTCCGTCGGCGATCTGGTTCCGCGTGAAGATTTGCCCGGGGCCGTTTCGCTCAATTCCGTGGGGTTTAATATAACCCGCAGCGTCGGCCCAGCACTAGGCGGGTTCATTGTCGCGATGGGTGGGGGTGCTGCGGCCTTTGCTACCAATGCGCTGAGCTACGCTGCCGTGGTGACAGCCATTTTCCGCTGGAAGAGGGAACCCGTGGAAAACCTGCTCCCGCGGGAGGACATGATGGGGGCCATCACTGCTGGCTTTCGCTATGCGGCCATGTCACCCAATCTGTTGAAAGTTTTCTTTCGCTCTTTTTTGTTTGGCTTGTCCGCGATTGCCATTCTGGCCCTGCTGCCAGTCGTCGCACGCGACGTCATAAATGGCGGCCCCCTAGCCTTTGGCTTCATGCTCGGCGCATTTGGCGTGGGCGCCATTGGCGGGGCATTTATTAACGCGCGACTGAGAGAAATGCTGTCCAGCGAGGACATCGTGCGATGCGCCTTTGCAGGATTTGCCCTGAGTGAAGGCGTCATTGGCGCAAGCACCAGTGGGGTCATTGACGGGCTCGCCCTGATGCTCGCAGGCGCCTTCTGGGTAATCGCCCTGTCATTATTCAATACGATTGTGCAACTCTCGACGCCGCGTTGGGTCGTGGGGAGAGCGCTATCGTTTTATCAGACATCCGCTTTCGGAGGTATGGCGACAGGAAGCTGGCTTTGGGGAACAATCGCCGAAGACTTAGGCATACCGACAGCTTTCTTCATCGCTGCCGCCACAATGGCCGCAGGCGTTGTCATTGGCCTTTTCCTGCCCATGCCCGCATTTGCATCTCTTGATCTTGGGCCTCTCAACAGGTTTCAAATTCCGCCGCTTGAACTTAACATCGTACCGCGTAGCGGACCGGTAGTTGTTCAGGTCAACTACGATATTGCCGACAAGGACCTGGAAGAATTTCTACTCCTTATGACAGAAAGACGGCGTATCCGCATTCGTGACGGCGCCCGAAACTGGACCCTGATGCGCGACCTCGAAAAGCCGGAAATCTGGACCGAGGTCTATCACACGCCAACCTGGGTGGATTATGTGCGCCACATTCAGCGCCGCACAAAAGCGGATGCTGAAAACCTGGACAAGCTTTGGGCGCTGCATCGTGGCGAAGGCCGACCCCAGGTAAAACGCATGATCGAACGGCAAACCATTCAGCCCGCTGACGATATATTCCACCAACATCACGTAGAGCCGCATTGAGCAGAACATCACAGACTGATCACCCAGAAACCACCTCGGCCCGTCCCATAGGAAAATAATTCAACCGAATGGTTGACAATAGGCCGAAAGAGTAATATTCAACCATTAGGGTGAATAAATGGACGACGACGCATTATCACTGGTGTTAAAGGCAGCAAGCGACGCGACGCGACGCAAACTTCTCACGACGCTGGTACAACAAGGGTCAACCCGCGTAACCGATCTAGCCCGCCACTACGAAATGTCACTCAATGGCATTTCAAAGCACATTAAAGTGCTGGAGGCGGCAGGGCTGGTGACGCGCAGAACCCACGGCCGCGAGCATCTGATCGAGGCCAATCTTGAACCGGTCAAGGAAATTGAAATCTGGTTCACACGTCTGAAATCCATCTGGGATCTGAGAATCGACGCCCTTGAGCAAATTTTAGTGGAAAAGGATGAGGACAATGAGTGAACTTTCCCTGACGACATCACGGGTGATCAAAGCGCCCGCCGAAAAGGTCTTCAATGCCTGGCTGAAGGCTGAAACTCTGACGAAATTTATGATCCCCGGCGAAGGCATGTCGCCGCCACGCGTCGAAAGCGATGGCAAGGAAGGTGGGCGATTCTCCATCATCATGATAGCCGGCGAGCAAGAAATTCCCCATGCGGGGACCTATCTGACAGTAACCCCCTTCACGAAAATCGTTTTCACCTGGGAATCGCCATTTTCGGTAGACGGCAGCACCGTGACGCTCGACTTCAAACCGGTCAACGACAACGAGACGGAGCTAACCCTGACGCACGTCAAGTTCCCCAACGAAGAGTCGCGTGACAACCACAACGCCGGCTGGGCTCGAATTCTCGAAGTCCTCAGCGGCGTGGATCTGTGAGAAAACGACGATGCTGGAACTGACTGAAAATGTGAACTGGCTGGCAGTGCTCATCGGCTTTGCCCTGTCTTTCGGCCTCGCCTACCTCTGGTTCTCGCCGCGCCTGTTTGGCAAGGCATGGGCCGCGAGCCTCGGCATTACTCTTGAGAGTGATGCCAAGCCGCCGATGGGAGCGCTTCTCATGCAAGCGCTCGGTACTTTTGGCTTTGCCTGGCTGGTCGGAATTACAGCCGCATCAAATCACCTGCTGACCATCATTCTGGTGGCTTTGACGATTGTGCTTCTGGTTGCAGCATCAGGAAAATTTGCCCGGCATGGAACAACCGGCGTACTGATTGAGGCAGGCTTCAACGTCACAATCACGATCATCATGATCCTCGTTCATGCGGTGATTTGATATTGCCGGAACCGAGTGAAGCGGGGCGACCTCAGCCCCACTTCAGTTGATCTGCTTGAGAAGCATTTCTGTCGGAAAACAGGTCGGCTTCATTCCGTGCGCCTCCTGCCATCGACCGATGGAGCGGCGGGTTTTATATCCGGGAAGGCCGTCGACCTTGCCAACATCGTGACCTTCACGCACCAGCACCTGCTGCATCTTCAAGACATTAGATCG
The DNA here is from genome assembly GCA_050306195.1 of Ensifer sp. Lineage (GTDB taxonomy): Bacteria > Pseudomonadota > Alphaproteobacteria > Rhizobiales > Rhizobiaceae > Ensifer_A. The sequence continues at coordinate 23,178 of JBNLGT010000044.1, forward strand.
CAACATGTGGCCGACATTGCCCCACGCACCCTGAAACGCGCCTGAACCATAGGCAATGCGATCAGCCAGATTGCCAATGAACAGCGCATAGAGATCGGAATTATTGTATTCCTTGATGACATAGAAATTCGGCGTGACAATAAACTCCGGCCCAGAGCGACCAGCTGGAACCAGCATCATTCCTGGCGCAGAAAGCTCGCTATTGGGAAACGCTTTTCCGGAAATACGCGTAATCCCCTTCCCTGCCCATCCACTGATGGGAACAGCCTGATCCGGCCCTTCCAAAGCACACGATACATCGCCTGGAATACTTGCCTCATAGCCCCAATCACGTCCACGCTGCCAACCCTTTTTAGCAAGATAGTTGGCTATTGATGCAAATATATCGGCCTTCGAATTCCAGATATCGCGCTTGTTGTCCCCGTCGAAATCGACAGCATATTGAAGGAAACTTGTGGGCAGAAATTGCGGCTGACCAAGCGCGCCCGCCCATGAGCCTTTCATGTTCGCAGGCGTCGTATCGCCACCCTGCAAAATGTGCAGTCCGGCAATCAGCTCACCACGAAACATATCCTTGCGCGTGGACATGAACGCCTTGGTCGCCAGCACATGCATAGCCGGATATGGAATGGCCGCAGCCCCATATCCGCTCTCCCGACCCCATATGGCGATGATAATTCGACCCGGTACGCCGTAGGTCTTTTCAACGCGGTCCAGAAGTCCCTTGTTCGCATCATAATGCTTGCGCCCGATAGCGGCGAGATTGCGAAGCCGCTTTTC
>JBNLGT010000045.1:0-23877 GCA_050306195.1 Ensifer sp.
TGGGTGCAAACCAACACTTACAAAGCGAACCGGTCTCTGTTTTGGAGAATCTTGTCCCATCAGAGGGGTTGTAGACGCACTTCCGATCTGGTGATTTGCAAACTGCTAGCGTCGAAAATGCAAACCGAGACTATAGGCCATGTGCCGGCGATATTACCTGAGGTTGTGCGGTCTCTGCTTCTCCAGAGGGCGCACATGCCTTTGAATTCGCGCGATATTTTTGAGGAAAGTAGAGTTATATCAATAACTTAACTTTGGCTGGCTGGGGAACCTGGATTCGAACCAGGACTAACGGAGTCAGAGTCCGTGGGTCTACCGTTAACCTATTCCCCACCGTAGCCGCGACCGCGTGCTCAAGGCCGCTTGCGTGTCGGGCTTATAAACAAAAGAGCCATGCGAAGTAAATAGTAATTTCAAAAAAGATGATGTGTGGCTTGATGGTCTTCAAGGCCATGGATTAAAAACAGATTGTCGAAATGGGGCCGCGCTGTTACTATCAACCCAACTTTGGACAAGAAGACGCCTGCTTGCAGCCTTAATGGTGGCGCGGCGCGATGGAAAGAACAGTGGAAGACCCCGCGACCGGCTTTGTGTCGGCAATCGATGGGGCGTCGGATGCAGGCCGTGAAGGTGACATTGGTAGTCCCCGTCGCGGTAGGCGAAGGCGCGGTGGAAAGAGGCGTAAGACGGAGCAGGTTTCTGCGCCGGCGCAACCACTGGCAGAACCTTCAGGACGCCCTGAGAATATTGAAGAGGAAAGTGACCGGCCGCGTAAGCGCAAGCGCCGCAGGAAGCGGCGTGGGCAGGGGGCTGTTGGTGCTTCGGCCGAGACCACCTCTGAGGCGCAGGCCGGCGAACATAACCAACATCAAAGCAAGAAACGTCATGGCCGTGGCCGTCGCGGTTTGCAGGGGCGTCCGCTCAGCAAAAGCGAAGGCAGCGCCAAACGTTCTCCGAACGCGGCCAATGATGGCCGTACGGAAGCTGATCAGCCAAGACAATCGACACAACAAGCGCGGCCGAGCAATCCGACGCCTGAGCTTTACGCAGCGCTGGATCTTGGAACCAACAATTGCCGGCTGCTGATTGCCCAGCCGACCCGCCCGGGCCAGTTCCGTGTTGTTGACGCTTTCTCTCGCATTGTGCGGCTGGGGGAGGGGTTGGGGGCCAGCGGTCGCCTTTCCCAGGATGCCATGGATCGTGCAGTGGAGGCTTTGAAAGTATGCTCGGCAAAACTTCGCCACCGTGACATCCGGCGGCATCGGTTGATTGCTACCGAAGCTTGCCGTGCGGCTGAAAACGGTGAGGAATTTTTGCAGCGGGTGGCAATCGAGGCTGGGCTGGAACTCGAAATCATCAACCGCGAGACCGAGGCGCGTCTGGCGGTGTCGGGATGTTCTTCACTTGTTGGCCGCGAGACCCGGTCTGTCGTGCTTTTTGATATTGGCGGGGGCTCGTCTGAAATTGCAGTGATCCGCGCGGAGGATAGGCGTTCGCGACGGCTGGCCAATCATATCACTCATTGGACGTCGCTCCCCGTTGGCGTGGTCACCCTTTCGGAACGTTTTGGCGGCCGGGATGTGACGCCGGATGTCTTCGCGGCCATGGTCGGCGAAGTGGATGAAATGCTCAAGAATTTTGAGAGCCCCGCCGCGCACGAATTGGCGGCTCCTGACACCGGGTTCCATTTGATTGGCACATCGGGAACCGTAACGACGCTTGCAGGAGTGCATCTGGGGCTTGATCGATATGACCGGCGCAAGGTGGACGGCCTTTGGCTATCTGATGATGAGGTAACCGCCATGCAGTCTAAACTCCTGTCCTGGGATTTTGCTGCGCGCGCTTCTAATCCCTGCATCGGTCCGGATCGGGCTGATCTCGTGCTGGCCGGGTGCGCCATTCTGGAGGCTATCCGCCGCCGCTGGCCTTCGGAGCGCATGCGCGTGGCCGACCGTGGCCTGCGTGAAGGGCTGCTGATCGACATGATGGCGGATGATGGCGTTTGGCGTCGCATACATCACCGACGCCATAATCGGCGTTTTAATGGAGGTCAGCAATGAGCAAACCCCCTGCACGAAACGCCAGCCGAACAGGTCGGAAACTCGGTCAGCGTGTCAAGAAAACAAAATTGAAGGCTTCGTCTCGACGCTGGCTCGAGCGTCATATCAACGATCCCTATGTGCAGCGCGCCAAGCTTGAGGGCTGGCGCGCACGCGCTGCCTACAAGCTCCTGGAAATTGATGAGAAATACGAAATTTTAAAAGGCGCACGCCGCATTGTGGATCTGGGGTCAGCGCCAGGAAGTTGGTCGCAGATCGCCGCCAAGGTAACAGGTTCAACGGAAGACAATATTCGTGTTGCAGCCATAGATTTTCTGGAAATGGACCCGATCCCCGGCGTCCATTTCGTTCAGATGGATTTTCTTGATGACAAGGCGCCTGACCTCCTGATGGAGGCTTTGGATGGCGCTCCTGATCTTGTGATCTCCGACATGGCTGCGCCAACAACCGGGCACAAGAAAACCGATCATTTGCGTACCATGCATCTTTGCGAAGTGGCCGCCTATTTTGCGGTTGATGTGTTGGCGGAAGGCGGACATTTCCTTGCCAAGACGTTTCAGGGCGGAGCAGAGAATGATCTGTTGACGATGTTGAAACAGAACTTCCGCCAGGTTGTTCATGTCAAGCCCGGAGCCTCGCGCTCTGAATCTGTGGAGATGTTTCTGCTGGCCAAGGGCTTCAAGGGGCGTGACCCTGAAAATTGATCCTGTATTCCTGAGGCCATAAAGGTCGCAGGTCGTTTCGGATAGTCCAAAAAGGTTCACCAGGGGTTTTAGCCGGGGATTTGCGCCAAGCGTTCTTCAACCAATGCATCCAGCGATGTTTTGCGTTCCGGCGGCAGGTTCTTCCAGGAGCAACCCAGAAGCGCGGCATCCAGAGCGTGCAGGAAATTGCGGTTGACCTGACGACCAAACCTGAATTTCAGGCGCGCATAGACCTCAACCGACCCAAGAGCTTGCAAATCCTCCAGATCAAAGACCTCGATTTCATCGAGTAGCGCCTGCGATTTCGGACCAATATTCGGTATATTCCTCATCCAAGCTCCATTCCCGCTTCTCCGTTATGCAGCCCAAAAAAAATGTCGATCAGGCCATTCTGCCTTGCTGGTCGAGTGTAATGCTTGACATGAGCGTTCCGCAGTGGCTTGCCGGGCAATGTTGTGATCATTGTAGTGTTGCGCAGTCTGTAGCGACAAGCGAATCGCTTGCCGGTAGCATTCCATGGGCCTAAATCGTCCCGTGCCATAACCATAGTATAGTGGAACGTGAATGCACGCTGAAGAGCATTTTAGCGACAGATGGGCTCATCGCCTCTCCCCAGACATCAAATACTTCTTTTGTGGGGACGGGAGCCGCTCCCAAACCACTTGTATGACTGGAAGCGGCTGGTTGCACACAAAATTTCCATGCCATCTTCCCTTACCGTCATGAACGTGTTACGAGCCCTCGCCAACTTCCAAGACGAACTGGAAAGACACCGGTGAGGGCCAAGATCCGCTTCCGCCGGGGATTTCCTTATTAGTTTTTTCATCGAAAGGAACTTGGCATGGCGCGTATCATCGAAACTGCAACAGGCGCTGAAGCTCTCACCTTTGACGATGTTCTTCTGCAGCCCGGCCATTCTGAAGTGATGCCGGGTCAGACCAATATCGCTACACGTATCGCTCTCGACATTGATCTCAATCTGCCAATTCTTTCTTCGGCCATGGATACGGTGACCGAGGCTAGACTTGCAATCGCCATGGCGCAGGCGGGCGGGCTTGGTGTTATTCACCGTAACCTCTCGCCCGTTGAGCAGGCTGAAGAAGTCCGTCAGGTCAAGAAATTTGAAAGCGGAATGGTGGTCAATCCAGTCACGATCGGCCCGCAGGCAACGCTTGCTGAAGCTCTCTCGCTGATGAAGGCCCATGGCATATCCGGTATTCCTGTTGTGGAGAACAATGGAAACGGCAAGCTGGTTGGCATTCTGACCAACCGTGACGTTCGTTTCGCTTCCAATCCCGAGCAGAAAATCTACGAACTGATGACCAAAGAAGGTCTGATCACTGTAAATGAAAGCGTTGATCAGCAGGAGGCCAAGCGCCTTCTCCACTCTCACCGTATCGAGAAGCTTCTCGTGGTCGATGGTGATCATCGCTGCGTTGGCCTTATCACAGTGAAGGATATCGAGAAGTCGCAGCTTAATCCGAATGCCTCCAAGGACGCACAGGGGCGCCTTCGCGCCGCCGCCGCCATTTCTGTTGGCGATGACGCTCGCGAACGGGCCGAACGGCTGATTGATGCGGGTGTTGACGTGCTGGTGATCGACACGGCTCACGGCCATTCGCAGAAGGTGCTCGATTCCGTTGGTGTCGTGAAAAAAATGACCAATTCTGTTCGCGTGATTGCAGGCAATGTTGCAACAGCGGCTGGCACCAAGGCTCTCATTGACGCGGGTGCGGATGCCGTCAAGGTCGGCATTGGGCCGGGCTCAATTTGCACGACCCGCATCGTCGCAGGTGTTGGCGTGCCGCAGCTTTCTGCCATCATGGGCGCGGTTGAAGAGGCCAATAAGGCGGATGTGCCGGTCATTGCTGATGGCGGCATTAAGTTTTCAGGTGACCTGGCAAAGGCCATTGCTGCAGGGGCTTCAGCCTGCATGGTCGGCTCGCTGCTGGCAGGAACGGACGAAAGCCCCGGCGAGGTGTACCTCTATCAGGGGCGTTCCTTCAAAGCCTATCGCGGCATGGGGTCTGTTGGCGCTATGGCGCGTGGTTCGGCCGACCGTTACTTCCAGGCGGAGGTGCGCGATACACTGAAACTTGTGCCCGAAGGTATCGAAGGACAGGTGCCTTACAAGGGGCCGGTTTCCGGCGTTCTCCATCAGCTTGCTGGCGGTCTGAAAGCTGCAATGGGCTATGTCGGCGGCGTTGATCTGGCCGACTTCCAGAAAAAGGCAACGTTTGTGCGCATTTCTGGCGCAGGCCTGCGCGAAAGCCACGCTCACGACGTGACAATCACCCGTGAAAGCCCGAATTATCCGGGCGGCGCATAAGGGGGCAGGCAATGATAACGATGGGCACGACAACAGCAATCTTCTGGCCGATGATCGCTCATGTTGTGCTCGTCGCCATAGTCTACGCACTCCTCACATTTCGTCGCGGCGACGCGGTAAGGGCAGGGGAGGCCAAAGTCAGTCAGTTCCGCGAAAATCGTGATGAACCGGCGCGAAGCCTTTATGCCCGCAACAATCTGGAAAACCAGTTCGAACTGCCGACACTCTTTTACCCGGTTTGCCTTGCTCTCTATATTACCGGCGGCGCCAATATTTACACGACCTTTCTGGCTTGGCTCTTTGTGCTTGCGCGCTACATTCACGCCTGGATCCATATACGCACAAACCGCATCCGCTATCGCCGCCCGGTCTTCATGGCGGGTTCATTATTTCTCATTCTCATGTGGCTGGCGTTTGCATTGAACCTGATCGCCGTGGAAATCGGTCCATTCTCGGCAAGCCTTTAGAGGCTTTCCATTTAAATCTGAAGGCCTCCAGCCTCCTTTCTGTGGTAGGAGGCCAGGTCGGCGCTAAGTTATGACAGGGCGGCTTTTCAAACCGCGCGAAAATTACATCTTTGTCATTTGTGTGCAGTGCACAACGATGCTACGCCTATCTGTGATTTCAGAAATGGAAGGACGGAGCGGTCATTATGCAACTCTCCGACAAGAAGATTTTGGTATTTCAGGGCGGCGGCGCATTGGGCGCCTATCAGGCCGGAGCCTACGAAGCCTTGCATAAGGCAGGGCTGGAACCGGAATGGGTGGCCGGCATATCAATCGGTGCAATCAATTCTGCAATTGTGGTCGGTAGCCCCGCAGAACGTCGCGTTGAAAACCTGAGAAATTTCTGGGAAATGGTCACGACTGGTCCGGGACATTTTCCATTTTCAGAAGAGCCGCTTCTGCGGCGCTGGTTCAACACGTTTTCGGCAGCCTATACCGCCTCATTGGGTGTCGGCGGTTTTTTCAACCCGCGCTATATCGACCCGCTCACAAGCGCTCGCGATCCCATGGCCAGGATCAGCTTTTATGACACCGCACCGCTGATCGACACGCTGAATAATCTTGTTGACTTCGATCTGATTAATAAGGGCCCAAACCGACTGAGTGTAGGTGCAGTTGAGGTGGAAACCGGCAACTTCGAATATTTTGACAGCGTCACACTGGGCAATGCGGGCGGTATGAGGGCTGAACACATAGCGGCGTCAGGCGCATTGCCGCCCGGCTTTCCGCCCGTTGAAATCGAGGGCAGGCATTACTGGGATGGCGGACTGGTGTCCAACACGCCTTTGAACTGGATCATGTCGCAACGCAATCACGCCGAGGACATTTGTGTGTTTCAGGCTGATCTCTTCAACGCGAGGGGGAGGCTTCCACGCGACCTGGCGGAGGTGAGCCTGCGTGAAAAGGAAATTCGCTTTTCCAGCCGCACACGTTTGAATACCGACCTCGCCGGGCGGGAAGAGCGCACCAAACGAGCCCTGAAACGGTTGCTCGAAAAATTGCCGGACAAATTCGCCGAAGACCCTGATGTCTTGTACCTGAAAGACCAGCAGGATGGCGGAGCGACAACCGTCGTTCATCTCATCTATGAGCGTCGGGATTACGAGTCTTCCACAATGGATGCTGAATTTTCGCGCGCCACAATGGTGGATCATTGGAGAGCGGGCTATGACGATGCAACCGCAACTTTGAACTGCCGCTCATGGCGTGAACGAAAAATACCCGACGACGGCTTTGTGACCATCGACCGCCGCCGCGAGAAAAAGAAAGGATGAGACGATGAAAATGAAAGACAAGGTCTGCATCATCACCGGAGCTGCCGGCGGGATTGGCTATGGGATCGCCAAGCGTTATGTCGAAGAGGGGGCGAAAGTTGCCATCGCCGATATCAAGGCCGAAGCTGCTGACAAAGCCGCCGCTGATCTGACGTCCATTGGGCCGGGCGAAGCAATCGGCATTACAATGGATGTGACCAGTGAGGACGCCGTCAATGCTGGCGTCAAAGCCGTCATGGATAAGTGGGGCCGGGTTGACGTTCTCGTCTCCAATGCGGGTGTGCAGATTGTCCACCGGGTGGAGGATTTTCCCTTTGCTGATTGGAAGAAGATGCTCGCAATTCATCTTGATGGCGCATTCCTGACAACGAAAGCCTGCATGCCGATCATGAAGGCGCAGAAGGGCGGGGCCATTATCTACATGGGGTCCGTCCATTCCAAGGAAGCGTCTCCACTCAAGTCTGCTTATGTCACGGCCAAGCATGGCCTTTTGGGTCTGGCGCGCGTTGTTGCCAAGGAAGGCGGCCAGTTTGGCGTTCGTTCCAACGTTATTTGCCCCGGCTTCGTGAAAACACCGCTTGTTGAAAAGCAGATTCCTGAGCAGGCCAAGGAGTTGAATATCTCCGAACAGGAAGTCGTTTCCAAGGTTATGCTGGGGCAGACGGTCGACACTGAATTCACGACCATTGAGGATGTTGCGGAAGTTGCATTGATGTTCGGCGGTTTCGAAACCAATGCGCTCACCGGTCAATCGGTTGTGGTAAGCCACGGCTGGTTCATGCAGTAAGATTGCGCCTCAACGGCCAGGTCACAAAAAAGGTGCCCGCAATTTTGTTGTGGGCACCTTTATGATTTTGGACTTTTTGAGAGATTACGCCACCTCGCGGCTGTCGACCATTTCGCCATCATCGCTACGCAGCTTGAAGCTTGCCAAGCTCTCCCGCAGCGATTCCACCTCGTTGCCCAGTGTGTGGGTCGCTGCTGTTGTTTCCTCCACCATTGCGGCATTGCGTTGGGTCATCTGGTCCATTTGCCCGATTGAGGAATTGATGTTGGAAAGGCCGGCAGACTGTTCCTTGGTCGAGCTGGCGATTGCTGTCAGCCTTGTGTTGATGTCGTGGACGAAGCCTTCAATCTCGGTCAGGGTCTCTCCGGTGTTTTTAACCAGCGTCACGCCCGCTTCCACATCTGCGTTGGAAGCGTTGATCAACGCGCTGATCTCCTTGGCAGCTGCCGCAGACCGACCGGCCAGTTCGCGAACTTCCTGTGCCACAACGGCAAACCCCTTGCCAGCCTCGCCGGCGCGCGCTGCTTCCACACCGGCGTTCAAGGCCAAAAGGTTTGTCTGGAACGCAATTTCATCCATCACCGTGATAATGTTTCGGATTTTTTCAGAAGACTGCTGAATTTGACCCATGGCCGAAATCGCATCGCCAACCACTGCGGTCGAACGCTTGGTCGTCCCTGAAGCGGTTTCTGCTATCGCACTCGCCTCGCGAGCGCCATCTGCCGCCTGCTGGACTGTAACGGTCACTTCATCAAGCGCCGCTGCAGTTTCTTCAAGGGCGGCTGCCTGCTGCTCCGTCCGGCGGGAAAGTTCGTCAGCCGAACCACGCATTTCATTGGTGTTGTCGCGGATAACGCTTGCACTATTCTCGACTGTCAAGAGAAGGGAACGAAGGTGCTTCTGTGCGAGGTTGAAGTCAGAACGGAGGCGATCCAGCTCCGGTGTGAACGGCTCTGTAATATCGTACAGCAGGTCACCATTCGCAAGCCGCTCAAGTCCCTTGCCGAGTACGTCAACAGTCTTCTGCAACTTGGCCGCCTCTGCAGCGCGTTGGTCGTCACGGGCCTTGCGTTCGGCCTCAGACAGATGTCGGTTCTCTTCCGCCATGGCTTCCAGCTTGACCTTTTCAATGGCGGAGATCTTGAGCTTCTGGGCCGCTCCGGCAACAACGCCCAACTCGTCTCTTCGCGTAAGACCGGCAACTTCCGTCTCCAGATCCCCGCCTGCCAGGGAAAGCAGCGATTCCGTCAGGCCCTTAAGCGGCTGTGTAATCGATCTGGCCAAGATATAAGCCTGCCCGATAGTCAGAAATGCGACGCCGAGTGAAATAGCGGACCACCAAATCAGTGTGCTTCTTGCGCTTGACCAGAGCGCCGATGCATCGTCCTTGATGGCCTGAATTGCCGAGGTTTCCATGTCGCGGAGCTTGCCTATGCGCGTTTCCGCCTTCTCGTGCCAGTCTTTATATTTTTTGACGGCCAGTTTTCCACCTGGGCCAGCGCGGCCCGTCCGTGCCCGCAACTTCTTGATATCAACGACCTCGCGGGAATCAAGAATTTCCTGGTAGCCAGGCCGACGTTCATCACTCTGGCGCTCCATGAAGGCGTTAATCAGGATGTCCTGTGAAATGACCAGTTCCTGGAATTTTTCAAAGTCGAATTTGGAAATTGCACCAGATGCCACCGCGCCATCAATCAGCGCCTGCTCATTGCTGGCCAGTTCCTTTGCGGAGGATATCTGGTTGAGTGCAACCACTTGAAGGGCTATCGAAGCGGAGCGTGTAGCACGCCCGACATTGCGCTGGATGCCGAGCGCGGCATCTACAATGGATGAATAACCCGAGATGACACCGGGTGCTGAAAGCTCACGAGTGATTGTCTTCGCCCGAATATCCTTAAGGCCCTCTATGCCCTCTTCAAACGTTTTCAGCGCTTCGTCGGCTTTGGCGAGTTTGAAGGAGCGGATGCTTGCCGAAATGCTGGAAAGTTTGGCGAGTGTCTCGTCGGTAGAATCAAAAAGCGCTTTCAGGTCAGCTTCTTCGAGTTTCTCTTCGCGATAAAGAAATGCGCCTCCCCGCTCACTTTGCAGCTGGAATGTGATCTCGTTGATCTGAGAAACCTCATCAAGGAGCACTTGCATATTGGAATAACTGCGGAGGTCAGCGAGGTTTGCCTCAACCTGTAACCCCGCAAATCCCAAAAAACCAATCAGCGGAACAATGATGGAGAGCGCAAGTCTATGCGATACAAGGAGGCTTGGGGCTTTCAACAATTTTCTCATGGATCTCGCTCAATATGAGATGGCAGATGACAAGAAGTCTCGTTCTGAAACACTCAAAGGAAAACGGTAGCTACTTTACGTTACCATTCCCTTAAAAAGCGAAAGCGAGAATTGTTGGCTGATCAAGCAGTTACATTAGCTATCGTGACCGCTAGCGTTAGCAGGCTGTTATATTGCCCTTAGAGAGCCTGCGGAGGTGTCAGAAGCTGAATTGCAGCTTTCTTGCAAATCGTGCCAAAAGCCTCAAAGTCGCGGCGACGGCCAAGATTGGCGCTACGCCAAACCAGTCCAATTTCGCGGAACGGCTGTGGCTCTGTAAAGGGAACGATGCGCATTCTGTTGCGGCCTGCTTCATCGCGGGCGGCAATTTCGGGAATGAGCGTAATGCCCATCCCATGGCTGACCATCTGTAACAATGTAGCCATGGACGTCGCTCCATAATTGGCCACTTTACGACCCGCCGGACCACCGCATACCGCCAACGCCTGTTCTCTCAGGCAATGCCCCTCCTCGAGTAACAAAAGGCGCTCCACATCCACTTGATCTTGCGTCATGGGTGATATCAGAACCGTTTCTTCGTCATCAGCGCTGGCGATCAAAAAACGGTCCTTGAAGAGAGGCAGGTTGCTGAACCGCACGTCTTCGAGCGGCAAGGCAACAATGGCGCAATCCAGTTTCCCTGTCCGCAGATCGTCCAGACAACCGTCTGTCATCAGCTCTTTCAATTCCAGTTCGAGATTGGGGTATTCCAGTTTCAGAGCGGGAATAAGCACAGGCACCAGATAGGGTGCGACTGTGGGTATGATGCCGAGCCTCAACCGTCCCTCAAGAAGCCCACGTGTCCGCTTGGCCCGTTCCATCAACTCTTCTACTGCGCCCAGGATCCGGCGTATTTCAGGAAGCAGTTCCTCGCCTTCTGACGTCAGGATAGCGCCTGCGCGTGAACGTTCCACCAGCTTGACTCCGAGTGCGGCCTCGATGTCGCGAATTTGCGCGGACAGAGCAGGCTGGCTGACATTGACCAGATCAGCCGCTTTTCCAAAGTGTCCACTACTCGCAAGCGCCTCGAAGTAGCGCATTTGACGAATGGTAATCATGATAAGAAAAACCTATCGAAAATAAAATCAAATGCAATTGGAAATTATTGAAGCGAAGTGCAAAACTGCCGCATAAGCCCTCATCGGGGGCGAAACGTTCAATAGAAATTCTTGGAGGAAAAGATGGACGCAAAGGTAGAAAAAACCGGCAAATGTCCTGTTATGCACGGCGGCATGACCAGTGCAAAAAGCGTTGGTACCGCCAATAGCGATTGGTGGCCAAACCAGCTGAATTTGAAGATCCTGCACCAGAATTCCTCACTTTCCGATCCCATGGGAACGGGCTTCAATTACGCGGAAGAATTCAAGAAACTTGATTATGAGGCGCTGAAAAGAGACCTCACCGCTCTCATGACCGACAGTCAGGAGTGGTGGCCCGCTGATTTTGGCCATTATGGTCCGTTCATGATCCGCATGGCATGGCACTCCGCAGGCACCTATCGCACGGGTGACGGTCGTGGGGGCGGTGGCACTGGACAGCAGCGTTTTGCGCCGCTCAACTCCTGGCCGGACAACGGCAACCTCGACAAGGCGCGACGTCTTCTCTGGCCGATCAAGCAGAAATACGGCAACAAGATCTCCTGGGCTGACCTGATGATCCTGGCTGGCAATGTTGCGCTGGAATCCATGGGCTTCAAGACATTTGGCTTTGCCGGTGGTCGCGCCGATGTTTGGGAGCCGGAAGAAGATGTCTATTGGGGCTCTGAAGGAACCTGGCTTGAAGACAAGCGCTATTCCGGTGATCGCGATTTGGAAGATCCGCTTGCGGCGGTGCAGATGGGCCTTATCTACGTGAACCCGGAGGGTCCGAATGGAAACCCCGATCCGCTTGCCGCGGCGAAGGACATTCGCGAAACGTTTGGTCGCATGGCCATGAATGACGAGGAAACGGTTGCGTTGATTGCAGGCGGTCACACCTTCGGCAAAACGCACGGTGCGGGTGATGCAGCTCTTGTAGGACCGGAACCTGAAGCCGCAGGGATTGCCGAGCAGGGCTTCGGCTGGACCAGTAAATATGGAAGCGGCAAGGCTGGCGATGCCATCACGTCGGGCCTGGAAGTCATCTGGACAACCACGCCAACCAAATGGTCGAACAACTTCTTCTGGAACCTGTTTGGTTATGAATGGGAGCTGACAAAGAGCCCGGCCGGTGCGCAGCAGTGGACGCCGAAGGGTGGCATGGGCGCAAACACTGTGCCTGACCCGTTTGATCCTGAAAAGCGCCGCGCACCGTCCATGCTGACGACAGATCTGGCGCTTCGCTTCGATCCGGAATACGAAAAAATTTCGCGTCGGTTTTATGAAAATCCGGACCAGTTTGCAGACGCATTCGCGCGCGCTTGGTTTAAGCTAACGCACCGCGATATGGGACCGAAAGCGCGTTACGTTGGCCCAGAAGTGCCGAGTGAAGATTTGGTCTGGCAGGACCCGATCCCTGCGTGTGACCATCCGCTGGTTGATGCCGGTGATATTGCCTCCCTGAAGTCGAAAATCCTGGCATCCGGACTTTCCGTCTCCGAACTGGTCTCCACCGCTTGGGCCTCTGCTTCAACCTACCGCGGGTCCGACATGCGTGGCGGCGCCAATGGCGCTCGTATTCGCCTTGCTCCGCAAAAGGATTGGGCAGTCAACAAGCCTGACCAGCTTGCTAAGGTTTTGGGTGTGCTGGAAGGTATCCAGTCCGATTTTAACGGATCGGCTTCCGGCGGCAAGAAGGTTTCGCTAGCGGACCTGATCGTTCTGGCGGGCAGTGCGGCAGTTGAATCTGCTGCCAAGGCTGCGGGATATTCGGTGGAGGTTCCCTTCACGCCCGGCCGGATGGACGCATCTGCCGAGCAGACCGATGTCGAATCCTTCGCTGTGTTGGAGCCGGCTGCCGATGGTTTCCGCAACTACCAGAAAGCTAGATATTCAGTTTCGACTGAGGAACTATTGGTCGACAAAGCCCAACTGATGCGCCTCACGGCTCCGGAAATGACAGTCCTGATTGGCGGTATGCGTGTTTTGAACACGAATGCTGACGGCTCGGCAAACGGCGTCTTTACTGCAAAGCCTGAAACCCTGAGCAACGACTTCTTTGTCAACTTGCTCGACATGGCGACCCAATGGACTGCGATCTCGGACGACGAAGACCTGTTCGAAGGCCGCGACCGGGCAACGGGTGACGTCAAATGGACTGCCACACGTGCGGATCTGGTCTTTGGGTCGAACTCGCAGCTACGGGCGATTGCTGAAGTCTATGGTCAGAGCGACAGTGGCGAGAAATTCGTTAAAGACTTCGTTGCTGCCTGGACCAAGGTGATGAATGCTGACCGCTTCGACCTTAAGTAGGTGCTGATGAGTGGTCGGGCAGATGCAGCGTGAGTCACGCTGTACCCTGCCACTTTCCGTCGAAAACGAAGGCGGCCCGGAAACGGGCCGCCACTTTAAAATCTACATGCAGAGGTGGGTTGCATTCCTCGAAGTTTTGGTCAACTTTCGTCAAGAAACGTGGGGGGCAAAATGAAGAATGCAGTAAAATTGGCGGTTGCCGCAGCCATTCTGATGGGAGGGGCCCAACAGGCGCTGACCGCTGGCATGACTTTCAAGATTCACAATGAATCCGATTACATCATCAACGGCTTCTACGTGGCAGGCGATGACGGCGCGCTCAGTGCAAATTGGATGGACTTTGAACTGAACGGTGGTGAAAGCGCCGACATGGAATTCGGTTATGATGGTCCTTGTGAAATTTACTTCGCCGTCGGTTGGGTTGCTGAAGATGAAACATCCATCCTCGGGGATCTCACCTCAATCGACATCTGTGATGCCAACAACATATATTTCGATGGTGACAACGCGACCTATGACTGATGCGTCGACGCCTGATTAAAGGCCTGACACATAGGCGGCGGCTGATAAAATCTGGGCGGCTTTGCAGGTATGCAAAGCCGCCCATGTTGCATGTCTACCAGCCCGACTGAACAAGAGTTGGCCATTGTTTGACAGCTTTGGCTGTTGCCTCAAGGTCAAGGTTTGTAGCCGGACTCACCGACATATTGTCCAGACAGGCCGCGATGTGATTTGAGATGGCGCTCATGAGTGACGCTGAAACGCCGGGTCGTTTCATAATGCCTATCTGGATGGGGGCAAGTGCTGGAAAACCATCCTGTTGGCTAAGGACCCTCATTCCAGGACGAAGCGCAGATTCAGGCATCACCGAGACAGCCATACCTGCCAGAACCGCCGCGGCCAGTACCGTGGAAGACCAACTGGTGAACAGGATATGATATTCGCGGCCAATTGAGTCTAATGCGGCGCATGAGGCTTGACGCCATTGGCAATCGTTGCGTCCGAGAGCAAGAGGAATGGTTTGGTCTTCCGGTAGGGGATGGTTAGATGAAGCGACCCAGCAAAGTGGCTCGGTGCGAACAACTTCCGACATCCGCGCCAGCGGATTGTGCGTTACCAGCGCGACATCCAATTCGCCGCGATTGATCTTTTCAGACAGGTCCACAGAGGCCTCGCACACGATGTTCAATTCGACATTGGGGTGGGTGCGGGCGAACCGGCTGATAATTTCAGGCATGTAGCGGTCGGCATAGTCGTCCGGCGTGCCAATGCGGAGTGAGCCTTCCAGCCGGTTGTCGTCAAAGGCAGCAATGGCTTCATTGTTGAGACGGATCATGCGCCGGGCGAAATTCAGTAGCCTTTCACCTTCCGGTGTCAGCTTGTTGCCCCGGCCGTCTTTCTGGAAAAGCTGCTTGCCAATCCGCTCTTCAAGCCGTCGCATCTGCATGGACACTGCGGACTGGGTTTTAAAAACCCGGTCGGCCGCCTTCGTAAAAGAGCCTGTATCAACAATAGCCACCAGCGTTTGAAGCTGATCGACGTCGAGAGGTGCAGCCATAACGGTCTCCATCAAAAATCTTGATGGTTATCATTAAAAGCATTCGTTGGACTGATCAAATGAAATCTGAGAAACAAAGCATGCAAGCAATTTGACGCGTGTTGCTGACCTTTTGTTTCCCCGCAGGTGCTTTTGCCAACGCCCTGCAGACTTGCCCGGCTGCGAACCTGTAGGTTTGCACCGGGCTTTTTTATTCTTCCGCCTTCGGTTTATCTCCGGTCAGATACTGGTCGAGAATGGATTCCATACTTTTCTGGTAGGACTTCTGCACTTCCAGACCGCTGTCGAAAATAGTGTTGAACATGTCCGTATATTGGGAAAGGTCGACGGCCTTGGGCTCTTCTTTGGGCTTCGGGCTATCGCCGGTCATCACATTCTCCATCGCCTTCATGAAGGCAATCGCGCCAAAAGGGTCTGCCGGTTCACTGGCCTTGGGTTTCTGTTGCCCACTGGTAAACATGGTCTGCATGGCCTGGGTGAAAGGATTGTCGAAGAAATTGACAGGCTTCGGCTGAGCCTTAAAGCCTGTTGCCTGCAACCAGGAATCAACCATTTCGGCCATGGGGTTCGGTGTTGCGCCAAAGCCAGGCATCTGGCCGCTCATCTGCTTGAAAAGCCCCCCTGCCATGGTGCTGGCGAGGGCGGGCATCATTGAGGCCAGCGCTTGTTGCCCAATTCCCGTGACCTTGGCCGCCTGTTCCGATATTGCACGTGCGGCATCGGACGAACCAAAAATTTGCCCCAAAAAGGCGTTTCCGTCCGCAATGCCCTGTGGTGTGAAAGCGCTGCCAAGATCCTCAAAATATTTGGCGTAGTTGCCGCTGGCCAGTGATCCCATGATGGTAGCGAAATGAGCAGGGTCAGTGGCCGATCGTTTCAGACCGCTGGAAAACGCGGGCATCAGCGCCGCAAGCGCCTGAGTCATCTGTTCCTGGGCAAGTCCCATTTGTGATGAAAAGGCCTCCAGAAGCTTGCCGTTTTGCCCCATTGCCATCATGTCGAAGAGCGGCATCATAAACAGTTCCCCAGTCTTTTGCGTCTTGATGTCAACACTATAGCGGTGAAAATGGTTGTGCCTATAGAAAATTTGCTGTCGACAACATCGCCATGCAGTAGCGGTTGAACATGCCTGCAACTGATTTGCCAACTGGTTTCCAGGTGTTATGTTGAAAAATATTTCGGCTGGTTCGTTCTGCCCCGCCAAGCGCCACAATTTTGTCCCCTGTTTTGTGAGGGAATTGGGCATTCGCAGGAAATAAACTGACAGGAGAAATCGTTGAACCTTCTTTCCAGAGTGGCAGCCGACCTTCAGTTGATGTTGAAGCGCCCAGCGCGGCTTCAATTCGCGGCTTTATGCTATCGGGAAGGCGTTAAGGGGACCGAGATACTGTTGATCACCAGCCGTGATACGGGCCGTTGGGTTATTCCCAAAGGGTGGCCGATGGCTGGGAAGCAAGCCGCCGAGGTTGCCGCTCGGGAGGCGTTTGAAGAGGCAGGCGTTGAGGGCGAGGTTTCGCCAAAAAGCATAGGCACCTACGTTTACCAGAAAAAGTTGAAGGCGGGACTGGCAACGGAATGCCGGGTGAAGGTTTTCCCAGTCAGAGTGACCGGGTTTGCCGATGAATTTCCAGAGCTCGGACAAAGGCGCAGAGAGTGGGTGTCTCCCCGGGATGCAGCGTCTCGCGTCGATGAGCCCGACTTACGGCAGCTCATCAGCGAATTTTCCGCCTGACCGCGCTGAGATAGCGCCCGCATAGACCTTTTAGCCTCAAAACAGTGGAGATGTTCAAAGCGCTGTTGCGTGTAAGTCACCGTGCCGGTACAGCCCTTTTGCAAAGGGCCGGAGTCCCGGCGGAAACCTGGCGAATTTGGGGAAGACTGCAATGGCAACCGGGCTTGAAAAACCGACACTCGACAAGGATCTCGACAAGATCAGCCATGTTGAGGAAGCGGCGCAACACATTTCAAGGTCTCTGCTGAGGCCCGGTCTGGGGCTGATTTTTCTGGCTTTTGCCGCGATTGTCGCGGGCGTTGCCGTATTTGGCCAGCCGGGTGCTTTTATTATCGCAGCGGCCGCCACCATTGGCGCCTACATGGCCCTGAATATTGGCGCTAACGACGTGACGAACAACGTTGGGCCTGCGGTGGGCTCGCGCGCCATGAGCATGGCATTGGCGTTGGTTATTGCTGCAATATTCGAGACGTCGGGAGCGCTGATTGCCGGCGGCGATGTTGTTTCCACCATTTCCAAGGGGATCATCGACCCAGGTCTCATTGCTTCCGCCGATATCTTTATTTGGGCGATGATGGCTGCATTGCTGTCGTCAGCTCTGTGGGTCAATCTAGCCACCTGGCTCGGCGCTCCTGTTTCGACAACGCACGCGGTGGTGGGCGGTGTTCTGGGTGCGGGGCTTGCTGCGGCAGGCGCGGCGGCCGTGAACTGGAGTTCGATGACGGCCATTGCGGCGAGCTGGGTTATTTCACCGGTTCTTGGTGGGATCATTGCCGCCGGCTTTCTCGCCTTCATCAAAGAGTTCATTATTTACCGCGATGACAAGATTGCCGCCGCACGTAAATGGGTGCCGGTACTGATTGCCATCATGGCCGGCGCCTTCGCTGCCTACCTTACCCTCAAAGGGTTGAAGCATCTCATCAAGGTTTCCCTGCTGGGCGCCATCCTTGTGGGACTTGTCACCGGTATCGGCGTATGGCTTCTATCCATCCCGGTTATTACCAGGCAGTCGAAGGGGCTTGAAAACCGCAACCAGTCCCTGCGCAAGCTGTTCCGCATTCCGCTTATCTTCTCCGCCGCACTCCTGTCATTTGCGCATGGGGCCAATGATGTTGCCAACGCAATTGGTCCGCTGGCCGCTGTCGTGCACGCGGTGCAGGCCGGTGAGATTTCATCTTCTGTGGGCGTGCCGATTTGGGTCATGATCATCGGTGGGCTTGGCATATCACTCGGGCTGTTGCTTTTCGGGCCGCGTCTTATTCGATTGGTCGGCGAGCAGATCACCAAACTCAACCCCATGCGCGCCTATTGTGTGGCGCTGTCTGCAGCCATTACCGTTATTGTCGCTTCATGGCTGGGCTTGCCGGTGAGTTCCACCCACATTGCCGTGGGTGGGGTCTTTGGTGTTGGTTTTTACCGCGAATGGTATACCCGCAACTCCAAGCGGCGCGCGGCCTATATCTCAGGCAAGGCTGTCAACGGTCAAGCGAACTCCAAGCCCGAGGCGTCGGCTGAAGAATTGCGCCGCCGCTACCTGGTGCGCCGGTCGCATTTCATGACAATCATTGCCGCCTGGATCATCACCGTTCCAGCTGCAGCCTTGCTTGCTGCGGTTCTCTACTGGATACTCTCAGCTCTCATGCTTTGAGTGAGAAGGACCATTCGGCTTGCGCGCCAATTTCAGAATGCAGCGGCTCCATGTGAGCGATGATCTTTTTGTGGATTCTACGCTCGAGGCAAGTCGCGATCAGTTCAATTATCTGGCCAATGTACTGCGCATGGAAGAGGGGCAGGAGGTTCTTCTGTTCAACGGCCGTGACGGCGAGTGGAAAGCCCGGCTGGCCTATCCAGCCAAGAAGAAAATTCTTCTCCATGTTTTCGAGCAGACACGTCACCAGCCGCAAACACCCGACTTGCAGTATCTTTTTGCCCCGCTCAAGACGGGCCGAATGGAATATCTCATCCAGAAAGCGGTAGAGATGGGGGCGGGCTTTATTCAGCCTGTGATGACCCAACACGTACAGGGAAAGATACATTCGCTCGATAAACTCGAAGCATACGCAGTTGAGGCCGCGGAACAGTGCGGTATTCTCGCGATCCCCGCGATTGCCCAACCGGTTAAACTGACCACACTGCTTGAAACCTGGCCAGCGGAACGTCGGATCATCTTTTGCGATGAAGGTGATGCCGGCCAGAACCCTCTGCCTGTTCTCACGCAAATTCAGGAGCGGAAACTGGCATTGCTGATTGGCCCGGAAGGCGGCTTTTCCGAAGACGAGCGCTCGCTTTTGCGCAGCTTGTCATTTGTCACGCCGATTCCACTCGGTCCCCGTATTCTGCGGGCTGATACGGCCGCTGTGGCTGCGCTGGCTGTCATTCAGTCTGCAATCGGGGACTGGCAGTAGCCTTTCCGGGTTCCTATCTTCATTTAAATTTGAATGCAGGTTGAAAGTTTTTCGATTGCAAAAAAAGTCATGACCTTTATTTGCAATGCCAAGTTCTGACGCCACCGGCTTTTTGAAAGAAAATTATATGGCCCGTGATACTTCTGATTCCACGCCGATAACGGAAACGTCCACGCTCGTTGCCTATCTGGCAGACGGTTGCAAGCCGGAGACAGATTTCCGAATTGGAACGGAACACGAGAAGATTGCGTTCTTTCACGAAGGCAACAAGCCCGTTCCTTATGAGGGTAAGGCCAGCATCTCGGCACTTCTGGAAGGTATGCGCGAGAAGCTGGGATGGGAGGCCATCCTCGACGAAGGCCGGATAATCGGTCTTGCCGAGCCCACAGGAATGGGCGCCATTTCCATAGAACCCGGCGGTCAGTTTGAGCTTTCGGGAGCGCCATTGGAAAATCTGCACGAGACCTGCAGAGAATCGGCGCTGCATCTGTCCACGCTTCAGTCCGTCGCCGAGCCTCTTGGGATTCATTTTCTGGGTGTCGGGGCCAGCCCCAAATGGACATTGGACGAAACGCCGAAAATGCCGAAGTCCCGATATTCAATTATGTCCCGCTACATGCCCAAGGTCGGCACGCAGGGTCTCGATATGATGTATCGCACCTGCACGATACAGGTGAATCTCGATTTTTCTTCAGAGGCAGACATGCGTCGCAAGATGCAGGCCTCCATGAAATTGCAGTCTCTTGCGACCGCACTTTTTGCCGCGTCGCCATTTACGGACGGCAAACCCAATGGCCTTCTGTCCTGGCGGGGCGATATTTGGCGCGACACCGACAATGCTCGTTCGGGTCTGCTTCCTTTCGCCTTTGCCGAGAATTTCGGATTTGCCGATTATGTGGAATGGGCGCTGGATGTGCCCATGTATTTTGTCGTTCGCGATGGCAAGTATCACGATTGCACCCATTTGACCTTCCGGCAATTTCTCGATGGTGGATTGAAGGGCGAGGTTGAGGACTGGCATCCCAATATGGGCGATTGGGCCAATCACCTGTCCACGCTTTTCCCGGATGTGCGCCTGAAGCGCTTCCTGGAAATGCGCGGCGCCGACGGTGGGCCCTGGCGGCGGATTTGCGCGCTGCCTGCTTTTTGGGTTGGGCTTCTTTACGATGCCGAAGCCCTTGATGCAGTTGACACATATACCGCTGACTGGACCTATAAAGAGGTTCAAAAACTGCGCGACGAGGTTCCGGCACATGCCCTCAATGCCGAGTTTCGGGGGCGGAAGCTGCTCGACATCGCTTCCGATGTCCTTGAAATCACAAGTATGGGCCTGAAGAACCGCGCCCGGTTGAATTCCGATGGTTACGATGAGCGGGTTTTCCTGGCGCCGATTGAGGAAGTTATCGCTAAGAAGGCAACATTGTCCGAGGACATGCTGGCGCAATATCATGGTCGCTGGCACGGTTCGATCGACGTCCTGTTTGACGATTATCAGTGTTGATTGACGATTTCTCCGCGTCGGCTTGAACCGTCTGCCCATTTTGCCCCACTAATGGTTTAAATGATGGCTGGCCTTTTTTTTGAAAGGGCCGGTGTCAAATCGGGGTGAGTATATATGGCGGATAAGGCCAGCGAGAGGGTACTCTTCGCCTATCTTGTGGCTGCGCATCGTAGTGGTGACGGCAAGGCGCTGGGGCAGCTTGTCTCGGCTTCGAGCCCTAGGCTTTACGCCCATGCCGTCAGGCTTCTGGGCGAAAGGGAAGACGCGCAGGATATTCTGCAGGAAAGCTGGAGCGAAATCGTTCGCGGCCTCCCGACTTTGCGCGATGAGGCTGCCTTCCTGCCCTGGGCTTTGCGTATCGTCAGTCGCCGTGTCGCCGGGGTTATAGGCCGGCGGCAAAGAGATCGGGCGATTGCGGAAGGTTATACGCATGAAGCTGAAAGCCAGACCCAGCCTGAAGGTCCTGTCAGCGCCGATGCAAACGCTGTTCGCGAGGCAATTGCCAGGCTTGATCCGCCGCACCGCGCCACGCTTGCGCTGTTTTATCTGGAAGAGATGAGTGTGGCGGATGTTGCCATCGCCCTGAACATACCTGTTGGCACGGTGAAAACCCGGCTGATGCATGCCCGCGAAAAGCTGCGGGTTATTCTTGAAGGAGACACTCCATGAGCAAGATCGATGATATGATCCGTGATGCTTTGAAATGCGAGGAATGTGAAACGCTTCGTGATGACGGCGAACTCAGCTTTTTCGCACTCGGACTCAGGCAATTTACCGGCATCAATGGCTGGGTGACCTGGCTAACAATGATTATTCAGGCGATTTTCTTTTTCGCTGGCATTTTTTGCGCGATCAGATTTTTCATGGCTGCAGAACCACTCTCGGCCATAAAATGGGGGGTGAGTGGCGCGGTTGCTCTGATCGGCGGGCTGCAGATCAAACTTTCGCTGGCGCCGCAAATGCAAGCAGACCGTGTCATTCGTGAAATCAGACGGTTGGAATTGCGGTTGTCCGCGCCAAAATCCTGAAGGGGCGGGCACACTCGGGGAGGCCGGGCTGTCCTAACCTACGATGACGATATGAAGCGCACGCGGCCCATGCGCGCCAAGCAGAATAGTCTGCTCTATATCCCCGGAACGCGATGGTCCCGTTACAAAATTGACGGTGCGCGGCATGGCTCCTTTGCCATAGGTCTGTCGCACGACAGCAAAGGCATCTTCCAGTGAAGCGCCGATGTTAGAGGCTTTCACAACCACAATATGGTGTTCAGGCAGGAAATTGAGCGTGACGGGGTTTTCCTGACCTGAGGCTAGAACCAGCGTTCCGCTCTCCGCTACCGCGCCCACGGCATGGCTGAGGCCTGTCATGTCATGCCCGTCGGACGGGCCTTTCTTGACTTCCAGTGTCCGCTCCCGTTCAAACCCCGCATCTTCAAAAATGGGGTCATCGCCCATGCGAATTTCAGCGGGCAGGTTGCGGGCCTTCAAATAGGCGCTGACTTCTGCAGGCAGATCCTCCATCGATGCAATGCGGCTCACAGTGGCGCTATAGGCCTCTGCAATCGCGCCGAAAAGCGCTATCCGTTCCTCATCAGGCAATTGTCCACGCGCTGGAATAATTCCGGCGGGCGCCAGCGCCAGTCGTTGATCGACGGTTGTCTGACGATCGCTGTCATCCGCTGGTGTGGAGAGAGACCGTTTGATCTTTGCCAGAATTGCATCCTTGCCGCTCATTTAGACAGTCTCCTGCTTGCGTGCTTCACGTTGGTCCCAGGCTTGCAGGAATGTTCTTCCTTCTGGTGCGGGTAAGTCACGATGTTTTGTCCAGCCGCCGGCAAGGGGAAGGGCGCTCAGCCGCCGTTTCGTGCCGCCAAGCGCAGAGAGTGCTGGCATGGCAAGCGAAACGACAAGTCGATAAAGCCGTGGCCGTTTGGCAAAATAGGCCCAAAACTTTAGTCCGTAGCGTGCGACAGCAGGCGTGAGGTTTCGCTCGAACTCTCGTTCACGCCAGTGCCGCATCATTTTCGGCAACGGTATACGCATTGGGCACACACTCTCGCAGCGCCCACAAAATGTCGACGCGTTCGGCAGGTGTCCCGCAATTTCGATGCCCGACAGGGATGGCGTCAGGACCGCCCCCATCGGCCCCGGGTAAACCGCGCCGTATGCATGGCCACCCACCGCATGATAGACTGGACAGTGGTTCATGCAGGCCCCGCACCTTATGCAGCGAAGCATGTCCTGAAACTCAGACCCGAGCATGTTTGTGCGCCCATTATCCAGCAGAACGACGTGATATTCCTCCGGCCCATCCGGATCGGCTGCCCGTTTTGGGCCGGTGGAGAACGTCGTATAAACCGACATATCCTGCCCCGTCGCTGAGCGAGCCAAGAGACGCAGTATCTGCGAGCAGTCTTCCAATGTCGGAACGACTTTCTCAATCGAGGCCACCGCGATATGGCATTTGCCCAGTGTCTGGGTCAGGTCGCCATTGCCTTCATTGGTGACGATGACCGACGAGCCTGTCTCGGCAATCAGGAAGTTTGCGCCCGTAATGCCGACATCCGCCTCAAAATAACGCCTGCGAAGAACCTCACGCGCTTCGGAAAGAAGGGATACCGGCTCCGTCAGGTCGCGTGTCTCTGGTAGATGTTGGTGCACCCGACGAAAATCGCCCTCGACCTGCTCCTTGTTCAGATGCACCGCTGGCGCAATAATGTGGCTCGGCGTCTCGCCACGCAGCTGAATGATGTATTCGCCAAGGTCGGTCTCAACAGGTTCGATCCCGTGTCTCTCGAAGAAATCGTTCAGCCCGATTTCTTCCGTGATCATGGATTTGCCCTTAGTAACGGTCTTGGCGTTCCGCTTTTTGCAGATGTCGAGAATGATCTGCCGCGCGTCTTCGGCGCTTTCCGCCCAATGAACATGCCCGCCCGCTTCGATGACCTTCTTTTCGTAGGCTTCCAGATAGAGATCGAGATGCGCCAGGGTGTGATTCTTGATGTCCCTTGCGTTGTCGCGCAGTGCCTCGAATTCCGGCAACTTGGCCGCCGCCGCCGCACGCTTCGCGATGAAGCCCTTTTCAACGTTTTTCAGCGCCTTCTGAAGCTGCTGGTCTGCGAGGGCCTTGGTGGCGTTTGCCTTGAATTGGGGGGTGGTGATTTCCATGCGCGCCTCACTTGCTCGCCGATACGCCCGGAAATCTCTCCAGCGTATCCAGATAAAGTTCAGCCATTTCATCACTGAAACAGCAGAATGTGATCTCGCTCAGGGCATAAAGGCGTTCGTGCCGAACGACCTCTCGCACTGCAATT
>JBNLGT010000046.1:0-7512 GCA_050306195.1 Ensifer sp.
GGGCTGGGATACCGCAGCTTGTAGCTCCAGGATGCTACGACCTTGTCGATATTGTCGGCTGGCAGCCGCTACCCGAAAAGTGGAAGGACCACCCGCAACATGCACATAACCGGCTGCTGACCTCCATCGTACTCTCCAAAGAAGAGCGTGTTGAGGTCGCAAAATCACACGCAAAACAGCTCGCTCAGGCAACAGGACCCACCGCTTTGTTGCTGCCCATGGGCGGATGCCATGAATGGGACCGGCCAGGCGCCGACCTGCGCGACGAAGAAGGCCTTGACGCTTTTCTTGCGGCCATGGAAGCCGAGTGCCCTGAAAATGTAAACCTGGTAAAGATCGATGCGCACATCAATGACGCGGAATTTTGCAACAAAGCGCTGGATATCTTCGACAATTGGTGTGCCACAGGCACCGTAAAAGGTGCCTGTGTTTAACGGAAGCTTGCCGCCGCGGTCATCTCTTGGACGGTCCAGTCGAACCTGCGTTCATTGAATAGCCTGAGAAAATATCAGGGAAACGGTGGAGTGTGACGGCATTGCTCGAGCCAACCCCACCACTGCTCAAAGTAGCATGACCCCAGAGAATTGAACGGTCTCGTGTTCAAACGTGACGCATCAAGCCACCGTCGATGCGGATGTTCTGGCCGGTTATGTAGCCTGCCCCATCTGACGCGAGGAAGGCGATCGTGGCTGCAATTTCGTCTGACTTGCCGTAGCGTTTCATCGGCACGCCTTCGCGGCGCTCGTCGACCTCCGGCAAGCTGTCGATCCAGCCAGGCAGAACATTGTTCATTCTGATGTTGTCGCTGGCATAGGCGTCGGCGAAGAGCTTCGTATAGGAGGCCAGCCCGGCGCGGAACACCGCCGACGTTGGAAACATCGGGGCCGGTTCACTTATCCATGCAGTCGAGATGTTGACGATCGAGCCGGATCTCTGGGCTTGCATGATGGGGGTGACGATGCGCACCGCCCGCGCCACGTTCAGGAAGTATACTTCCATGCCCTTGTGCCAGTCTTCGTCGCTTATCTCGAGCAACGGCGCGCGAGGGCCGTGGCCGGCGCTGTTGACAAGAACGTCGATGCGGCCCCAGCGCTCCATAGCCATGTCCACGAGTTTCTGAATATCGCCGCTGGACTGGTTGGTGCCCGTCAGACCTATGCCGCCAAGTTCGATTGCCAAGGCCTCGCCCTTGCCGGAAGATGACAGAATAGCGATGTTGAAGCCATCTTCGGCAAGCTTTCGGGCTGCGGCGGCACCCATGCCGCTTCCACCGCCAATGACAAGTGCTACTTTCTGATCAGTCATGTTTGAACTCCATTTTCATGGCGCTAGCACGCCAATAATCTTCTCGCTTAAGCTATGATTGAATCCGTTCCAAAACCGAATTCAGCGAGCTTGAAAGTGCTTCGAGGCCTCCCAGTCTATGGAAATCCCGCAGAAGCTGCTCGTTCAATCCGCCTTTGGTCGAGAACTCCGCACTAAGGACATCAAGTGGGGTTGTGTTGTCTTCGGCGGCTCTGACTGCCAACTGCGCGAGAAGCGGCGCAACAAAGGCGCGCCCTTTTTCCGCTGGTAGTCCTTCTTGCGCCAGCCAGCCTACGATGTGATTGGCGAGGCCGAAATATGTTCCCATCAAGCTGGTGGCCGCCGCCAGAAGGTCGAACTCGTTTTTGGTTTCTGTTTCGACCGCGCCACCGAGCAATTCAAACAGGCACGACGCTGCCTCGTTGGGTGGGAAGATTGCCGTCACCCCCTTGCGTTCCTCAACGAAGGGTAGGGGAATAGCACGCGTGACGGTTACGTCGGCACCAGCCCAATCTTTGAGCGTTTCGCCATTCACTGTGGCAACTACGCTGATCAACTGCTGGCCGTCGCGAAAGCGAAGCGAGCGGATGACCTCTTCCGCGATCTGTGGGCGTACTGCCAAAACCACCAAATCGCACTCATCCACTATAGACTGATTATCCGCAGCTACTGTAACTGCGGAAAAATCCGACTTGAGCCCCGTTGCTATTTCTGCATTTCGCGGAGAAACAAGGACATTGTGAATTTCGCAAGGCTCGGCAAGCAGTCCCCTCACCATCGCGTTGGTAATCTTGCCCGTGCCGATAAAGCCTATGGTCTCTGCGATTTTGGTCAATCTTATTCCGCAGCCTTGAGCGGGCTCAAGGAGACGTCCGTTGTGTAGTTTTCCCGCAGGAAACTGATGAAGTTGTCCTGGAACTGACGGGTATGGCCATGGGCCAATTCATCCGCCCGCGCGACATTCTTCTCGGTGATTGCCCTGAGCATCATATTGTGCTCGTCGGTGAGGAGATATCCGTCGCCGGTCCGCTCCAGATACTCAAAATGCAGGTGTAGCATGCGCTGCCCCTGATTAAGCAGTCTCTCGTAAAAAGACGTAAGGTAAGGGTTGCGCCCCGCATAGGCGATCGCGAGGTGAAACTGTTTGTTCGCCTCCGACATCTTCATGTGGATGCCAGACGCCACAGCTGTTTCGAATTGCTTTTGGCGGTGTGCGATCGCCTCGAGATCAGCATCCGTGCGCAGTTGTGCGGCAAGCCGCGTGCACATACGCTGCGCGATATCCAATGCCTCGACATATTTCGGGAAACTGCCGACTTCAATCGGTGCGACAATCGTGCTGCGGTTTGCAAGCGTTACGACCAGATCTTCACCGGCAAGGCGGATTAGCGCTTCCCGCACCGGCGAGCGGGACATGTCGAAACGATCAGCCAGCGTCATTTCGTCGAGCAATTGGCCGGGCTGCAGGGTGAGCGCAAGTATCTCATTTCTCAGAGTTTCATAAACGCTCTTCCAGCCTGTTCCGCGAGCGCGTTTGGCTTCCGGTTCGTCTGACATTCGATTCCTTTCCATTGGCCGCGAATATAAGGCCAGAAAAACAGCGTGTCGGCAAATCCAATTTTGCGCTTGACTTTGTCGACATGTAGACGACTATATACCAGTCGACATGTAGACGACAAGAAAAGATCAGCAAAAGCTGACTATGGAACTGTGCAGAATGCGAACTGGGAGAACAGCGGTGAGCTTGAACACGAAAGCGGCTTCACCTCCATCACGACGATAGTTTTGCGCTCAAATCCGGCGCGGATGTCATCGTCCGTCTTTTCGTATTTCTTCTCAGTCAACTTCCGGCGAGGCATGCAAGCTCTGGGTGCGCATGTGACCATCGCTGTGTGTTGTAATAACGATTGAAAGTGGTGAATAGCCGGCTTCACAGAAGGGTACCTCGCCTCCAATTCGATCATGTTTAACCAATAGAGGACGGAAACTCGATGAAACATGTTTTTGGTTTAGCCTTTGCAATGGCGGCATTCGCCGCCGCAGCACCGAATGCCGCTTTTGCCGCAGAGGGCGATACCCTCAAAGCCGTGCAAGCGCGCGGTGCGCTCAATTGCACGTCGGGCGACGGCAACTTTGAAGGCTTCTTCGAAGTGGACTCGCAAGGAAAATGGCACGGCCTTGATATCGACTATTGCCGTGCGGTCGCAACGGCTATCTTCGGATCGGATGAAAAACTCAAGCTGATCCCGATCAGCTGGGCACAACGCTTCCCGTCACTGCAATCCGGCGATCTTGATCTGGTGATCAAGGCGACGGGTTGGACAATGAGCCGCGATACCGAACTTGGTATTCAATTCAGCACGCCCTATTTCGTGGGCGCGACCGGTTTTATGGCGCACAAAGCGTTGGGCGTGACCAAGCTTTCCGAAATGGAAGGCGGCACGATCTGCGTTGCCGGTGGCACAAGCACCGAGAAGCTCATCAGCGACTATATCAAGCAGCACAGCCTCGATATTAAGATGGTGACCTTCGAGAAGAATGATGAGGCAACAGCCGCCTACTACGCCGACCGCTGCGACTCCTATGCGGAATGGGCTCCTGTGCTGGCTGCTTCCCGTGCGTCTTCCGCTAATCCGGATGATCATGTCATCCTGACCGATACGCTTGCACTTGAGCCCGAAACCGTCGCTATGCGCCAAGGCGATGACTCCTGGGTTGACCTGGTTAACTGGGTTGTCTCGAGCCTGCTTATCGCCGAGGAAAACGGCGTGACGAGCGCGAATGTCGACGAAATGAAAGCCAATCCGCCGAACACCGTTGTCGGCAAGCTTCTGGGTGTGACACCTGGTATTGGCAAGCGCATTGGCCTGTCCGACGACTGGGCGTACAATGTCATCAAGTCCCTTGGCAATGCGGAAGAAATTTACAATCGCAATATCGGTGAAGGTTCACGCTACAAACTTCCCCGCGGTTTGAATGCGCCGTGGCAGAAGGGCGGAGTCTTCTATCCGCCAATCCTCGATTAATCAGTGTGAAAGCCCCTGCCGGCGCCTCTTGCGCCGGCAGGTTTCCAACGCTCATCTTAGCGACAGGACGACAGGGAGAGAGCCGTGGCAAGCATGTTGGGGAACCGGAAACATCGCGATACC
Organism: Ensifer sp.; assembly: GCA_050306195.1. Classification (GTDB taxonomy): domain Bacteria; phylum Pseudomonadota; class Alphaproteobacteria; order Rhizobiales; family Rhizobiaceae; genus Ensifer_A. The sequence continues at coordinate 4,455 of JBNLGT010000046.1, forward strand.
GCGTTGCAGGCTGCATTTGTCGCCGTCATAGGCGTCACGATAGTATCGGCGGTGCTGATCGCGCGAAAGAATCTGCAGATACAAGGTATCACCGTAGGCTGGGATTTCCTCCAATACGCGACAGGTTCGACGATTTCCTTCTCACTCATCCCCTATGACATTAGCTCCACCTATGCACGGGCGCTGCTTGTTGGCTTCGTCAATACGCTCCTGCTCGGCACCGTATCGATTTCTTTAGCGGTCATTCTTGGGACTATCATTGGTACGGCGCGCCTGTCGAAGCACAAGCTTCTGAACTTTCTGGCAAACGCCTATGTCCAATTGTTCCGGAACCTGCCGCTGATCCTGCAGGCGTTCTTCTGGTATACGCTGATTACGCACTTGCCTTCTCCGCGGACGGCGTTCAGTCTTCCGGGCAATATTTTTATTTCGAATAGGGGCACGTTCTTTCCGATCCTGAATGTGGATGCGGCCTATCAGATTCCGGCTATCCTGCTCGTTGTTGCAGGCATAATATCCGGCGTCATGGCCTCCCGGCGTTTCAGTAGGCTTTCGGGGTTTGGCGTCTTTGTTATCAGCTTGCTACTGGCGGGTTTTGTGGTCCATCTTGGTCTGCCTTCCGGCGCACCACTTCTCGACATACCGGTGCATAAGGGGCTGCGTTTCGTTGGCGGCGGCGAAATTATTCCCGAACTCTCAGCCGCAATCATTTCGATATCCCTGTTTGGCGCATCCTACATTGCTGAGATTGTGCGCGGCGGGTTCCTGGCCGTTCCGGCGGGAATGGGCGAGGCCGCTCATGCATTGGGAATGCGCGACTGGAATATATTCTGGAAAATCCGCCTTCCGTTGATGATCCGCATCGTGCTTCCCACGATGACCAATCAGATCATCTGGCTCATGAAAGCCACTACGATCGGGATTGCCATCGGCTTCACCGATTTCTTTGCGGTCATTTCAACATCGATCAACAATACCGGCCAGACCGTGACGCTTATTCTTATTTTGGTCTTGGGCTTCTGGACCATCAACATGACAATCTCGGTGGTGATGAACGCGATCAACCGCGCTATCGCGATCCCCGGACGGAAGAATTAAGGAGGCAGAACATGGCGCAAATGGCCGAGACATCCCCGTGGTCTGCTGAAGAAACGTTTCTCCAGACGGTTCGCAAGGACTATTTTTCGACTTTCGGGCAGACGCTCCTGACCTTGGCGTGTTTGGTGGTTTTTGCCGCCATCGCCTGGGCTCTCGTCGACTGGGCTATCCTTAATGCCGTTTGGAGCGGCGCGCCGGAGGACTGCCGTAAAATTGACGGCGCCTGCTGGGCCGTCATCACAAACCGCTACCGGCTGATTTTCTTCGGTCTCTATCCCTTCGAAGAACAATGGCGGTCAGCGCTGGCCTGTCTGTCGATCCTCATAACCGTTGTTTTGTCCTGCATACCTTTTTTCTGGTCTGCGTTCAGAATAACGACCGTATGGATCCTCGGCTATGGCGCATTCTACGTTCTCATGAAAGGGGGGCTCTTCGGTCTGTCGCTGGTTCTGGAGACACAATGGGGCGGACTCGCTCTCACGACCTTCGTGTTCGCATCTACCGTGGTTGCCGGTATGCCACTGGCAATTGCACTTGCTCTGTTGCGCCGCTCCAGCTTGCCGCTGATCGCCACCACGTCGGCCCTGATCATCGACGGGATCCGCTCGCTTCCCCTGCTTTCCATTCTGTTTACCGCAGCGATCATTCTTCCATTTGCTCTGCCGGACTTTCTGGTTGGAGACAAGCTTTACCGCGTGATTGCCGGGTCGGCCGTTTTCTTTGCCGTTTATCAGGCGGAAATCATCCGTGGCGGGATTCAGGCTTTGCCCGCCGGTCAGGAAGAAGCAGCGTCCGCGCTGGGGCTCAACTATTGGCAGTCGATCACGCGCATCGTCCTTCCCCAAGCTTTCCGCTACGCCTTGCCCGCCACGATTAATCAGGTCGTCATCGCCTTCATGGAGACGTCGCTGATCGTCATTCTGGGTTTCTTTGAGGTTACGGCATCAGGCAATGCGGCGTTTTCGGCACAAGGGTGGAACGCCGCCTATATCGAAGTCTACAGCTTTGTCGGCCTCATCTATTTCATCTTCACTTTCTCATTGTCGCGCTACGGCGCTTATCTGGAGAAATCGTTGAAGACGGCATCAAGGTAACGAGGGCAGAAACGAGATTATGATGGCCATTTCCTACGCCCGGCTGCCAAAGAACGGAGGAGGCAGATCAACGGCCATCTTCCAACCTTTTCTTGGAGAATGAAGCATGAACCGTGAAACGATCGCGATCCAGGTTGAAAAACTCGGCAAGTTCTACGGATACCATCAGGTGCTTTTCGACGTTGATCTGGAGGTTTCTAAGGGCGAGAAGATTGTTATTTGCGGCCCTTCAGGGTCAGGCAAGTCGACGCTCATCCGGTGCCTGAACAAGCTTGAGGAGCACCAAAAGGGAACAATTCGGGTGCTTGGCACGGAACTCAATGACGAGCTCGACAACATTGCCGAAATCCGTCGCGAAGTCGGCATGGTTTTCCAGCATTTTAATCTGTTTCCTCACCTGACCGTGTTGGAGAATTGCGTATTGGCGCCGACGCTTGTCAGGAAGCAGGATCGCAAGACCGCTGAAGAGCAAGCAATGGCCTATCTCGAGCGGGTCAAGATACCGCAGAAGGCGAAGAATTATCCCGGCGAACTGTCCGGGGGGCAGCAGCAGCGCGTAGCGATTGCCCGGGCGCTGTGTATGAAACCGGAAATAATGCTCTTCGACGAGCCGACGTCGGCGCTCGATCCGGAGATGATCTCTGAGGTTCTGGACGTCATGACAGAGCTCGCAGAAGAAGGCATGACGATGCTCTGTGTGACTCATGAAATGGGCTTCGCGCGCAAGGTTGCCGATCGCGTCGTCTTCATGGACAAAGGCTGCATTGTCGAGGAAGCGCCACCTGCAGATTTCTTCGATAATCCAAAAAGCGACCGGGCGAAGGAATTTCTTAGTCAAATCGTCGGCCACTAAAAGACAGGGGCGT
>JBNLGT010000046.1:7522-23852 GCA_050306195.1 Ensifer sp.
GGTGGAGATGAGACGCCAGAGCGATTTTTAAACCTTAAGCTTGGGTATCAATCGATACCTGGCCGATGATCGCTTGAAATAATCGTTTACTTTCAGTGGGATAAATTTTTACTCCCATCCAAAATTCACTTGACTTTGTCGACAGGTAGCCGACATATATAGACACTAACATGTCGACAGGTAGCCGACATGAAAGTTCCGTCAAATTGAACTCAGCGGAGACTTCGTCTTCAGAGTTCCTCAGTCCTGGAGATTGTCCATGAAGCTTTCAGGCGTCATGCCCGCACTTGTGACCCCGTTCGGCACCGATAACCGGGTCGACTTCAAGTCTTTCGAAAAGTTGCTGATCCACATGCGCGAGGCAGGAGTAACGGGCTGGGTGCCGAATGGCTCAACAGGCGAATATTTCAGCCAGTCGACGGAAGAGCGCCGCGAAGTGCTGCAATTTGTAAAGGACTTCGCAAAGCCGGGTGAATTCCTGATCGCCGGCACCAACGCCCCGGCCACCCGCGAAGTTATCGAACAGACCGCCATGGCCAAGGAAATTGGCTACGATACCGTTCTTCTGGCGCCGCCGTTCTACACCCGGCCAACACAGGATGAACTCATCAAGCATTACGAGACCGTTCTTGCTGCAGTTGATGTTAATCTCGTGCTCTACAGTTATCCCGCCAAGGATGGATCGGACATCAGCTTCGAACTGATGGATCACTTCGCTGAAAACCCGCGTGTCATCGGTATCAAGGAAAGCTCGGGTTCGCTGCAGCGCGCCGTTGATATTGCAAGCCGCTATGACGGTAAAATCCAGCTTATCAGTGGTTCCGATGACATCGCGCTCGACTTCATGTTCTGGGGGGCAGAATCGTGGATCTGCGGGCCGTCGAACTGCATGGCCAAGGCTTGCTGCGATCTGGACCGCACGTATAAGGTCGGCGATCTCGACAAAGCACGAGAAATGATGAAGACGCTTTACCGGGCAATGAATATACTCGAGAGCGGCAAGTTCGTGCAGAAGATCAAGTATGGCTGCGAATTACAGGGTCTGCCTGTCGGAGAATGCCGCGCACCGCTTGGGCCGCTTACAGACGATGAAAAGGCGGAATTCAAGGCTGCAATGGAGCCAATCCTGAATTGGTAACCCCGATCGCACTTCCGTTTGAGCCAAGTTGATTTGAACGGGTTGTGCTAAACATCAAAATGCCCCAGCGCACCTTTGGGCGTTCAACCTTACGCCCGGCGCTGCCGGCGGGGCGGCTGGCCGCCCCGTTACCTCAATCTTTCGAGCGTGTCACATGTCAAAAACTCTCGTTGTTGGCGCCGGCATTATCGGCACGATTATCGCCTTCGAGCTTCAACGCCGGGGTGACAGTGTCATTCTGATCGACAGGGAAGGGCCGGGTACCGGCGCATCGTTCGGGAATATGGCGAGTATTGCCGTGACCGAATTCATGCCAGCCTCACGGCCCGGCGTCTGGAAGCAAATGCCGAAGTGGCTGCTCGACCCGGAAGGGCCGATACGCTTCCGCCCGGCCTATTTGCCCAAACTGGTTCCTTGGTTCCTGCGGTTCCTCGCGGCCAGCCGCCCTTCAAAGCTGCGCGAACTTGAAACAGCAGGCGCGGCTTTGTGCCATCGCTCCAATGAAGATCTGGACATATTGCTGGAGCAACTGAGCCTTCAACACATGCTGAGCGCGGAGGGGTGCCTGAGCCTCTATAAGGATGAAGCCGAATTTCGGGCCGACCGCGACCATATCGAAATTCTGGAACGCTTCGGGTTCCGTCACGAAGTTCTGGATGGCAATGCAATCCGGGATATTGAACCCGCGCTGACAACCAAGATTGGCAAGGCTGTCCTTTTCCCCGACAACCGTTCGGTTTCTGATCCTTACCGTCTCGTGTTGGCGATCGCAGAAAAATTCCAGGCCATCGGTGGCCGTATCGAACGGGGTGACGTGGTCGCGTTCGAACACGGTGAGGCAGGCGTAACCTCTGCGCGGCTCAATGATGGCCGCAACATTGAGGTCGATCGCATGGTGCTCGCAGCAGGAGCCTTCACCGGTCGCCTTTCAGCGTTGCTCGGCGAGCCGATACCACTTGAAACCGAGCGCGGCTATCATACGCATATAACGGCTTCCAACATATCCATGCGCCACTCGATCATCTGGCCGGCGCGTGCCTTCATGGTGACGCCGACCGCCGGCGGTATTCGTGTTGGCGGCACGGTCGAGATGGCCGGACTGGACGCGCCGCCGGACTATCGCCGCGCGAAGGTGTTGGTCAAGCGGGCCAGGGAAGCGCTGCCTGGGCTGAACGCTGAAAAGGCGACAGAATGGATGGGTCACAGGCCCGCTTTCCCCGATACCGTGCCGGTGATGAGCCGGTCTGCCAAGCACAATAACATATGGTATGCCACAGGACACGGTCATTTGGGCCTGACCTACGGCGCTACGACTGGCCGTTTGATGGCCGACCTCATGACGGGCGTTCAGCCGCCCGTCGACATGAAACCTTATCGCGTCGACCGGTTTTGAAAAGTTCGGGCGAAAAGGAGAAAGGACACAGAGATGCGCAGCGAACTTTTCATCGATGGAAAATGGACGGCTCCGGTCAAAGGCGGCACGTTTGACGTCATTGACCCGGCAACTGAAACGGTTGTTCACAAGATGTCGGCAGCCACCGCAGAAGACGTGGACAAGGCCGTCAGGGCTGCGCGCAAGGCTTTCGACCAAGGCCCGTGGCCGAAAATGAGTGGCAATGAGCGCGCCACCTATCTCCGCAAGATCGCGGACGGCATTCGCTCCCGACAGGCGGAAATTGCCGAACTTGAGGTGCTGGATAACGGAAAGCCCTTCCCGGAAGCGGATTGGGATATCGGCGATGCCGCCGGCTGCTTTGATTTCTATGCCGGTCTGGCGGAAGAACTGGACGATCGTTCCGAAGAGCCTGTTGCGCTGTCCGACGCCCGCTTCACGTCGAAGGCTGTCAGGGAGCCCGTCGGCGTTGCCGGCGCCATCATCCCTTGGAATTTCCCGCTTCTCATGGCTGCATGGAAAGTTGCGCCCGCACTTGCTGCCGGTTGTACGATGGTTTTGAAGCCCTCCGAACTGACATCGCTTACAGCGCTTGAACTCGGAGCCATCTGCATCGATGCGGGGCTGCCAGACGGTGTCTTGAACATCGTTCCGGGCCTCGGTGCCGAAGCTGGTCAGGCAATCGTCGACCATCCGGGTGTCGACAAGCTGGCATTCACCGGTTCGGTTCCGACAGGTTCCAAAATCATGGCCGCCGCTGCCCGTGATATCAAACGCGTGAGTCTCGAACTCGGTGGCAAATCGCCCTTCGTGATCTTCGAAGACAGCGATATCGAAGAGGCGGTCGAATGGATCATGTTTGGTATCTTCTGGAACCAGGGCGAAGTCTGCTCAGCAACATCTCGGGTGCTGGTTCAGGAGAGCATCTACGAAAAACTGATGGAACGCCTCGTGGAGGAAGCCGGCAAGATATCGATCGGTCCTGGCATGCAGGATGGCGTTCTGTTGGGACCGCTCGTCTCCAAAGGACAATATGACAAGGTTCTCCGGGCAATCGAAAATGCGAAGGCCGATGGCGCGACAATCGCCTGCGGTGGCAAGCGGCCGGAGGGCTTCAACACCGGCTATTATGTCGAGCCGACCGTGCTAACCGATGTGCCGCTGACCAGCGATGCCTGGAAGGAGGAGATTTTTGGTCCGGTCGTCTGCGTCTGCCCGTTCAAAACCGAAGAGGAAGCTATCGAACTTGCCAATGATAGCCGTTTCGGTCTAGCCGCAGCCGTCATGTCGGCGGACGACGAGCGCGCCGAACGGGTTGCCTCTGCCTTCAGAGCCGGCATTGTTTGGGTCAACTGTTCGCAGCCGACCTTTACCGAAGCCCCGTGGGGCGGCTACAAACAGTCGGGCATTGGCCGGGAACTCGGCTATTGGGGCCTCAACAACTATCTCGAAACCAAACAGATCACCCGCTTCGCCACCGGCGAAAAATGGGGCTGGTATATCAAATAGGGCTGACGCTCATGCGTTTTGAAAAGTCGCTCGAAATCCTGATGGTTCACTGCCAGGGCGAACTCGGCCACGTGCTCGTTGGCGGTGCGCCAGAGATTCCAGGCGACACGCTGCTCGACCAGATGAACTATATCAATCAGGTGGATGACAGCCTGCGCCGCTTCGTTACCCGCGAACCGCGCGCGGGCGTCGCCATGTCGGTCAATCTGCTGGTCGAACCCAAAAGACCGGAGGCGGATGCGGGTTTTATCGTGCTGCAGGCCGATCGGGCGCACCCGATGTCCGGCAGCAACTGCATCTGCGTGGTCACGGCGCTTCTCGAAAGTGGCCGGGTGAAGATGCAGGAGCCAGAAACGATTATCCGTCTCGATACACCTGCCGGCCTGATCACCGCGCGGGCAAAATGCGAGGGTGGCCGATGCCTGTCCGTCAGCCTCGACAATGTCGCGAGCTTTGCCGAATTGCTTGACCACGAAGTTGATACACCCCGATGGGGACCCATCAAGATTGATGTGGCATTTGGCGGGGTCTATTACGCACTCATTGATGCCGATCAGATAGGGGTGAAAATCCGACCGGAAAATGCCCGGCAGCTTGCCGAATATGGCATGGAGCTCAAGGCGCTTTTGGCTGACCACATAAAGGTGAAGCATCCCGTACTCGAAGGGGTGGATGAAGTCGCCTATGTCATGTTTCGCGACGAAGAACAGGATGGGGCGATCAGAACCTGCACGACACTGAAACCAGGCCGTGTCGACCGGTCGCCCTGCGGGACAGGTAGTTCGGCCAATCTCGCTGCCCTCTATGCCCGCGGCCTCGTCAAGGTCGGCGACGTCCGTACATCACGTTCGACGATTGGCGGCGAATTCCTCACTGAGGCAGTCGGAGAAACAGTCGTTGGTGAGCGCAAGGCTGTCATCCCGCGCATCACTGGGCGCGGCTACTTATATGGCCGTTATGAGCTGCGAGTCTCCGACGATGACCCGTTCCCCGACGGGTTCATTCTTTCAGACACATGGGGCCCGCAGGCGGGCGATCTGGATTAAAGACTCATGATGACCACACCACTTCAGGGCCAGACTATTCTTGTCACCGGAGCGACTGGCGCAATCGGGCAGGCGATCTGCAAATCGCTTGTCGAAGAGGGGGCAAATGTCATCGTTCATTATGGTCGCAATCGCGAGGTTGCCGATGCTCTGGTCGAGGCGCTCGATGGCAAAGCTTGGTCCGTGTGTGCCGATCTTTCTGATCCGGTCGGTCCTCAAACCCTTTGGGACCGGGCTGTCGACGTGGCGGGAAAGCTGACCGGCCTCGTCAACAACGCCGGCATCCGTTCTGAGATACCAATCGATGCGCCGATGGAGGAATGGCAACACGTCTGGTCACGCGAAATGCGAGTCAATTTCCTCTCCGCAGTCGATTTGTCTAAACTTGCCACTCTGCATTTCCGGCAAAATGGCGGCGGGCGCATCGTCAATATGGCAAGCCGCGCCGGCCAACGGGGCTACACGTCGAGCGCCATGGCCTATGGTGCGTCTAAAGCGGCGCTCATCAACCTCACCAAATCCATTGCGCTGAGTCATGGGCATGAAGGCGTGACATCGATTGCGCTTGCGCCCGGCTGGGTGCGCACAGAAATGGCAGAAGCTTACATCGCTCAGCATGGCGAAGCAGCGGCACTTGCCGGAATTCCAATCGCCAAAATGGCCGACCCGCAAGAAATCGGAGAAATCACGGCTTTCGCCTTCCGTCCCTCCCAGATGTCGTTGAACGGCGCTGTACTGGACGTGAACGGTGGCAGCTATATGAGGTAATCAGCATGCGATTTGAAAATAAAGTCGTTATTGTAACTGGTGCCGCCGGCGGGATCGGGGGCGCGATCAGCGCCCGGTTTGCTGCAGAAGGTGCAACCGTCATCGTCACAGATATGAACGGGGAAGGGGCCGAAGCCAAGGTGGCTGAGATCGCCGCTGACGGCGGAAACGCCCGTGCCTTTGCTAGCGACATTTCGACTGCCGAGGGCTGCAAAGCTATTATCGAGAATGTGGTTGCCGGCGAAGGCCACATCGATGTGCTCTGCAACAATGCGGGCATCAATCGCCGGGGCGACCTCTTGTCGCTTTCGCCGGAAGACTGGCGCTTGAGTTTTGCAGTCAATATTGATGCGATGTTCCACCTATGCCAATCTGTCCTTCCTCACATGATCGATGCCGGTGGCGGAGCGATCATCAACACGGCATCACAATGGGGCCTTCACCCGGCACCGAACCATATCGCCTACAACGTCACCAAGGCGGCGGTCGCAAGCTTCACGCAGAACCTGGCCCGCGACTATGCGCCGAACAAGATCCGCGTCAATGCCGTGTGCCCCGGTGAAATTCATACGCCCATGCTGGAAGCAGGCGTTAAGAGATCCGGACGAACAATTGCCGATCTCGACAAGCTCGTTCCGTTCGGGCGCATCGGCAAGCCGGAAGAAGTTGCAGCTCTGGTCGCGTTTCTTGCATCCGACGAAGCCGCCTTTATGTGTGGATCGTTGGTGGAAATCACTGGCGCTCAAGCGGTCGTCTAAGTCAAAACTAAAGCCATTGTTTTCAGGCCAAACTCGGAGATTCTCATGTCCTTGAACTACTCGCAGAATGATCTCTCTCATGTTGTTTCCGCAGACCGTGAGCATGTTTGGCATCATTTGAGCCAGCACAAGCAATACGAAACGGTAGATCCGCGTGTGTTCGTCGAAGGCAAGGGCATGCGGCTTTGGGATACCAATGGCCGGGAATATCTGGATGCAGTCTCCGGCGGCGTCTGGACGGTCAATGTCGGCTATGGACGTGAGAGCATCGCAAATGCCGTACGCGATCAATTGATCAAGCTGAATTATTACGCCGGCGCCGCAGGCAATGTTCCCGGCGCGTTATTCGCTGAAAAGCTGATTGAAAAGATGCCTGGTCTCACGCGCGTCTATTATTCGAATTCCGGTTCGGAGGCGAATGAGAAGGCCTACAAAATGGTCCGCCAGATTGCAGCGCGCCATCACGGCGGCAAGAAGTGGAAAATCCTGTTCCGCGAGCGCGATTATCACGGCACGACAATCGGGACACTTGCCACATCCGGCCAACCGCAGCGCGCCGACCAGTACGGACCCTATCCGGATGGTTTTGTCATGGTGCCGCATTGCCTGGCCTATAGAAAGCAATGGGACGTCGACAACTACGGCGAACGTGCAGCCGACGCCATCGAAGAGGTAATCCTGCGCGAAGGGCCAGATACCGTCGGTGCGATCGTGCTGGAGCCGGTGACGGCGGGTGGTGGCGTGATTACGCCACCAGAAGGTTATTGGCAGCGCGTACAGGAGATTTGCAGGCAATACGACATCCTGCTCCATATCGACGAAGTGGTCTGTGGGCTTGGCCGCACTGGCAAATGGTTCGGCTATCAGCAATACGGAATTCAGCCTGATATCGTGACGATGGCCAAGGGTGTGGCCTCTGGCTACGCGGCAATTTCCTGCACCGTCACGACCGAGCGGGTTTTTGAGATGTTCAAGGACGCGCCTCAGGATACGATGAGCTATTTTCGAGACATTTCCACATTCGGCGGTTGCACGGCCGGTCCCGTCGCCGCGCTGGAAAACATGCGTATCATCGAAGAGGAAGGCCTGCTCGAGAACACCGAGACGATGGGTGAGAGGACGCTCGCGAACCTGAATGCGCTGATGGCAAAGCACGAAATAATTGGCGACGTTCGCGGCAAAGGCCTTTTTTGCGGAGCGGAACTCGTTGCAGACCGCGAGACGAAGGAACCACTGGACGAAAAGCGTGTTCAGGCAGTTGTCGCCGAGTGCCTTGCGCAAGGCGTCATTATCGGCGCGACCAACCGGTCGCTGGATGGCGGATTGAACAATACACTGTGCCTTTCGCCTGCGCTCATCGCAACCGCCGACGACATCGACCACATCACCGATGCGATCGACCGAGCCCTGACGAAAGTGATGTCTTAAGAACGGGTCGGCGGTTCATATTTGGTCAATACCCTCAAGTAGCAGACCCGACCGGTGAGGGGCTTCAAGTCCTTCTCTTGAGCGGCCGCAGCATTGGACGACATTGAAGTAGCACGCATGATCAGAAACGATCAGTTTGCAACAAAAGGTCAAGTTGCTTTTCCGTATTTCGCGGCATTTGCTGGAGGTGGTGCCACGTCACTGCGTGCTTAATGGCCTGAGTCTAGACGCAGTTGCACGAACAGTCTTCCATCAGCTGCAAACACGACCGTTTGGCCTTCAGCCCAAGCGTGTAGCCTCAGTCCCAAACGGGTTAAACGATATCCTACATTTAGTTAAGGCGAGATATCAGGCGTTATCAGCAGATCGCGGTACAAGGTCAGCCTGTTTTGCTTATCCTTTGCTGTAGTTTGGGGGCGGAACGAAGCCGCCGAAGGCTTCATCGCACAGCGCCGCGAAACGCAAGGTCGTGAAGTCGCCAAACTCGGGGCCGATGCATTGGAAACCGGCAGGCATGCCGTGGACCATTTCCGGGAGGGGGCGGACGGTCGAAGGGAGATGGGCCAATGTCGCGACACCCGGCCAATACAGGTTCTCCATATAGGGCCGCTGGTGTCCGCCCACATCGAGAACCCGGTCCATCTGCGGTACAGGCCCATGGCCATCTTTCGTCTGGTGCGGAAACGCGACCGTCATGCTGACGGGGCAAAGGAAAATGTCGAAGCTTTGAAACCAGTCCTTCCAGATGTCGTTGATCTTGTTCTGCTGATCGACCATTGAAGAATATTCACCCAGAGTGCTGCGTATGGCGTGCGCGACGCGATCAGGGAGGCTGCCTTTGGGATGGCGGCTTGCCGCACGTTCGTAGGTTTCAAGCTCGCTCTCCGGAAGCGAGGAACCGATGGCGGCAAAAAGCGTCGAAATGTAGTGCTCTTCGTAGCGGTCAACCGGTGGCGGTCCCTTCAAACGGGTGACCGTCGCCCCCTGTTTTTCAAGGTCATCAGCAAAATTCTCAATCGCCTGAGCATAGGCCGGGTCAACAGGGAACCAGTGTGTGCAAATCGCAACGCGAAAATCTGCCAGTCTGTTTTGTGGAGGCCGGGGAAGATCAATCTTCCATGCGCTGCCGGGCCTCGCGCCCGCAAGAATGTTCATTCCCAGTTCCAGGTCTGCGGCACTGCGCGCCATGGGGCCATAAACCGACAAGGCATCAAGGGGTTTCGTTCCCGGGAAAGGCGGAACATGCCCTGCACCTGAGACGACACCATAGGTTGGCTTGTGGCCCCATACCCCGCAGTAATGCGATGGCAGGCGAATGGAGCCGCCAATATCGCTTCCGATTTCGAAGGCAGTGAAACCACATGCGAGGGCCGCTGCTGAACCGCCGGACGAGCCGCCGACGGTCCTTTCCAGGTTCCATGGATTGCGGGTGACGCCATATATGGGATTGTAGGTTTGATGGTCTGCCGTTGCGAGCGGCACATTGGTCTTGCCCCAGATGATTGCACCCTCTGCCTTCGCTCGAGCTGCGACATCTGAATCTGACCGCGAAACATAGTCTGAAAGATCGGGTATTCCCGCATTTGTGTGAAATCCCTCCACTTCGAAGGATTCCTTGATCGTCATCGGCAGACCAGCCAATGCGCCGCCTGTGGACTTCCCATCATCAACCGCTTTGGCCGCAGCCCGTGCCTCGTCAATGCGGGTTTCAATCACGGCGTTCGTCTCACCGTCCAGCTCCGATTGCCTTTTCACCATCAGGTCCAGGAGTTCGAGCGCACCGATCTTGCGGGATTTTAAGGCCGAAAGCGTTTCAACGGCAGACCAGTAATAGGGCTCGGATTGAAGGTTCATTGGGTATTTCCTCTGGTTAGGCGTGTGTAAAATGTCATCAAACCGGGCCAGATTCCCTGAGGCTGAAGCAACAGGACGGCGATTGCCGATACACCCATGATGATCCAGTATTGATCGCCACTGTATCCAGCCGCAGTCATGAACTCGCGAAGACCGATGAACAGGGCCACTCCAATTGCAGGGCCTGTCAACGTGCCAAGCCCGCCGACAACAACGATGAACATCAATTCGACCGCCCACTTGGCCTGAAATGCATCGAGTGGGGTCAAGAAAAGAATGGTTGAATAGTACAATGCAGCGGCTGCTGCGATGCCTGCACCGGTCAGCGTGAAGAGCACGAGATGGAGCCGTCGGACGTTGATGCCTGTGGCTTCCGCACCGGCTTCGTTGTCGCGCACCGCGAGCACGGCAAGTCCGAGCCTGCTCCGCAAAAACACGCGCAGGGCCACGATGAGAACAATGGATGCAAAGAGCGCAATGCCAACGGCAGCCTTTTCAGGATATCCCTGAATCATCTCGCCGCCAGGGCGAAGAACGAGCCCGCTTGATGCACCGAGCTGAGGGGTTTTGAGAACAAACTGGAAGACGATTTCAGCAGCGACCCAGGTTCCGATTGCAAAATAGGCGTGTTTCAAATGAAAGACGACCATGCCAAGCGGTATTGCCAGAATCCCCACAACGATCGGCACAATTGCCATTACAACCCATACCGGAATCAGGGTGTTGTTGGCGATGAGATAGAGAGCGTACCCCCCCAGTCCAACGAACAACTGAGGACCGAAGGAAACCTGACCCGCATAACCGGCTGCCAAATTCCACATCTGGGCCATCACGAAAAGCACCAGGATCTCACAGACAAGGAACTGCAGGCCTGAGTCCAGAAACAGGCTGGCGGCGACTGCTATCACCGCTCCAACGGCCAGGGCGACAAATTCGATTTTTTTCATCACTGAAGCTTTCCGGTCTTGGCACGGAATACGAGGGCTACAAAAAAGACGAGATGCACATAGAACAGTCCTGCGCTGTTATCGGCCCAAGTGCTGACGACCTGTGTCATCCCGAGCAGAAGCCCGGCCAACAAAACGCCCCTGATGGAGCCGAGTCCGCCCAGCACAACCACTTCGAAAGCAATGAGAAGGCTATCGAGACCAGAGTAGGGGGAAATGCTGGATCGCATGGCAAGCAGCACGCCGGCGATTGCGGCCAGGCCGGCGGACAGAGCAGCGACAATAATATGAGTGCGTTTGACCCGTGCACCGACAAGGGCCGCAATATCCGGCATATCGGAAACGGCCCTGATCTCCCTCCCGAGCCGTGTCCGGAAAATAAGCGTCGCCAGAAGCAGGAAGGAAGTCATTGCGATACCAAGGGAAACAAGCGGCAGCACGCCAAGCGTCACGCCTGCGATGGTAAAATTGGCCTGCGCCAGGCTTCCAACGGAAAGCCCACGAAGATCGGCACCGGCAAATTCCGCAAGGCTGTCGCGCAGCACCACGGCAAGTCCGAAGGTCACGAGCATGGCGACAATTTCATTGCGATGGGCCATCGCGCGCTCGACAATCAGCCATTGAGCGACTGCACCCAGCAAGGCGCAAGCCAGAAAAGCGATGAGCAATACGATAGGAAATGGCAGGTTCGGAAACAGCGCGATTACGCCTATTGCCGCAAACGCACCGTAGGTGATGTACTCACCATGCGCCAGTTGGAGAACTTTCAATATGCCGTAATTGAGCGCCAGGCCGGCGCCAATCATCGCGTAAAGCCCGCCAAGCGTAAGCCCTTGAAAGATGAGAACCGTGAATTGCGGTACGGTCATGTGCGGCCCCCGAAATAAGCTTCATGCAAGGCAGCAGCCGTCATCCCGGCGGCGGGCCCGTAATGTGTAACTGTTCCCTTGAAGAAGCACGCGACGGAGTTGGCGATATTGCAGACCCGCGAGATATCCTGATCGACAATCACAAGGGTTACGCCTTCCTTTCGCACGACATCGAGCGCGTCATAAACTTCATTGACGACCGCCGGAGAGAGACCCAGTGAAATCTCGTCAAACATCAGGATCTGAGGGTTGGCGGCAAGCGCGCGGCCGATCGCGACCATCTGCTGTTGACCGCCGGAAAGTTCGCGCGGCCAAGCGTTGCGCCTTTCCTTGAGCACCGGAAACAGCCGTTCAATGGCCTCAAGGCTCCATGGTCCGGAACGCGTGGTCTGTCCAATCAAGAGGTTTTCCCTCACCGTGAGGCTGTCGAAGAGAAGCCGACCCTCAGGTACAAGTGCCAAGCCGAGCTCCGAGGACTGTCGAGGCGCGCCCGCCTTGAGTGGAGTGCCGTTGATATTCACGGTGCCCTGCCAACTGTCAACCAGGCCACACAGGATCTTGAGAAAGGTCGATTTTCCCGCACCGTTGGCGCCCACAAGGGCCAGCGTTTCCCCGGCGTTCACAGATAGAGAGATGTCATTTAAGGCGCGAAACTGGCCGAAACTGGCAGCCACATGCGCAACGTCAAGAGCGAGGTTCAAATCACGTCCCCATGTAAGTGCTTTGAAGAATGTCCGAGGCCCATACGTCGTCGAACGGGCCATCGAGCAACTTGCCACCCTTGTCCATAACGACGATGCGGGAACAAACGCCCTGAAGAGCAAATGGAATGTGCTCTACCCAGACAATTGCGCGATTTGGCTGAAGACGCAGGATCACTTCCTTGATTGTGGCGATTTCCGGCTCGGTAAGTCCTGCCGCAACCTCGTCCAACAAGAGCACCCGCGGCTTGCTGGCGACTGCCTTAGCAAGTTCCAGCCGCTTGCGGTCGAGCAGACCGAGCGCACCGGCCTGCTTGCCCGCCCGATCGCTGAGGCCCGACATTTCAAGCACTTCGTCGATCCAGTCAGAAGCGGCCTCACCGGAAAGACCCGCCCCGAAGAAAACCGGCAGCGAGACGTTTTCGCGGACGCTCAGCCTCGCAAATGTCTTTGGAATTTGCGCCGCGCGCGCAATCCCGCTGCGAACCCGGGCGTAAAGCGGCAAAGCGGTTACGTCTCTTCCATCCATCAGAATCTTCCCTGAAGACGGGCGCAGGTCTCCCGTCAGCAGGGAAAGAAGTGTTGTCTTACCGGCCCCATTGGGGCCGATAAGTCCAATGCTTTCGCCGACATTCAGTGTCAGGTCCACACGTTCGACCGCAAAGATCGAACCGAACTGGCGTGATACGCTTTCAGTCTCCAATATAGCCATGGCAGCCACGTCTCAGGCGCCGCCCAGCGGCACCATTTCTGCCTCGATCGGAACGGCCGGCAAGGCGGTATTGCTGACGATCTTGAGGTCGTAGGGATATTTGCCCGTACCCTTGCGCCACTGTCCGCCGGCAAGGCCGGTGATAGCAACGCTCTTTATGGGGCTTTCCGCAAAATTCACCGGACCGATTACCGTGTCGGATTTCAGGTTTGCAATGGCATCGCGCACCGCATCTGGGTCCAGCGGGTCGTTGGAGTTTTTAAGTGCGGCCAGACCGACCTCCCAAAGGGCATGGCCATAACCCAGCGGCTGCGTCCACTGACGTTTTGCCTCTTCTTCCCATTGGGCAGCAAGTGCTTCGGCGCTTTGACCGGTTATGGTCGACGTATAAGGGAACCTTGGAGACCACCAGACCTCTGTCGCCATTCCGTCCCCCATCTTTCCGAGCGCTTCCACTCCAGAGGGAAACAGGAAGGCGGCAGCCATCGCACAAACCTTTGGTGAGAGGCCAGCCTGTTGAACCTGGTTCCAGAACGGAATGAAATGGTTCGGGTACATGAAGCCGGTGAGAATGTCGGGCTTGGCCGCCGAAAATTGCGCAACAGCATTTGAAAAATCATTCGCCGAAATCGGGAATGGACCAGCTGCGGTTTCTTCAAAGCCTGCCCCGCTCAGCATCGGCGGAAGACCGAGGTTCGGGTCCATGAATGCCTGACCCGGTTCATTGTCGAGATAAAGCGTTCCCACCTTCTTGTTTGTTTCTACCTTCCCCATGAGCGACACAAACGTTTCCAGGATCGTGTCCGAACCGGCAAAGAAATGGAAAGTGTAGGGGAAACCTTTGTCAGGCACGCCGCCGCGCGGGAAAAACCAGCCCTGCCAGGGCACCATCGTCGAAATTGTGGGAACCCTTCTGCTATCGGCGAGTTCGCTGACCGCCAAGGCGCCGTCACCGTCCTGCGCCAGCACAAGATTGCAGCGTTCGCGAAGGACAAGCTCGCTGGCAATGGATGATGAGCGGTTGGGGTCGGACTGGTTGTCACGAATGACAAGTTCGACCTCATATTTCTTGCCGCCGACATCCAGCCCATTGGCGAGGTGCTGCTTCATCTTCTCCAGTGTCCAGCTTTCCGTTTCGCCAAAAGCGGCGCGGATGCCCGACAAACTACCGACATAGCCGATCTTGATGGTTGAGCCCGCGCTGCGCGCGATTGAAGGGGCAAACAATCCTGTTGCAGCGGTTGTTGCACCAATCTTCAACAGTGTACGACGCGATACGGATGCTTTTTCGGCAAACAAAGTCATAGTTATTCTCCCAGTTTGTGGCTGCCTTACAGAGCTATTTTTAATGTCACCACTGGTAACATCGTGGCAAAAGGAATAGCATTCGTCAACTGGGTATTGGTTGATTTTCGAAAATTGCATATGTTCTTGCAATTGCACCTTACCGCGTGAGATTGATGCGCCACTGCAATAGTGAACGCAAGAAAGAAGTGAATTGAATGGCCGACGGGCCCAAAATCATGAAGAAAAAAGGCTATCATCACAACGACTTACGAAATGCGATTGTGAAGACTTCCCTGAAATTTCTTAGCAAGCGAAAAGGGCCATACTTCTCGCTTCGGGAAATCGCCAGCGAACTCGGTGTGACCCACGTTTCGGTCTATCGACATTTCTCGGGGAAGAGAGCCCTCATCGATAATTTGACCGCAGAAGGCTTTAAAGAGCTCCGGCGCTATCAGCTAAAGGAGATCGAAAAGGCGCCATCGGACGCAATGAGCCAACTGAATGCTCTTGGCACCGCCTATATCCTGTTTGCGAGAGAAAATCCGGGCTTTTTCGCTCTGATGTTTGGGCAAGACCGGGAGGATGAAACACCTGAAAGCGGGCGCGAAAAATACAACGCCGAAGCGCTCTCCACGTTGATTGACGTGATTAAACGATGCCAGGACGAGGGTATCATCATACCAGGCGATCCACGGCGATTGGCGCTTTATCTTACGCTGGCGCCACATGGCTATCTCAGTTATTCGCCCGACGACATTGCATTTATTTCGCCCTCCGGCGACGTCCGTGAAGCCGAGGTTCTGGCCGAACTTTCGGTCATATCGGTGATGACCAATCCGCCTTCTCCGGAGGAAGTTTCCCGACTGTATTTTCAATAACATGCAAGTGACGTCCTGTGCCGTTCAGTACAGCTCGACGGCACTCATGGCGTCATCAGGAAGACTTTGACGGATAATCTGACGGCCAGGTTGCGAGCAAGGGAGACACACAGGCGTTCTCTGTCCGGTTTCACGCGAACCGCCATGATAGATTTCGGCGATGCAGATACCAGATCTTAGCTTCAAACATCACCGTGTTCCGCCGAAAATAGTTGCTCACGCAGTTTGACTCGACCTGCGGCTTAATTTGAGCCTGCGTGAAGTCGAGGAAATACGGTTTGATCGTCAAGTCCACTTTCCCAATGAAACAATCCGTCCCTGGATCTTCCGCCTGGGCAATGTTTGGTCTGGGCGATGTAGTTGTGAAATGTGCTGGAGGAAAATTCCAGCCGGACTTCCTGCCTGATCGCTGGGCGCCGGCTTTAGTGTGGGCATATAGGAGCCAACAAGACTTGCCTTTCGGGGCAGCACGGTTGGCGGAGTGACGATGGTATGATGTGACAGAATAGCGGAATGGACCCGCACGAACCGAAGAACCCGTGGCGTTGTCTTGCGCATCAACAGCGCGATAATGTGATAGGGATCGGTACAAACGGACAACATCAGGGCCAGCCGTGATATCATGCCGCATAAACAGGCCGGAGATCTGACTGCACCCGACCCGCAAAGCTAAAACATCCCCAAAACCACATTGGCAGGCGGGCGCCGTCCAGACATGACAATGCTGTCGTAGCTCGTGGTGAGCATGACAACCCGCTCCAAATTCTTAAGCCTACGAAAAAACTCACCACCAACAATTGACAGTAAGCTGACGATATGCAAGTTTTTAAACAGTCAGTATACTGACGATATGTGGTTCTTGGGAGGGATGCCGCTGTATGAAAGTTTACCAAGCATCGGATTGCGAAATGGGCTTGCCTGAGAATGGCAAGATCGCGGATGTATCTTGCGTCGCCGCCACGAGGTTGGGCCTTCATAGGCGTTCGTCGTTGTTAGCCACGAAGCTCGACGAACCAGCCAGGAGCCTCCTATGACCGATATA
>JBNLGT010000047.1:0-23513 GCA_050306195.1 Ensifer sp.
AATATCCTGCATTTGTACACCAAGATGAGCACGGCGTACTTCGCCAAATTCGATTAATTGATCAGTAATTTGTTTAACCAGATTACTGGGGATGGCAAAGCCGATACCGTTGGACCCGCCGCTTCTGGAAAAGATCGCCGAGTTGATGCCAATCAGCTCACCATGCATATTCACCAGCGCGCCACCGGAATTGCCGGGGTTGATGGAAGCGTCCGTCTGGATGAAAAAGCCGAAATCGGAAACGCCAACACGGTTGCGGGCAAGACCGGAGACAATGCCGTTGGTCACGGTCTGCCCCACGCCGAAGGGGTTGCCGATGGCCAGCACCATGTCGCCCACTTCCACACTATCGGAATCGCCGATATGCAGCGGCGGCAGCTTTTCCTTCGTATCGACCTTCAGAACCGCAAGGTCCACGCGGTCATCCTTCATGACGATTTTGGCCGGGAACTCCCTGCCATCGGCCAGCGCCACCTTTACCTCGTCAGCGCCCTCAATCACGTGATTATTGGTGATAATATAGCCATCAGCCGAGGCGATGACGCCAGAGCCGAGTGAGGACTGCTTTTCCGTTCGACCCGGCGCGCGATTGCCGAAAAACTGGCTGAAAAACGGATCGTCCTCAAAAATCGTGCGGCGGCGAACCATACGCTCGGCGTAGACATTGACCACCGAAGGCGCGGTCTGTTTGACCAGCGGCGCGAAGGACAAAAGCATATCTGTCTGGCTTTGCGGCAATTGCCGGGCCGTTTCGGCCAGAGACGTCTGGGGCAACAAGGCCAGGCCCATGAACAGACCTGCCAAGACTAAACGCAGTGACATTCGCGCGAATCCTCTTTTCATAACCACACCATATCGCCTTTTGGGTAGATAGAAAGGAAGGCGAGAAAATGGAAGGGGATGCAGTGTGTTCACCACCGTTTCGGACGATCTGTCTCAGGTTCTAAACGATCCGCTTCACGCCGGGGATTTTCAAGACAATGCCTGCAATCAGGTAACAGGCCAGACAGACCAGCGCCCCCACCAACAGAAATTTCAAAATGGGCGGCAGGGCAAGCGGGTGCAGAAGCAGCGCCATGCCAACCAACACCGGTGGGTGGATGATATAGATCGTATAGGCGCGGCGGGCGAGCTTTGCGTTCACGCCTTCAAGGGCGGTGAAACGGCGAAGGCTCCACGGAATGAGGGCCAGAATGATGCCGAAGGCGATGAACGGCTCCCAGAAGGCATAGGTGAGCGCAACGATGTTAAGCCCGCCTTCCGCCGGGCCATTGAGCGCGGGAACAAGCCCTGCCCCCAGCGCCACAATGGGCAGAAAGGGAAAGGCAATCCAGGCGGCCTTTTTCCAAAACGCCGTTGCCTCTTCAGGAACGGATTCTAAAAGATGCCGGTCGGCGGCCATGTAACCGGCAGCAAAGAGAAAGATGTAGCTTGCGAAAAAGCCGAGTTGCAGGCCGGAGATGGCCCAACCGGCAGGCCAGACAAGCCTGAGCAGGAAGGCGACAGCGCCGATGGCGAGCGCTGAATAAAACAGGCCCCGGTTGGATGGAAAGCTGCCAGCCCATGAGCGACCTGAAAGCTGCTGCCAGGCAAGAGCACCGGCGCTGAAAAGGATCAGCGCCCAGGCAAACCATAGCGGCCCCCAGACAAAATCGACCGAGGCCCACATGGGCAGAAGAACCTCAAGAAAGCCCTGTCCCTCGCCAATTCCCGCCAGCGCCACCGTGATGGGACCCAGAATGAAGCCGAAAAAGAGAAGCGGCAAGCCGAGGCGTTTCAACCGGTCCGCCATAAAGCCGCGCGCGCCTTTCCGCCGAATAGAGGCAGGCGTGAAATAGCCTGCGAGAAGGAAAAAGAAGCCCATGAAAAAGGACTGGTCGACAGCACAGAAGAGGCTCATCGCCAGCGACTGCAGATCATCCAGATTGGTTTGATATTCGCGGTAAAACCAGCCGCCGCTTGCGCCATAGGTAATGGCCGTGTGGTGAAATACCACAAGCAGCGTCAACCCGGCGCGCAACATGGAAAAGCCATACAGCTTTGGCCGCACGGATTGCTCAACATTCACATTCATCTTCAGTCCCCACCGAAATCCCCCGCCAAAGGCGAATGAATGCGGCAACTGTATATCAATGTGAGGATTTTGACAGAGAAGATGTATGGGCAGCCAAGCCGCAAGGATTGCGCCGCCGCCTCAAACAGATCTCGAGGCGGCGGCGGTGTTTTTTTATTCCGGCAGGATGCGCACTGCGCCCTTGTCAGCCGAGGCGGCGAAAGCGGCGTAGGCTTTCAGCGCTGTGGTGACATTGCGCTTGCGTGGCTTTTCAGGTTTCCAGCCGTTGGCGTCCTTTTCGGCGCGGCGGGCAGCCAGTTCGCTTTCTGAAACTGCCAGATTGATCGTGCGGTTGGGAATATCGATCTCGATCATGTCGCCAGTGCGTACGAGGCCGATCGTGCCGCCTTGGGCTGCTTCCGGCGAGGCATGGCCGATGGAAAGCCCCGAGGTGCCGCCGGAGAAGCGGCCATCGGTGATCAGCGCGCAGGCTTTGCCCAGGCCCTTGGATTTCAGATAGCTGGTCGGGTAAAGCATTTCCTGCATGCCCGGTCCGCCCTTCGGCCCTTCATAGGTGATGACAACCACGTCGCCCGCTTTCACCTCGTTGGAGAGAATGCCCTTCACGGCAGCGTCCTGGCTTTCATAAACAATCGCCGGGCCGATGAATTTGAGGATCGATTCGTCAACGCCAGCCGTCTTCACAATGCAGCCGTCCAGCGCGATATTGCCCTTCAGCACGGCAAGGCCGCCATCCTTGGAGAAAGGATGTTCGACCGAGCGGATAACGCCCTTGGCCTGATCGGTGTCGAGCTCGTCCCAACGGGATTCCTGACTGAAAGCCACTTGCGTGGGAATACCGCCAGGAGCCGCCTTGAAGAAATTGCGCACCGTTTCGGAATTGGTGCGGGTGATATCCCAGCGGTCAATCGCGTCGCCCAGCGTGGCTTCATGCACGGTGGGGCATTCGCGGTTGATCAGGTTGCCGCGGTCGAGTTCACCGAGGATACGCATGATGCCGCCTGCCCGGTGCACATCTTCCATATGCACGTCCGACTTGGCGGGCGCGACCTTGGAAAGGCACGGCACCTTGCGCGACAGACGGTCGATATCGTCCATGGTGAAATCAACGCCGCCCTCATGGGCTGCGGCCAGAATGTGCAGCACGGTGTTGGTGGAACCACCCATGGCAATATCCAGCGCCATCGCGTTTTCAAAGGCCGCCTTGCTGGCGATGGTGCGAGGCAGCACGCTTTCGTCTTCCTGCTCATAGTAACGGCGCGCCAGATCAACGATCAGGTGCCCGGCTTCTACGAACAGCCGCTTGCGGTCAGCGTGGGTTGCCAGTGTGGAGCCATTGCCCGGCAGTGAAAGGCCCAGCGCCTCGGTGAGGCAGTTCATGGAATTGGCGGTAAACATGCCCGAACAGGAGCCACAGGTGGGGCATGCTGCGCGTTCAATCGACTGCACATCCTCGTCGGACACATTATCGTCGGCTGCGGCCACCATGGCGTCAATCAGGTCCAGCGCCTGGGTTTTGCCCTTCAGCACCACCTTGCCCGCTTCCATCGGCCCGCCTGAAACAAAGACAGCGGGAATGTTCAGCCGCATGGCGGCGTTCAGCATGCCGGGAGTGATCTTGTCGCAGTTGGAAATGCACACCATGGCGTCGGCGCAGTGCGCGTTGACCATGTATTCCACACTGTCGGCAATGATTTCGCGGCTGGGCAGCGAATAGAGCATGCCGTCATGGCCCATGGCGATACCGTCATCCACGGCGATTGTGTTGAATTCCTTGGCCACGCCACCGGCGGCTTCAATCTCGCGCGCCACAAGCTGACCCAAGTCCTTCAGGTGAACGTGGCCCGGCACAAACTGGGTGAAGGAATTGACGACGGCAATGATCGGCTTGCCGAAATCGCCATCCTTCATGCCGGTCGCGCGCCAAAGGCCACGCGCACCGGCCATGTTGCGGCCATGGGTGGAGGTTCGTGAGCGGAATGCAGGCATATTCGTTTCCTCAAGATTTTTGACAGTTCGCGCACTCGCTCATCGTGTGAAAGCGTGGCCCGAGAGCTTAAAGCGCGTGTTATATTGATGAATTGTCGTAACGCAACAGCCCGCCCCTGTCACGGTCGGATTTGCCCAATGCGGTACGGTGCTGCGCATAAATACGCTACCATGATAAGCGATTTGCAAGGAATTGGCACGATGATGCCGCTTACATAAAACAACAGAAGACAGGACGCTCCTGAATGACCGGCAAAGACGAAGACCCGATTATCGTGGATATGAAGCAGTGGAAGAAAACCGCTGAGAAAAAGGCGGAGGCGCAGAAAAAAACCACGCAAAAGGCGCGGCCCGTCGGATCGAACCCGAATGTCCAAAAGCTTCTGATTGCCGCCGCCGTGCTTGCGCTTTTGTGGTTCGCTATGCCTGCGGGCTATCTCAACACCCTGTTTTCCACCATTACCGGCAGCGGTGGATAAGAATGTTCGCGCTCACCGCCGCATCACGTAAATGTGGTCACAGGCCCCCTTTCATGTGATTGCGGAGTTTGTTTTCATGGAATGAGCCAATAACCGCTTTGCGCCTTCCTGTCGGCATGCGCTGACTGAAGGTCAGAAGGAAACGGAAGAAACCATGGTATATCACCCGCCGCGCATCCCCTCCCACGAAATCACATCCAAGGGCGTCTACATGAACCGCCGCTCGTTTGTGGCCGGTGCGGTGGCGGCTGGCCTGCTTCCCTCTGCCGCCAATGCCTTTTCACTGGCCAAGACTGAGGAGATGGCGGGCGGTGAAGACGTGACGCCGCGCGATGCCGTGACCACCTACAATAACTTTTACGAATTCGGCACCGGCAAGGACGATCCGGCGCGCAATTCGGGCGCATTCAAGCCCAAGCCCTGGACGATCAAGATCGACGGGATGGTGAAGAACCCGATGGAAATCGGCCTGGAAGACCTGCTCTCCGGCATGCAGATTGAAGAGCGCATCTACCGCATGCGTTGCGTGGAAGCCTGGTCGATGGTTATCCCGTGGGATGGTTTCCAGCTTTCCGAACTGCTCAATAAGGCAGAACCACTGGGCTCGGCAAAATATGTCGCCTTCGAGACTGTTGTGCGGCCAGAGGAAATGCCCGGCCAATCGGGCGTGTTCCAGCCCCTGTCCTGGCCCTATGTCGAGGGTTTGCGGCTGGATGAGGCCATGCATCCGCTGACGCTGATGGCTGTCGGCGTTTATGGCGAAGACCTGCCGAACCAGAATGGCGCGCCAATCCGGCTCGTAGTTCCGTGGAAATACGGCTTCAAGAGCATCAAGTCGATTGTGCGCATTACCCTTGTCGACAAGGAACCGGCCAGCACGTGGAATCAGGCAGCCCCGGGCGAATACGGGTTTTATTCCAACGTGAACCCGATGCGCGATCACCCGCGCTGGAGCCAGGCAACCGAACGGCGCATTGGCGTGGAGAAGGGTTTCTTCTCCTCCGGCCGCCGCGACACATTGATGTTCAACGGTTATGATGAGGTCGCATCGCTTTATAGCGGCATGGATCTGATCTCGACCCATTTCTAACGATACGCTGGCCCAATCCCGCCCCTTTTCACCGCAGGCTTACAGCTTGACGGAAAGGCGGGCGGCTGCGACGAAAGAAGAGCAACGAGTATGATAACCGCGATGACTGATATGCCGAAACAGGCCAGCCGCCCCTTCAACTGGCAGCCAGTGAAGATCTGGTCGCTTTACGCCATCGGCCTCATACCGGCGGCTTGGTATTTCTATCTCGGCGCCATGGGCGATCTGGGCGCCGATCCGGTGCGCACATTCGAGCACCTTCTTGGGCTTTGGGCGCTACGGTTCATTATGGCGACGCTGGCCATCACACCGCTGTTCATCCTGTTCAACATCCGCCTGCTTGCCTATCGGCGCGCGCTTGGCCTGTTGGGCTTCTGGTATGTGCTCTTTCATTTCACCGTCTATATGACGCTGGACCGGGCGCTCAATCTGGGTGGCATTATCGAGGACATCGCCAAACGCTGGTATATTACTATCGGCATGGCTGGCTTGCTGATGTTGATCCCGCTGGCCATTACCTCGAACAACTTTTCGATCCGCAAGCTGGGCAGGCGCTGGGCAATGCTGCACAAGCTGATTTATGCGATTGTTGCAGCCGGAACTCTGCATTTTGTGCTCTCCACAAAGTCGTTGAGTCTCGAACAGGCAATTTATGTGACATTGGTCTGCCTTCTTCTCCTTTTTCGCGTTTTCAAGCCCAAAATCATGAGATGGCGCAAACAACACAATCAGAAAAGGAAAAGCGACGCCGCAAAAGCTTAAATTTTAAGCAGACCGAAAATTAAGCACAAAACGTCATCCAGCTTTGAAATACGTGCATAGCAGCTACAAAAAGACAACAAAGCTGGGCCCTTGCTCAAAAAGCAGGCAGATAGTATTTATAAATGCAAGTGATCTCGTGCTTAAAGGATGAGCGAAATGCTTAAGTTTCGTCGCAGGAAAAATCAGGGCAATGCCTTCGTTCACTTCTTCAACGTCTTGGTTGAACAGGAACGTCAGGGTCATCATCAACGCCCAGTCGACTACCGTCGCTAAGCTTTAGACAAGACAAAGCTGCAAAGTTTCAAAAGCCGGGTGCTCAGCACCCGGCTTTTTATATTTAAAGCTCTTGACCCTCACGCTGCGTAAGAGCGCATCTGGTTGACGCATTGCCGAAGTCCGCATCTTTAGCGGCCTCGGCTTCAGGAGATTGAAGACAATGAAACTCTCGACCGTCAAACAGCTTGCTAGGGATTCCGGCGTTTCAGTTCGCACCCTGCACCATTACGATGAGATCGGCTTGCTAAAACCAGCTACGGTCGGCGACAATGGTTATCGCTATTATGGCCGTGATGAATTTCTTCGCTTGCAGCAAATCCTGTTTCACAAGGAATTGGGATTTGCTCTGGCGGAGATCACCACGATCCTTGACGCTCCGGTTTCGACCAAATTGCCGCCCTGGAAAGGCAACGCAGACAGATCTTGTCAGAACTCAAGCGCCATTCCCGTCTCCTGAAAACTATCGATGCAACAATTGAGGATATCAAAGGAGACAAAACCATGAAAACGAAAAAACTCTACGAGGGCTTCACGCCTGAAAAACAGCGGGAACACGAAATCTGGCTGATCAAGAATGGCGGAGCTGGAATGGCTGAACGCATAGCGGATAGCAAAAGGCCTTGGAACCTGCTGAATGCCGATCAAAAGGCAGAGCGCATGGCGATGCTGGCTGAGATAGAACAATCTCTGGCCAATGCAATGCGCGAGGGTACATCCGCTTTGGCCGTCGAGCTTGATCCCATACTTGAACAACACCGGAAATGGATCGTTCTTATGTGGGGGCGGCCCTGCCCGCCTGATGCCTATGCGGAACTTGCTTCACTCTACCGCTCGCACCCGGATTTTATCGAGCGCTACGAAGCGACCGCGGAAGGGTTTTGCGAGTGGCTTGGAGCGGCGATGGAGGCATATTCAGCGCGCAACAGCGAATAGATTTAGAGGTCAATCGATAAATGGAAAAGGCCGGGCGCTTTTCAGCACCCGGCCTTTTAATTTGATCCACCAAACCGCCTGAATTAAGCGGCTTCAGCTTCTTCTGCTTCAACACGAGCCTTGTCGGCTGCGCCCTTGGCGTCCACGTCACGGTCAACGAATTCGATGACTGCGAGCGGGGCGTTGTCGCCGTAACGGAAGCCAGCCTTCATGATGCGAAGGTAGCCGCCATTGCGGGTGGCGTAACGCGTTGCGATAGCGTCGAAGAGCTTTGCAACAGCTTCAACATCCTTGATCTGCGAGATCGCCTGACGACGAGCGTGCAGGTCGCCGCGCTTGCCGAGGGTCACGAGCTTCTCAACGATCGGGCGAATTTCCTTCGCCTTCGGAAGCGTGGTTACGATCTGCTCATGCGTGATGAGCGAAGCCGCCATATTGGCAAACATTGCCTTGCGGTGGCTGTGGGTTCTATTCAGCTTGCGGCCTGCTTTACGGTGGCGCATTGCTTTTCTCCTTCACTTGTAAGCCTCTGGCCTACAGTTTGATACGGTTAGTACTGGTCTTCGTAGCGCTTGGCGAGATCTTCGATGTTCTCTGGCGGCCATGCGGGCACTTCCATGCCGAGGTGCAGGCCCATGGAAGCGAGAACTTCCTTGATTTCGTTGAGCGACTTGCGGCCAAAGTTCGGAGTGCGGAGCATTTCTGCTTCGGTCTTCTGAATAAGGTCGCCGATATAGACGATGTTGTCGTTCTTCAGGCAGTTGGCCGAACGGACGGAAAGCTCCAGTTCGTCGACCTTCTTGAGAAGGGCCGGGTTGAACGCAAGTTCGGTAACGGCTTCTTCTTCTGCTTCCTTCTGCGGCTCGTCAAAGTTGACGAAGATGCCGAGCTGGTCCTGAAGGATACGGGCGGCAAATGCAATCGCGTCTTCGCCGGTGACAGAGCCGTTTGTCTCAATCGACATGGTCAGCTTGTCATAATCAAGAACCTGACCTTCGCGGGTGTTTTCCACCTTGTAGGACACTTTCTTGACCGGAGAATAGAGGCTGTCGACCGGGATAAGACCAATCGGAGCATCTTCTGCGCGGTTACGGTCGGCCGGTACATAGCCCTTGCCGTTGTTGACGGTGAATTCCATGCGGATTTCAGCGCCCTCATCGAGGGTGCAGATCACATGGTCAGGGTTGAGGATTTCAATATCGCCAACCGTCTGGATGTCACCAGCCGTTACAACGCCAGGACCCTGCTTGCGCACGACCATGCGTTTTGCGTCATCGCCTTCCATCTTGATGGCGATTTCCTTGATGTTGAGCACGATGTCCGTCACATCCTCGCGAACGCCAGGGATGGAGGAGAACTCATGCAGCACGCCGTCGATCTGCACTGCGGTTACAGCCGCGCCGCGCAGAGACGACAGCAGAACGCGACGAAGCGCGTTGCCGAGCGTCAGACCAAAACCGCGTTCCAGCGGTTCAGCAACGAGCGTTGCCTTGGTCGCGCCGGAGGAGGAAAACTCCACCTTGTTCGGCTTGATCAGTTCCTGCCAATTTTTCTGAATCATGTCTTTTTTACCTTCCATTCGCCGTCACCATCCATTCGTAACGGCCGAGATTTGGAAACCGGGAGGAGTTCCCCTCACCGGCTTGGCGATTGCATATGATCAGACGCGGCGCTTCTTGCGCGGGCGGCAGCCATTGTGCGGGATCGGGGTCACGTCACGGATCGAGGTGATCGTGAAACCGGCAGCCTGCAGAGCGCGCAGAGCCGACTCACGGCCGGAGCCCGGACCGCAAACTTCAACTTCCAGCGACTTCATGCCGTGTTCCTGAGCCTTCTTGGCGCAGTCTTCAGCAGCGATCTGGGCAGCAAACGGGGTCGACTTACGCGAACCCTTGAAGCCCTTGGCGCCAGCAGACGACCAGGCAATGGCATTGCCCTGAGCGTCAGTGATGGTGATCATCGTGTTGTTGAAGGTCGAGTTGACGTGGGCAACGCCCGACGTGATATTCTTGCGTTCGCGACGGCGAACACGGGTGGCTTCTTTAGCCATAGATCTTCCTTTCTTCGATCTCAGCGCCGCCGTAGTTCCAGCGGCTACACCGGGACATTTTCATCTGCGACGAAAACGCCCCATTCTTCTTGTCTCAATGTTCAAGGCAAAACTGCCCCTTACATGGCCTTAAGCCTCCCTCGAACTAGCGGGAGGCCCAAACTCAAAAAAGAGGCCAACCCCAGGCTGGCCTCCTCACCCGTTCAAAAACGGGGAAATTACTTCTTCTTACCTGCAATCGCCTTTGCCGGGCCCTTGCGGGTGCGGGCATTGGTGTGCGTGCGCTGGCCGCGAACCGGCAGCGAGCGACGATGACGCAGGCCGCGGTAGCAGCCAAGGTCCATCAGACGCTTGATGTTCATGGAAGTCTCACGGCGAAGGTCGCCTTCAACCTGATAGTCACGGTCGATCGCTTCACGGATCTGCAGAACTTCTGCGTCTGTCAGTTCGTGTACGCGGCGCTCAGCCGGGATACCAACCTTCTCGACGATCTCGGAAGCGAATTTCGGACCAATCCCGTGAATGTACTGAAGCGCAATAACAACGCGCTTTGCAGTTGGGATGTTGACGCCAGCTATACGTGCCACGCCTATTCTCCTTGTTGCCAGGTGCCTCACGGCAGCTGGTGTTCATCTCTTGCAACCCCTCAAAAACAAGGGCCGCTTGTTGATTCGTATCCGTCACATGTCAATGCGACCGCACCCGGACTTCCTTACCATGAAGCCCGCGCCGATCGCTTGTCTGTCACGAGTTGCCGGGTGAATAGCGGAATCGCTGTCAAAATGCAACCGTGCCCGTAAAGATTCTTCGCATTTGGCTAGAGGCTTTCAGATTTAAATGGAAACATTCTGCGACTTTGAATTTCCGTCAGGATCGAGGGCTTTACCGAAGGATGTACCCGCAGGTACATTCAAGGTAAAGGCCGACGTATCATGGCGGAAATTCATGACGCCCTATCGGGTTGGCCGAAACCGGCCCGCCACTGCGTCGATGGGCTTGACTGTAGCAATGGCTACAGCCTTTACCCATCTCCTAGTGGAACGAACTGGTTTGGGCCAACAGAATGCGTTCCATTTAAACCTGAAAGCCTCTGAAGTAGGTTTGATGCCCTGCCCGCCGGTTCACTTCCAGCATTAAAGAGCCCCCTATATCGAACATTTGCAGCCGATTACTCACCTACGCCCGAGCCAGACCTGTACGCTTCTGCGGATACAAAAAGGCGGCCCCGGGGAACCGCCTTTCCGACTTTTTAATATTCCACGGCCAGAGCTCAGACCGCGTCAAGAATCGCCCCGATGGACTTTGTCACATCGTCGATTGAGGCCATGCCATCCACACCATCCAGCTTGCCCTTGGCATAGTAGTAGCCAATCAGCGGGGAGGTTTCCTTGTAATAGGCCTGCAGCCGGGTCAACACCGTTTCGGCATTGTCGTCAGGACGGCGCTTGAATTCCGTAGAACCGCATTTGTCGCAAACGCCTTCCTTTTCAGGCTTTTGGAACGAATCGTGATAGCCGGCACCGCACTTCGCGCAGGTGTAACGACCCGAGACGCGCTCAGCCAATACTTCGTCGTCCACGCGAATTTCGATAACCTTGTCGAGCTCAACGCCCTTGCCAGTCAGCATGGCCTCAGTGGCGTCTGCCTGCGCTAACGTGCGCGGAAATCCATCGAGGATAAAGCCGTTGGCGCAATCAGGCTCATCAATGCGTTCCGATACAATGCCAATCACAACATCATCAGAAACCAGCTTGCCTGCATCCATCAGCGCTTTGGCCTGCTTGCCGATTTCGGTTTGCGCCGCCACTGCGGCGCGCAGCATATCGCCTGTGGAAAGCTGCGGAATGCCATACTTCTCCACAATCCGCTGGGCCTGGGTCCCCTTCCCCGCACCCGGCGGTCCCAAAAGTATTAGTCTCATTTCCCCCTCTTTCCTCCACGCAGCTTCGACTTCTTGATGAGGCCTTCATATTGCTGGGCAATCAGGTGCCCCTGGATCTGCGCGACGGTATCAAGCGTAACACTGACAACAATCAAAAGAGAAGTACCACCAAGGTAGAATGGAATACCTGTCTCAGCGATGAGAATTTCAGGCAGCACGCAGACGAAGATCATATAGATCGCGCCAACAACCGTAATACGGGTCAGGACGTAATCGATATGCGCAGCCGTGCGCTCACCGGGGCGGATGCCCGGAATGAAGCCGCCATGTTTCTTCAAATTATCGGCTGTGTCAGCCGGATTGAAGACAATCGCGGTGTAGAAGAAGCAGAAGAAAGCAATCAGCGACGCGTAAAGCACCATATAGGCCGGCTGGCCATGGCCAAGCGCGGAAATGATGGTGGTTGCCCAGGTTGGCATGTTTGCCGTGTCGGAAAATCCGGCCAGCGTTGCAGGCAGAAGCAGCAGCGAGGAGGCAAAAATGGCGGGAATCACGCCTGCCGTATTGAGCTTCAGCGGCAGGTGCGACGTGTCGCCCTGGAACATGCGATTGCCAACCTGGCGCTTCGGATACTGGATCAGAAGGCGGCGCTGGGCGCGCTCCACGAAGACGATCAGCGCGATTACCGCAATAGCCATCACGATTACACCGAGAATGATACCGGTGGACAGGGCGCCGGTGCGGCCCAGTTCCAAGGTGCCGGCAATTGCCTGCGGCAGGTTGGCGACAATGCCGGAGAAGATGATCAGCGAAATTCCGTTGCCGATGCCGCGCGAGGTGATCTGCTCACCCAGCCACATCAGGAACATGGTGCCGCCAATCAGCGTCAGAACCGTGGAAATTCGGAAGAACCAGCCCGGATCAACAACGACATCGGTGCCATTTTCCAGACCGATGGAAATGCCATAGGCCTGCATGCAGCCAAGCAGCACCGTGCCGTAGCGCGTATACTGGTTGATGATCTTGCGGCCCTGCTCGCCTTCCTTCTTCAGCGCTTCCAGCGATGGAACGACCGAGGTCATAAGCTGAACGATAATGGAGGCCGAGATATAGGGCATGATGCCCAGCGCGAAGATCGCCATGCGCGAAACCGCGCCGCCAGCAATCATGTTCACCAAACCAAGAATGCCACCGCTCTGGCTCTGGAAGGCGTTGGCAAACGCTTCCGGATTAATGCCTGGCAACGGAATATAGGTGCCCAGACGGTAAACGAGCAGCGCGCCAAGGGTGAACCAGAGACGCTTTTTGAGATCTTCGGCCTTGGCAAAGGTCGAGAAATTCAGGTTTGAAGCCAGTTGTTCGGCAGCAGAAGCCATTGATTTCTCCGCTTGCCAGCCCGGCATGCATGATTGCGCCCGGCAGGCAGTTGTTGGCATCGGCTACATTGAGGGGGACCCCACAATGCGGCCAGATTCATAAAACTCGCTCAGGCTTATGTCGTTTGAAGAAGGAAACGTCAACGGCCCAATCAAAAAAGGCAGGGGCCGGAACCGGAAGAATAACCGGGGCCTCACCCGCTTGAAGATGAAAGCAGCAGAGATGCCGCTCACGTGAGGCTCACATATGGGAGCAAAATCGCCCGGGGGAAAGACCACCGGGCGATCAAATTTCATAAAATTTATTCGGAAGCAGCTTCAGCAGCAGCGCCGATGATGGTCAGCGAACCGCCAGCCTTCTCGATCTTCTCAGCAGCAGCCTTGGATGCGCCGGCAACTTCGAGCTTCAGCTTGGCCTTCAGCTCACCGTCGGAAAGAACGCGAACGCCATCCTTGGTGCGGCGGATCACGCCAGCAGCCTTGAGCACTTCAGCAGTAACAACC
The DNA here is from genome assembly GCA_050306195.1 of Ensifer sp. Lineage (GTDB taxonomy): Bacteria > Pseudomonadota > Alphaproteobacteria > Rhizobiales > Rhizobiaceae > Ensifer_A. The sequence continues at coordinate 13,416 of JBNLGT010000047.1, forward strand.
GTCTTGGCGTCGAGCTTCTTGGCGTCAACAGCAGCCTGGAGGCGGCCGAGAGACACTTCAACGAAGTCCTTGGCGAAGATGTTGTTGAAGCCGCGCTTCGGCAGACGGCGGTAGATTGGCATCTGGCCGCCTTCAAAACCGTTGATCGAAACGCCAGAACGGGACTTCTGACCCTTGACACCACGGCCACCAGTCTTGCCCGTGCCGGAACCGATACCGCGGCCTACACGCTTTTTGGAAGGCATTGCGCCTTCGTTGTCTTTGATATCATTGAGTTTCATCTCAAGACGCCTTCCTTATTTCTCTTCGACGACGCGAACGAGGTGGCTGACCTTGGCGATCATGCCGCGCACAGCGGGCGTATCTTCCAGCTCACGGGTCTTGTGCATCTTGTTGAGGCCGAGACCGATCAGCGTACGGCGCTGAACGTCCGGGCGGCGGATCGGAGAACCGATCTGCTCAACAACAAGGGTTTTCTTTGCAGCAGTAGCTTTCTTAGCCATCTTGCAATCTCCCCTTATTCTTCAGAAGCCACACCGGCAGCAACACGGCGAGCCTGGAGCGTAGCATACTTGATGCCGCGCTGTGCTGCGATGTCCTTCGGGTGAACCTGGTGCTTCAGAGCGTCGAAAGTTGCGCGAACCATGTTGTAGGGGTTCGAGGAACCGGTCGACTTGGCGACAACGTCCTGCATACCGAGCGTTTCGAAAACGGCACGCATTGGACCACCGGCGATGATACCGGTACCTGCTTTGGCAGCGCGCAGCAGAACCTTGCCTGCGCCGTGACGGCCATGCACATCGTGGTGCAGCGTGCGGCCTTCGCGCAGCGGAACGAAAATCATTTCGCGCTTCGCGGATTCCGTTGCCTTGCGGATGGCTTCCGGCACTTCGCGCGCCTTGCCATGACCGAAACCAACGCGGCCCTTGCCATCACCTACGACGACGAGTGCGGCAAAACCAAAACGGCGGCCGCCCTTAACAACTTTTGCAACGCGGTTAATCGCGACAAGCTTGTCAACGAATTCGCTATCGCGCTCTTCACGGTCCTGGCGCTCTTCGCGCTTTCCCCGTCTTTCCTGTGCCATTGTCCTGTTCCTTTTTCTTTTCCGGGTGCAATCGGCAAACTGAGAAATGGACCGCCCTGCCCTGTTTCAGACATCCGCGATCCGGTTCAATGCGGTAAACCGCAAATTGCCCGGCCGTATAAACAGCCGGGCAAATTCCTTTAGAACTGCAGACCGCCTTCGCGGGCAGCGTCTGCCAGGGCCTTGATGCGGCCATGGTAGATGAAGGCGCCACGATCAAAGACAACGTCCTTGACGCCAGCCTTAACGGCGCGCTCAGCAACAAGCTTGCCGACAGCGGCGGCTGCATCAACGTTTGCACCGCTCTTGAGCGAAGCCTTGAGGCCTGCGTCGAGGGTGGAAGCAGCAGCCAGTGTACGGCCTGCTACATCGTCGATGATCTGCGCATAAATGTTCAAACCAGTGCGGTGAACAGAAAGGCGCGGACGGCCATTGGCCACCTTCTTAAGTTGACGGCGCACGCGGCTGGCGCGACGCACAAGAGTTTCTTTCCTGCTAGCCATATCCAGTGCTCCTTACTTCTTCTTGCCTTCCTTACGGACGATCCGCTCTTCAGCGTACTTAACGCCCTTGCCCTTGTAGGGCTCAGGACCGCGGTACTTGCGGATTTCCGCAGCCACCTGGCCGACCTGCTGCTTGTCGATGCCGTTGACGGTGATTTCCGTCGGCTTCGGGCAAGCAAGCGTAATGCCTTCCGGGGCTTCGTAAACGACTTCGTGTGAGAAACCGAGCGACAGCTGCAGGTTTTTGCCCTGCATGGCCGCACGATAACCAACACCATTGATTTCGAGCTTGCGCTCGTAACCAGTGGCAACGCCGGTGAAAATATTTTCGATCATCGTGCGGGACATGCCCCACTTGGACCGTGAATCCTTCGACTGAGAAGCCGGGGAAACAACAACAGCGTTATCTTCCATTTTAACGAGCACTTCGTCATTTACGACGAAGGAGAGCTCGCCCTTCGGGCCCTTTGCGGAAACCTTCTGGCCATCAACAGAGGCCGTCACTCCAGCAGGGACCTGAACGGGTTTTTTACCGATACGAGACATTTTTCAAACCTGTCTGTTCGTTATGGAGATCTCTGCCCAGCCTTAGAAGACGGAGCAAAGAACCTCGCCACCAACATTCTGTTCACGAGCCTGGTGATCAGCCATCACACCCTTCGGAGTCGAAAGGATTGTGATGCCGAGACCGTTCGCGACCTGCGGAATAGACTTAACCGAGACATAAACTCGGCGGCCCGGCTTGGAGACGCGGCCGATCTCACGGATCACGGAAGCGCCTTCATAATATTTCAGCTCGATGGTCAGTTCCTTCTTGCCGTTTTCAAAGGCAGTCTCGGAATAGCCGCGGATGTAGCCTTCAGCCTGAAGCACATCGAGGACACGTGCACGGAGCGTGGACGCCGGGGTCGTCACAGACGACTTGCGGCGGGCAGCGCCGTTGCGGATACGGGTGAGCATATCACCCAAAGGATCAGTCATAGCCATGTGCCCGTCTCCTTACCAGCTCGACTTCACAACGCCCGGCACTTTGCCGAAGTTGCCAAGTTCACGAAGTGCAATACGGGACATCTTGAGCTTGCGGTAGTAACCGCGCGGACGTCCGGACACTTCGCAACGGTTGCGAATGCGGGTCTTGGAACCATTGCGCGGCATTTCTGCCAGCTTCAGGGTTGCCTTGAAGCGCTCATCAATCGGGAGCTCCTGGTTCTTGATGATTGCCTTCAGCGCTGCGCGCTTATCAGCATCACGGGAAACCAGCTTGCGGCGGCGCTTGTTCTTTTCAACTGCGCTGACTTTCGCCATATTTGTTTTCCTTCTCTACGCTTGCCGTAACGGTTACTGGCGGAACGGGAAGTTGAACTCTTTCAGAAGAGCCCGAGCTTCATCGTCGTTTTTCGCCGTCGTACAAACGATGACGTCCATGCCCCAGATCTGGTCAACCTTGTCGTAGTTGATTTCCGGGAACACAATGTGCTCCTTGATGCCCATGGCGAAGTTGCCACGACCGTCAAAGGACTTCGGGTTCAGACCGCGGAAGTCGCGAACGCGCGGCAGCGCGATCGTTACGAGACGGTCAAGGAACTCGTACATGCGAGCGCCACGAAGGGTAACCTTCGCACCGATCGGCATACCTTCGCGGACCTTAAAGCCAGCGATGGAGTTACGCGCACGGGTGATAACAGCCTTCTGACCAGCAATTGCGGAAAGATCCGCAGCAGCGTTTGACGGCTTTTTGGAGTCGGCAGTCGCCTCACCCACACCCATGTTGATTACGATCTTTTCGATCTTCGGGATCATCATCTCGTTGGCATAGGAGAACTGCTCCTGCATAGCCTTACGGATGTTCGCATTATATTCCGTCTTAAGACGGGGCTCGTAGGCGGTCTTAGCCATCGATAACTACTCCCGAACGCTTTGCCACACGAACCTTGCTCTCGCCTTCGATCTTGAAACCGACGCGGGTCGGCTTGCCGTCCTTGGGGTCGGCGATCGCCAGGTTGGAAAGATGGATGGAGGCTTCCTTACGGACGATGCCGGCTTCCTGGGTCTGGGTCTGCTTCTGGTGACGGGTCACCATGTTCACACCTTTAACAACCGCACGGCCTTCTTTCGGCATCACGCGAATAACTTCACCGGAGGTACCCTTGTCCTTACCGGAGAGAACGACAACCTTGTCGCCTTTTTTGATCTTCTGCATCTGTCTCGTCCCTTACAGTACTTCTGGAGCCAGCGAGATGATCTTCATGTGGCTCTTGGCGCGAAGTTCGCGCGGAACCGGTCCGAAGATACGCGTGCCGATAGGCTCTTTCTTGTTGTCAACGAGAACAGCAGCATTGGTGTCGAAACGGATAACGCTGCCATCGGGACGACGGATGTCCTTGGCTGTGCGTACAACGACAGCCTTCATCACGTCACCCTTCTTAACGCGGCCGCGCGGAATAGCTTCCTTCACGGAGACAACAATGATGTCGCCGATCGAAGCATATTTACGCTTGGAGCCGCCCAGCACCTTGATGCACATGACACGACGTGCGCCGGAATTATCGGCTACGTCGAGGTTAGTCTGCATCTGAATCATGTCAGGTCGCCTTCTATTATTGACCGGAACGGTTGGGCTTTGAGGCCCCCTATTCCAGCTTTTGGACTGGATTCATAATGCGCGCCTCTTTGACCGTATTTCATCAATTCGGCCTCAAGACACACTTCAAGTTTCGCGCGGGAAAAAACTTGCCAAGGTGGTTTCCTCAAAAAGGACCTTCCTCGCGCGGAAAAGCAAAAGAACGCCCGATTCCCGAGCGTTCTGCGCTGTTGCGCTGCTTCATACAGGTTTTTGCCCCAAACGCAAGGGTCTGGGGCGAAAAACCCGAAAAAGTCACTGGGCGGCTACGACCGTCCAGCGCTTGTCCTTGGAGATCGGCGCGCATTCCTCGATGGAAACGGTATCGCCAACCTTGTACTGGTTGTTCTCGTCGTGCGCCTTGTACTTCTTCGAACGGCGAACGGTCTTTTGCATCAGCGGGTGAGCGAAACGACGCTCAACGCGGACAACAACCGTTTTGTCATTCTGGTCGCTTACGACAACACCCTGCAGAATACGTTTCGGCATAGTCTTTTTCCTTTAAGCCTTGGCTTCAGCGGCCTTTTGGGCTGCAATGGTTTTGATACGCGCGATATCACGGCGTACCTGCTGAACGCGCGAAGACTTCTCAAGCTGACCTGTTGCCTGCTGGAAGCGCAGATTGAACTGCTCCTTCTTCAGCTTTGCAAGTTCGTCATTCAGCTGGTCGGCGCTCATGGCGCGAACTTCTGAGGCTTTCATTTCGCTCACTCCTTACTCTGCAATGCGCTGTACGAAGCGCGTCTTGACAGAGAGCTTGGCGGCGCCGAGGCGAAGTGCTTCACGAGCAATTTCTTCACTGACACCATCGATTTCGAACATGATACGGCCAGGCTTGACCTTGCATGCCCAGTAATCGACCGAACCCTTACCTTTACCCATACGAACTTCGGTCGGCTTGGAGGTGACCGGAGTGTCAGGGAAGATGCGGATCCACACACGGCCCGCACGCTTCATGTAGCGGGTGATCGCGCGGCGGGCCGCTTCGATCTCACGTGCATTTACGCGGTTGGGTTCCTGTGCCTTGATACCGTATTCACCGAAAGCAAGATCAGAACCACCCTTGGCAATGCCATGGATGCGGCCCTTGTGCTGCTTGCGGTACTTTGTACGCTTTGGCTGCAACATTTTCTTTTATCTCCAACTGGCAGCGGCAGACGACTTACGCGTCTTCGCGGCGACGGTTCGAGGAGCCGCCCTGGTTGTCGTTTTCGGTTGCGCGGCGCTCGGAAGCCATCGGATCGTGCTCAAGGATTTCGCCCTTGAAGATCCAGACCTTGATGCCGCAGATGCCGAATGCGGTTTCTGCTTCAGACACACCGTAGTCGATGTCGGCGCGCAGTGTGTGAAGCGGAACGCGTCCCTCGCGGTACCATTCGGTACGAGCGATTTCAGCACCACCGAGACGGCCACCGCAGGTGATCTTGATGCCTTCAGCGCCAAGACGCATTGCGGACTGAACGGCGCGCTTCATGGCGCGACGGAAAGCCACGCGGCGTTCCAGCTGCTGTGCGATTGACTGAGCAACGAGCGTCGCGTCGATTTCCGGCTTGCGCACTTCAACAATGTTGAGGTGTGTTTCGGAATTCGTCATGGCGGAGATTTTGCGGCGCAGCTTTTCAATGTCTGCACCCTTCTTGCCGATGATGAGACCGGGGCGGGCCGAATGGATCGTGACGCGGCACTTCTTGTGCGGACGTTCGATAACGACCTTGGAAATACCAGCCTGCTTCAGTTCCTTCAAAAGATATTCGCGGATTGCGAGGTCTTCATGAAGAAGCTCACCGTATTCGCCGGCGTCTGCATACCAGCGGCTGTCCCAGGTGCGGTTGATGCCGAGGCGGAAACCGATCGGATTAATCTTCTGACCCATTATGCGGCCTCCTCTTTGTCTTCGACTTCACGAACAACGATCGTGAGGTGCGAGAACGGCTTTTCGATGCGCGACGAACGACCGCGACCGCGAGCGTGGAAACGCTTCATGACAATCGACTTGCCGACATACGCTTCTGCAACAACCAGCGCGTCAACATCGAGATCGTGGTTATTTTCAGCATTCGCAATTGCCGATTCCAGGGTCTTCTTGACCTGGTCGGAAATGCGCTTGCGGGAGAATTCGAGCTCAGCGAGCGCGGTTTCTACCTTCTTGCCACGGATCGAAGCTGCAACGAGGTTGAGCTTCTGCGGGCTGATGCGAAGCGTGCGGGCGACTGCCTGTGCTTCGTTATCCTTGAGCCGGCGAGCGGCTTTTGCCTTGCCCATTGTTACTTCCTCTTCGCTTTCTTGTCCGCGCCGTGACCATAGTAGGTACGGGTCGGAGCGAATTCACCGAACTTGTGACCGACCATCTCTTCGGACACGGAGACCGGGATGTGCTTCTGGCCATTGTAGACACCGAACGTCAGACCGACGAACTGCGGCATGATGGTGGAGCGACGGCTCCACATCTTGATTACTTCATTGCGGCCGCTTTCGCGCACCTTCTCAGCCTTCTTGAGAAGATAGCCGTCAATAAACGGACCTTTCCAAACTGAACGAGCCATTTCAGACTACCTCTCTTACTTCTTCTTCTGGTGACGCGAGCGCATGATGAACTTGTCGGTCGTCTTGTTGGAGCGCGTACGCTTGCCCTTTGTGGGCTTGCCCCAAGGCGTAACCGGGTGACGACCACCAGAGGTGCGGCCTTCACCACCGCCGTGCGGGTGGTCAACCGGGTTCATGACGACGCCGCGAACATGCGGACGCTTGCCACGCCAGCGCGAACGGCCGGCTTTACCATCATTGGTGTTGCCGTGGTCCGGGTTGGACACAGCGCCAACCGTTGCCAGGCAGGTTGCATGCACCAGACGCTGTTCGCCGGAGTTCAGGCGAAGGATCGCCATACCCTGGTCGCGGCCAACGAGCTGAACGTAGGTCCCTGCGGAACGGGCGATCTGACCACCCTTGCCCGGCTTCATTTCCACGTTGTGAACAATCGTTCCAACCGGAATGTTAGCCAGCGGCATAGCGTTGCCAGGCTTCACGTCAGCAGCACCTTCGGTGGCGATGACCTTGTCGCCAGCAGCCAAGCGCTGCGGAGCAAGGATGTAAGCCAACTCACCGTCGGAGTACTTGACGAGCGCGATGAACGCCGTGCGGTTCGGATCGTATTCCAGACGCTCAACGGTGCCTTCAACGTCGAATTTACGGCGCTTGAAGTCGATGATGCGGTAGGTACGCTTGTGACCGCCGCCCTGGAAACGGGTGGTGATGCGGCCGAGGTTGTTGCGTCCGCCCTTTTTGGACAGGCCTTCGGTCAATGTCTTGACCGGCTTGCCCTTGTGGAGGCCGGAGCGATCAACGATGACCAGCTGACGCTGACTCGGTGTCCTCGGGTTGAAGTTTTTCAAAGCCATTGTTCTTTACCTCACAGTCCGGTGGTCACGTCGATGGACTGGCCGTCAACGAGTGTGACAACTGCCTTCTTGACGTCCGACTGTTTGCCGGTGATGCCGCGGAAACGCTTTACCTTGCCCTTGCGGACCAGCGTGTTAACGGCCTTGACCTTCACGCCAAAGAGCGCTTCCACAGCAGCCTTGATTTCAGGCTTGGTGGCGTCCTTGGCGACATTGAATACGACTTGGTTCTGTTCTGAAACCAGCGTCGACTTTTCTGTGATCGACGGCGTGCGGATCACATCGTAGTGGCGAAGATCAGTCATTTGAACCGCTCCTCCAGAGCTTCAACTGCAGCTTTGGAAAGCACGAGCTTGCCGCGGCGCAGAATGTCGTAAACGTTAATGCCCTGGATCGGCAGAACATCGATATTCGGGATGTTCGAGGCAGCGAGCTTGAAATTGTTGTCGAGCTCGGCGCCGCCGATAATAAGAGCGTTATTCAGACCCAGCTTGTCGAAAGCACCGGTCAGTTCCTTGGTCTTGGCGTCCTTGGTAACCAGATCGTCAAGAACGATCAGCTCTTCAGACTTGACCTTGGCCGACAGAGCGTGACGCAGAGCCAGGGCGCGAACCTTCTTCGGAAGATCGAAAGAATGGTCGCGGACCTTCGGGCCGTGAGCCTGGCTACCGCCGCGGAACTGCGGAGCACGTGCAGAATGGTGACGAGCGCGGCCCGTACCCTTTTGCTTGTACATTTTCGAACCCGTGCGCGAAACTTCGCTGCGGGTCTGAGCCTTGTGTGTGCCCTGCTGCTTCTTGGCGAGCTGATAGCGCACCATGCGGGCCAAAATGTCTTCGCGCGGCTCAAGACCGAAAATCGCATCAGAGAGCGAAACGGTTCCGGCTTTTTTGCCTGCGAGCGTTTTTACTTCGAGATCCATCTCAACGCGCTCCTTATTCTGCTGCCTGAGCGGCGCGGAGGCCGGCCGGACGCGGTGCATTTTCCGGCGTACCGGACTTAACAGCATCACGAACGAGGATCCATGCGCCCTTGGAACCGGGAACAGCGCCTTTCACGAGGATAAGGCCACGCTCTTCATCGGTCGAAACGACTTCAAGGTTCTGGGTCGTTACGCGAGTCTGGCCCATATGACCAGCCATCTTCTTGCCCTTCCAAACCTTGCCCGGGTCCTGGTTGGAACCAGTCGAACCGTGGGAACGGTGCGAAATGGACACGCCGTGCGTTGCACGAAGACCACCGAAGTTGTGGCGCTTCATGGAACCTGCAAAGCCTTTACCCTGCGTAATGCCCGTAACGTCTACCAGTTGACCTGCAACGAAATGCGAAGCCGACAGTTCGGCGCCCACTTCAATCAGGTTGTCGGCAGATACACGGAATTCAGCAAGCTTGGCCTTCGGCTCAACATTGGCGGCAGCAAAGTTGCCGCGCATCGCTTTGGACGTGTTCTTGACCTTGGACTGGCCAACACCCAGCTGAACTGCGGTGTAGCCATTCTTGTCTTCTGTGCGCTGTGCTACCACTTGGCAGCTATCCATGCGCAACACTGTTACCGGGATATGCTCGCCCGCGTCGTTGTAGACGCGTGTCATTCCCACCTTTTGTGCAATCACACCTGAACGCATCGGTTCATTCCTTCCCTAAGGCACCAAGCCTTAAAGCTTGATTTCGACGTCAACACCTGCAGCCAGGTCGAGCTTCATCAGCGCGTCAACTGTCTGCGGTGTGGGATCTACGATATCGAGAAGACGCTTATGGGTGCGCATCTCGAACTGTTCGCGGCTCTTCTTGTCAATGTGGGGCGAGCGGTTAACCGTGAACTTCTCGATCCGGGTCGGAAGAGGAACCGGACCGCGTACGCTCGCGCCTGTGCGCTTTGCCGTCGAAACGATTTCGCGCGTGGAGGCATCGAGGATCCGATGATCAAACGCCTTGAGGCGGATGCGGATATTCTGGCCGTTCATTCGACTTGTCCTTGTTGGTGTTCTTCATCCAGCCAGTTGGCCGGTGATAAACCTTTGTTATAATTACCGGGTTCGCACGGAACTGCGCGAACCCGGAGATTTCTTTCCGATCGATTACTCGATGGTGGAAGCCACGATACCGGCGCCGACGGTGCGGCCGCCTTCGCGGATAGCGAAGCGAAGCTTTTCTTCCATGGCGATCGGAACGATCAGTTCAACATCGCAGGTCACGTTGTCGCCAGGCATAACCATTTCAGTGCCTTCCGGCAGCGTTACGATGCCAGTCACGTCCGTCGTGCGGAAGTAGAACTGCGGACGGTAGTTCGTGAAGAACGGCGTGTGACGGCCACCTTCATCCTTCGTCAGGATGTAGGCTTCTGCCTTGAACTTCGTGTGCGGCGTAATCGAGCCCGGTACCGCTACTACCTGGCCACGCTCCACCTCATCACGCTTCGTGCCCCGCAGCAGTACGCCGATGTTGTCGCCCGCCTGACCCTCGTCAAGCAGCTTCCTGAACATCTCCACTCCC
>JBNLGT010000048.1:0-23412 GCA_050306195.1 Ensifer sp.
AACGATCTGCCGCTTCAACGGCGACATCAAAAACAATTCGAATCGCGGCCAATGTAAAATTGTCAATAGTTAATTCTGGGAGACGCACTAAGAAAACCAAAAGAGTCCAGTTTGACCTCAATTTTGGTGCATGATACACAATTTAGTTGTGAGAGGGCCGGACATATCCGCCGCGACAGGTTGTTGGTCCCCACCTAAGTCAACCTGTGTCCAGCCCTCTTACACACCCAGAGCGTATGGCAGGATGTGTCAATTTGAAATCCCCTAGATGTTGGGGACTCGTCAAGAAACTCCGACTGGGGGATCGAAAGCAAGCAGAGGGCGCGATGACGTCTGTTGGTTTATCGGAAGCTTTTATGGGTCGCGAGCTCGGTCGCGCCCTGAACAAAACGGATTTTTTCCGCGCGTTCAAAATGCATGCCGATTATTATGGACTTTCCTCATTCATGCTGTTGCGTTTCGCAAATCCGGTCGATGGCATGCCGCTTGAAGACCTTGTTTGTCTGTCAAAGCTGGCGCCGCAACGGCGTGATGATCTGAAAAATCTCCTATTTGACTACAAGGACGAATTTCTCAACGAGCTGGCGGTTCTCAAACGGCCCAAGGTCTGGAACGGCGAAGCCCATGGCTATTATGCAAAGCTGTTGTCTGGCGCAAAGCTCTTGGGCATTCCCCATGTGACGACCAACGGGACACGTTACTGCGTGCTGCTGGGAGACGAGGCTGCTGTTCGCGACGGAGAGCAGTTTAGCGACATCATTTACGACTTCATGAACATCGCTCGACGTTATTGCGATTATCAGGGCGTTGATGAAACCGCCCCCAGTTTCAGTCGTCGCGAACGAGAGGTGACGGAGTGGACCTCAGAAGGCAAAACCACTGCGGAAATAGCGATTATCCTTGGGCTGTCAGAATATACAGTGAATGAATATATCGCGTCGGCCATGAAAAAGATTGACGCCGTCAGCAGAGGGCAGCTGGTTGCCAAGGCCATCAGACTTGGCGTTATCGACTAATTATGATCGGGAAATGCAATCAGGGATTTTTGGCAATCTCCTGGAGATAATGACTGGAAGCTCTTTGTGATTGCGGATGTGCGCGAATGGATAGATCCCCAATATCGGGCGGAGTGAACGAATGAACAATGTCGGCCAGTCCAAAATCAAAATTTTGCTGATTGATGACGATCCAACTGAATTTGATACGATTTCGCTACAGCTGGAACAGCTGAAAGACAGATCGCGCATTGTGATCGACTATGCGATGTCCATTGAAGCGGGGCTCAACATGCTGAGCGAGGAGAACTATAGCCTCGTTCTGCTCGACAACATGCTATTGCCCAATAACGACTTCCGCGAAACTGTGCCGCAATTGCGAAAGGCCCGCTACACCGGCCCGGTCGGCATTATATCCAACGATATCTCCGAAGGTTTCTTCCAGGAAATTGAAAAATACGGCGCTGATTTTCGAATGGCCAAGCAGGAGCTGGATCCCGAAACACTGGAATATGTCGTGACCGAATTTACCAAAGACAACTCCATACCAATGGAACTGTAACTTAGTGACCGACAACTCGGTTACGTGAATGGAGAGCTGCAATGGGAACAGCCAAAGTTGCCATCATTGTCGATGACGATGAAATGGACGCCCTTCATATTACAAATGCTTTGACAAGCGTACGGCCGGCATTAAAGACGATTTGGTATTCTGATCCAGAACGCGCGCTGGATGAGTACGCCCGAATGGGCGAGATTTCCTTTATGCTCGTTGATCTCAACATGCCCCGGCAAAACGGGCTGGAATTCCTAAATAGCGTGCGAGCGCAAGCGAATAGCACATTTCCGCCGGTTATCATTTTCTCCTCCTCCGGGCAGGAAGACGACCGTGCGGCGGCTTATCGCGCCAGCGCATCGGCTTTTATCCAGAAACCGAGCTCTCTTAATGGCTATCGAGAACTGGCGGAAAGATGCGTTGGCTTTTGGCTCGACGCGGTGGAGATTGATGGCCGAGGGCCGTGACGGCATCACTGCGGCTGTCAAAACTTGGTTTCGTTAAGAGTTGCGTTGCAGATCAACAAACTTGAATGGCGCAAACGGAACATCGCGTCGTTTTTCTGACAATTCTCGGTTTACATCAGCAATCGGAAATGCTTGTCTCGGCAGCAATGCCTCGGATGTCTCCGCAGCAAATGTGCGAGATGTGAGAAGGGGAAATCATCCACAAAGGGTGGTGACTGGTCGCGAATATGAAAACGAAGACCAGGAATGCAAGAAGATTGGGGAGCTTAACTCAATGAAAAAATTCCGTTTTGGCGCGCTTGGCGCGCTGGGTGTTCTCGCGACCATGGCAATGGCCGGATCTGCGTCTGCTGCTGAATGTGGCAGCATCAAAGAGGCCGAGATGGACTGGGCCTCGGCAGAGCTTATGGCCAATGTCGACAAGATTATCCTGGAAGCGGGATATGGATGTGAGGTCGAGCTTGTACCGGGTTCCACCAACCCGACATTTACCTCCATGAATGAAAAGGGCGAGCCCGATGTGGCGCCCGAATTATGGATTAACTCGATCCGCGAGCCATTGGAAAAGGCCTATAGCGATGGCCGCATGCACAAACTCGTTGACGGCCCGATCGAAGGGACCGGCGAAGGTTGGTGGGTGACACGGAAATTCGCCGATGACCACCCGGAAATTGACACCGTTCTCAAGCTGATTGAGCATCCTGAATATTTCCCGGCCACGGAAGACCCATCCAAGGGCGCCTTCATGGGGTGCCCCGCAGGCTGGGGTTGCCAGAAGATCAACAACAACCTCTTCCGCGCCTTCGGCATGGCGGATAAGGGCTGGGTTCTGGTTGATCCGGGCTCTGCCGCAGGTCTTGACGGGGCGATTGCCAAAGCAGCCCAACGCGACGAACCGTGGTTTGGCTATTATTGGGCGCCGACTGCGATCATTGGCAAATATGACCTGCAGATGGTTCCCTTCGGCGTTGATTGGGGTGGCGACAAGAACTGGCATGATTGCCTGTCTCAGGAAGTCGCTGATTGCGCCGATCCCAAGCCAACGACATGGATCAAGTCCGAGGTCAACACGGCTGTATCCGACAAGTTCTTCAAGGGCGGCAGCCCGGCAATTGAATATCTGAAAACACGCGTCTGGCCGTCCAAGGCCATGAACAACATGCTCGTTTACATGGCTGACAATCAGGCCGCCGGCGAGGATGCAGCCTATCATTTCCTCGAAACCCAGGAAGATGTGTGGTCCAAATGGGTTCCAGCGGACGTCGTCAGCAAGATCAAAGCCGCACTGTAAATCACATTTCATAGAATTTGACGGGGGGCTCGCCCCCCGTTTTCATATCCACCGTGGGAAAACACGGCTAAATACAGGGGGACCGTATGGAATTCTTTTTGGAATTTCCAGATCTGGGGCGGCACACGCTCTCTGAAATGCGAAAAGCGATCGACGCTTCATTTCTCACCTTTTCCCGCGCCTATGGCCAGGCGCTTGAGGCTTTCTTTTATCCATTGCTGCAATTCATGATCTGGTTTGAAAAGCTTCTGCTTTCCGTTCCATGGCCCATTATTCTCCTGATCATCGGCGGGCTTGCCTGGTTCGGCTCCCGATCCTGGAAGATCACCATAGGTTCAGTGATTGCCATGTCGCTGATTGGCATTTTCGGCATGTGGGAAGATACGATGGCAACTCTGGCAATCGTGTCGGTCGCCACCATTCTCTGCGTTGTTATTGGCATTCCCATTGGCATTCTCATGGCGCGCTTTGACCGGGCGCAGGGCATCATCACACCGATCCTTGACGTCATGCAGACTATCCCGTCCTTTGTTTATCTGATCCCGGTCGTCATGCTGCTCGGTATTGGTAAAGTGCCGGGACTGCTGGCTGTGTGCATTTATGCGGTGCCGCCGATCGTCAGGCTGACAAATCTTGGCATTCGTCTGGTGGATCGCGATGTCCTGGAGGCCGCAGACGCCTTCGGCGCATCCCCCCGCCAAAAGCTGTTTTCGGTGCAGGTGCCGCTGGCGCTTCCCAATATTTTTGCAGGCGTAAACCAGACCATCATGATGGCTCTGTCCATGGTCGTGGTGGCTTCTATGATTGGCGTGAAAGGGCTTGGCGTACCTGTTCTCAGGGCCATTTCCAATCAATATTTGTCTCTCGGATTGATGAACGGATTGGCCATCGTGGCGTTGGCGATCATTTTCGACCGAGTGTCACAAACATATGGCAAGCGGCTCCAGACTTACCGGAAAGGATTTGGCGATGAGTGAGGCCAAGATCCAGATCAAAAGCCTGTACAAGGTATTTGGCAATCGTCCCAAGAAGATGATGGGCCATGTCTATAACGGGATATCCAAGACAGACCTGCTCGATCAGCATGCGCATATTTTGGGCCTGAAGGATATTTCGCTCGAAATCCCAGAAAGACAGATTCAAGTCATTATGGGGCTTTCAGGTTCAGGCAAATCGACGCTGATCCGCCATATCAACCGGCTGATTGACCCCACAGCCGGTGAAATATGGATTGATGGCGAAGATGTGACCGCCATGGGCGAAACCAAGCTGCGTGACTTGCGGCGCTACAAAACATCCATGGTCTTCCAGAAGTTCGGGCTTCTGCCGCATCGAACCGTTATCCAAAACGTTGCCTATGGCCTGGCAATCCAGGGCATGAGCGAGGATGAAGCAGAAAAACGTTCACTCCACTGGATTGAACGCGTCGGCCTGAATGGCTTTGAGGGTAATTATCCAGGCCAACTTTCCGGCGGCATGCAGCAGCGGGTGGGGCTTGCCCGCGCGCTGGCGACCGATGCCGAGATATTGTTGATGGATGAGGCGTTTTCGGCCCTCGACCCGCTGATCAGAACCGGCATGCAAAACATCCTCCTCGACCTGCAGGAAGAGCTGCACAAAACGATTGTCTTCATCACGCATGATCTTGATGAGGCCCTGAGACTTGTCGACAACATTGCCATCCTCCGGGATGGCGAGATGGTGCAGGCAGGTAGCCCCCAGGACATCGTCATGCGTCCTGCGGACGACTATGTCACGGAGTTTATTCGGGACATCAACCGTGGGCGCGTCATTCGTGTCGGTTCTCTGGCTGACAGCTCGACCTATGTTGGCGAGGATGCGCCAACAATTGCCGCCAACACCTCATTGGAGACAGCTCTTGCTCCTCTTGCAAAAGCGCCGGGGCAAAATTGTCGGATCGCCGATAAAGAAGGTGTTGTTATTGGCTCTTTGACGCTGGAAAAAGCGATAGAGGCTCTACGCCCACCTGCATGACAGAGCATGGGATAAAGGGCATTCCCGCCATTTACCAAATGGCGGGAGTCTGCTTCACCCACGGTCTTTTCACAAATCGTCTGACATCGCCGGATCCGCCGTCAGCACCCCAGCACGCAGCAGATCATTCTCATCGGGATACCACATGGTGTCTGGGGCAGCCGTGTGCATGCGGGCGACAAAGTCGGGATCAACACCAGCCTCCAGGTAGAGCGCCCTGTCCCGCTCCTGCTCACCCTCCGGATCACTCCCGAGAACGACATAGTCAGCTTCAATCCTGTATTGATGAAAACCCAACTTGCCGCCTTGCTTCAGAACTCGTTTTCGACCGCCGATAAATGCCGTTGTGCATGCTGAGCTGCACTCGTTTTCGACAACCACGCCCAGTCCACGCTCTCGAAAGAGCCGCGCCAAACCGCGGGCTTCATAAATATTACCGCCCATACTGGACAGGATAACCGTTTTTACACCAGTGTCTTGATCAAGAAAACCAGTCAGTTTTCTGGTTATGCCAAGCTCGAGCGTACCCCTGATCCTCAAGACGCCCTCGGCCACCTGCGCAATTTCATATTTGGCCTCGCGCTCACGCTGCCATTCAGCGGAATGGTCAACATAGTCAGGTACGTCAATTGTCATCTGCCATGCGTTCAGGGCCTGACTGGCGGTGATCCAGAATGCGACGATGACACCGAACTGAGCCCCCCAGTGGACGGCAATGGCGCCGCGCTCGCGGATATAGGCCTCTCCCGCCCTGAAAACGCCAACAGTTTGCCAGACGAAAACAATGCCGTGGAAGAATATTGCCAGCCCCAAAACCAGCACCATTCGGCTGTGATAGTCTTCATATTCACCGGGTTGGAATAGGCGCTGGACCGCGAAGATCACAATCCGCAGACATACAAGATTGACAGCAAAAGACCACAGCAGGCCCTGTTCGCCTCGCCAATGGCTCAAGACATACTGTTTAACGGAGCGCCAAAGCATGAGAGTAAGCTAGCACAGTATTTTGCCTAGCAAAGCGTATTAGCTCAGGATCTAGCCCCAATTCTCCCGGATCGGCTCCATGACAAAGCTGGTTGAGGTGTTCGCCACGTATGGCAGACTTGAAATACTTTCACCCAGAACCAGGCGATAACGCTGAATACTGGATGTTCTAACCTTGAGAAGATAGTCGAAACGTCCGGCAATCATATGACACTCTTCGATTTCAGCGATCTTCAATGCTGCATTGTTGAAAGCCCGCAAAGCTTCGTCACGCGTATCCGAAAGTTTCACCTCCACGAAGGCGACGTGGTTTAAACCAAGTTTGGCCGGACTGAGAACCGCCTTGAAGCGCTCAATATAGCCCTGATCAACGAGCCGTTTCATCCGCACCTGACAAGGTGTCTTGGAAAGACCGACACGGTTCGCCAATTCCGTCACGCTCAGACGACCGTCGCGGCTCAATTCGTCAAGTATCCTCCTATCCCACTGGTCAATATCACTGTTATTGGTGATGTTTTCAGTTATTTTCGCCATTATATACACATTATTTAGTCATACTTCCTTTGATTATCTTATATTAAGTGAAATCGACTTTCAATCTGAAACTATAATGGTCCGATGATCCATTTACGGAGGTCAAGACCATGATAGCCATGCCGAAGGTTCCAACCGTTGCTCCTTTTTCAAATTTTACGCCTCCGATTGGCGACAGGGGAAACCTGCGTCCCGCCATTACCGCCGCTTATAGGCGGCCTGAGCGCGCCTGCGTGGCGGCGCTTCTTCAGGAAGCGCAATTGCCGGAGGCGATCAAAGCGCCCGTAGCAGAAACCACACGCAAACTTGTCCTCTCTTTGCGCGGCAAAAAAACAGGTTCGGGCATGGAAGGGCTGGTGCAGGAATATTCGCTTTCCAGCGAAGAGGGTGTGGCGCTGATGTGTCTTGCAGAAGCTCTATTGCGCGTGCCCGACGCAGCCACCCGCGACGCACTCATTCGTGACAAGATTGCCGGCGGTGATTGGAAGGCGCATCTGGGCGAAGGGCGTTCGCTTTTTGTCAACGCCGCCACATGGGGGCTTGTCCTGACCCACAAGCTGACGGCAACCATTGATGACGGCAGCCTTGCCGCGGCGCTGACGCGCCTCATCGGTCGCTACGGCGAGCCGCTAATTCGTCAGGGCGTGGATATGGCCATGCGTATGATGGGCGAACAATTTGTGACGGGTGAAAGCATAGACGAAGCACTGAGAAATGTTCGCCCTAAGGAAAAGGCGGGGTTCCGCTATTCCTATGACATGCTCGGTGAAGCGGCAATGACAGCAGAAGACGCTGCACGCTATTACGGAGAGTATGAGGCCGCTATTCATGCTGTTGGGAAGGCCTCCAAGGGGCGCGGCGTCTATGCTGAATCGGGAATATCGATCAAGCTCTCCGCCCTTCATCCGCGCTATGTGCGGGCGCAGGCTGGCCGTGTCATGCAGGAACTCCTGCCACGCGTGAAAGCGCTGACTGCGTTGGCCATGTCGTATAATATTGGCATCAATATCGATGCGGAAGAGGCTGACAGGCTGGACCTGTCGCTGGATATTCTGGAGGCTCTTTGCCAGGACCCCGCCTTTGACGGCTGGAACGGTATTGGGTTTGTGGTTCAAGCCTACGGCAAGAGAGCGCCGTTCGTTCTTGACTGGATTATCGACCTAGCCCAACGCTCGGGTCACAGGATCATGGTGCGACTGGTGAAGGGCGCTTATTGGGACGCGGAAATCAAACGCGCCCAAGTGGATGGCCTCATCGACTATCCGGTTTTCACCAGGAAAGTGCATACGGATCTTTCCTATATCGCATGTGCGCGCAAGCTTCTGGACGCCAAGCGCCACATTTTCCCGCAATTCGCCACGCACAACGCGCAAACACTGGCGGCGGTATATCATCTGGCGGGGCCGGATTTCAAAGCCGGCGATTATGAATTTCAGTGCCTGCATGGCATGGGCGAGCCTCTCTATGAGGAGGTGGTTGGCAAATCGAAGCTTGACCGGCCGTGCCGCATTTATGCGCCCGTCGGCACGCATGAAACCCTGCTCGCCTATCTGGTTCGCAGGCTTTTGGAAAATGGCGCTAACGCGTCCTTCGTGAACAGGATTGCGGACCCAAAAGTTTCCATCGACGAACTTGCGGCAGACCCGGCTGAGACAATCGCCGCCATGGACGATCCTGGCGCACCGCATGCGTTGATTGCCCCACCTGCTTCGATACTCGGTCCCGATCGTCGGAATTCTGATGGCATTGACCTGTCAGACGAAGCGGCTTTATCCGAGCTCGGTTGGTCGCTGCGGCATTCTGCGGAAACTCTGTGGCATTCTGCACCACTGACAGCGAACGGCCTTGGACAGGGCGCTCAAAAACAGGTTTTCAATCCCGCCGACCACAACGACGTTGTGGGTACTGTCGTCGAGGCGTCACCAAATGAGGCGCTGGCTGCGGTGGCAGCCGCGCGCCATAACGCGCCCGCATGGGCCGAAACAGGCTTCAACGAACGTGCGGCCATTCTTGAAAACGCCGCTGACATCATGCAATCGCGTATAGAAGGCCTCATGGGCCTTATCATGCGTGAAGCTGGCAAAACCGCGCCAAACGCCATCGGCGAGGTACGTGAGGCCATTGATTTTCTGCGTTATTATGCCCAGCAGATAAGGGTTCACTTCAACCAAGACACCAGACCGCTTGGACCTGTTGTCTGTATCAGCCCGTGGAACTTCCCATTGGCCATCTTCACGGGCCAGGTTGCAGCGGCGCTTGCTGCTGGCAATGTCGTGCTGGCCAAACCGGCCGAAGAAACACCACTTATTGCGGCGGAGGCCGTCAACATTCTCCTTGATGCTGGCGTTCCCCGCGAAGCTTTGCAATTTCTGCCCGGTGACGGGAAGGTCGGTGCCGCGCTTGTTGGGGCTGATGGCGTAGAAGGGGTCATGTTCACAGGCTCAACTGAAGTTGCTCGCCTGATCCAGCGACAGCTTTCGACACGCCTTTCGCGCGCGGGGAAGCCTATTCCTCTGGTCGCAGAAACGGGCGGACAAAATGCGATGATCGTTGATTCCTCAGCGCTCGCTGAACAGGTCGTTGCGGACGTGATTGCCTCCGCCTTCGACAGTGCAGGACAGCGCTGTTCGGCGCTTCGCCTGCTTTGCCTGCAGGAGGATATTGCCGACCGCACGCTCGGCATGCTCAAGGGCGCAATGCGCGAATTGTCGATTGGCAATACCGATCAGCTGGCCACGGATGTTGGTCCGGTTATTCATGATGAGGCAAGGGAAACAATATCGAACCATATTGAAACCATGCGCCAGCGCGGGTGCCGTGTGGAGCAATTCGCGCTTCCCGCCGCCACGCAGAAGGGCACATTTGTTGCGCCCACTATCATCGAGATAGACGATATCGGAGACCTGGGCCGCGAGGTATTTGGTCCGGTGTTGCATATCATCCGTTATCGCCGCAAACATCTCCATCAATTGATAGACAAGATCAATGCGACCGGTTACGGCCTGACCTTCGGACTTCACACACGGCTTGATGAAACCATTCGTGATGTCTCCTCGCGGGTCGCTGCAGGAAATATCTATATCAATCGCAACATTATCGGTGCGGTTGTGGGTGTGCAGCCATTTGGCGGGCGCGGACTTTCAGGCACCGGGCCAAAGGCGGGCGGACCGCTTTATCTTGGGCGGCTGACTGTTAATGCCCCCAAGCCCCTGGCTGGAAAAAAGAATGATCTTGGCGCGGCTTTCAACGGCTTTGTGGCATGGCTCGACGCTCAGGGGTATAGCAAAGAAGCGCAGAAGGCGCGCGCAATTGGCCGAGATTCCGCTCTTGGCCAGACACTGGAACTGCCTGGTCCGGTAGGGGAGCGGAATATCTACACGCTTCACCCTCGTGGCAGGGTCATGCTTTTTCCGCAGACCTTTGCCGGGCTAGTTACGCAGTTGGCGTCGGCGCTCGCTACCGGCAACCACGCGCTCATCGACCTGCAGCCTGAATTGCTTCGCGAATTCAACAACCTGCCGATGGCCGTCAAGGAGAGCACGACGTGGACAGACCGCTGGGAAAAAACAGCGCCCTTTGCCAGCGCACTGGTTGAAGGGGATGAGGATCGTGTGAAAGTCATGAACGCAGCCATAGCTCGCCTTGACGGTGCTATTGTAAGCGTCCAGGCCGCCACGAACATCGAATTGGAGGGTATGGATAATCCCTACTCCATAGACCTCCTTGTTGAAGAAGTATCGACGTCGATCAACACGGCGGCGGCTGGCGGGAATGCCAGCCTGATGGCGATCGGGTGACTGTGAAATAGCCGGTGTCGTTATTTTCCGCCGCTGGTGGCCTACCCTTTGGGTAACCTCCTGCGGCGGGAATGCGGGAAAAAACACTGGTTCGATTACTATCTTCCAATATCAGGTTAGGCGGCAAAAGCACCGCAGCCCCTTGCCGCAGCATGCACGCCATGCTGCAGAAAAAGCGCCGAGAGGCCCAGATTTTCAGCAAGCGCGAGGCCGCTTTCCTCCCCCAGAACCATCATCACCGTCGCCCAGGCATCTGCGCTCATGCAGTCAACGGCAATAACCGTCGCGGATGCCGGTGAATTGGCAAGCGGCATGCCAAGGCGCGGATCCATCGTGTGAGACAGACGGTGTCCGCCAACATCCACCCAATGCCGGTAATCTCCCGAGGTTGCAACGGAAGCATCTTGAAGCTCGATAATGGAGTGCGGTGCGCGCGTTTCAAGATCAGGCATCTCGACAGCGATGGTCCAGCCGCGACCATCCGGCTGGGCGCCAAGCGCGCGCAATTCTCCGTCAATTGCAAACAGGCCCGCATCAATGCCGTATTCCTTCGCCACGTCCGCAAGCCGATCAACGCCGTATCCCTTGGCAATACCATTGAGATCAAATTTCGCAGGCTCATGTTTGCGCGCACGCCGGTTTTCCATATCCAGCTCCAGCATGTCGTAGGCCGGGGTGCGGCGGATATTTCGCGCAGTTCTTATGCACGCCTCGCTGGCGTTTTTGGGGCCGAAGCCCCAGGCGGCAACAGCATCGCCCATGGCAATGTCGAAGGCGCCGGCTGATGCTCTGCCAATTTTCAGACCTGCATCAAGGACAGTCAGCAAATCCGACGGCAAGCCGACCCATTCTTCGGCGGCGGACATATTGAGCCGATTGAGATCGCTCGAAGCATCCCATGTTGACATCTGGCGATCGACGCTTTCGACCGCGTCGGCCATTGCCTTTCGCGCCGGCTCGACCGAAAAATTCGGCGGCATATGGAAGAGCGCTGACCATCGGGTGCCCATTGTTGGGCCGTTGAGAGCATGTCTTGTCAGTTCAGTAGACGTCTTCAGCATAGCGTCCCTCGGCTTTCAATGTTGTTAGATTCAGACCGTGCGGCGCTAGAATATCGGCAAGCGCGGCTGCTACACCGGTCGCCATTTCCCGGCCACCGCAAACAAGCACCTGCCCGCCGGATACGATCAACCCGGCCAGTTTCCCAGCATCAGCCCTGAGAACATCCTGAACGTAGGCCGGTGTGGAGCTACGCGAGAAAGCGGTGGAAACTGAAGCCAGATGACCTTCTTCATGCCACTGACGAAGTTCTTCGGAATAGAGCGCATCGCTTGCCGGATGACGGGTACCAAAATAGAGGTGCATGGGTCGGCGCGCCCGGTTTGATCGGGCAAAACCGGCCAGCGGTCCTATACCTGTCCCGGCCCCAATCAACACGACCGGCTTGCTTCCGCGTTGCGGACGGAATCCTGGGTTGCGGCGCACGAAGGCCTGGATTTGATCGCCGGGCTCCAGCGCTGTGAGCTGCCCCGAGCACAGGCCGCCAGCCTGTTTACGGACGCAGATTTCGAGAAAACCGTCCTTCGTGCCCGACGCCAGAGAGTAGAAGCGCGGCAAACTGGAGCCTTGCGGCAGGACGGCGATCAGATCACCAGCTTCAAAGCGCGGGAAAACACGGCCAGTTAGGCGGGAAAGGAATGAACGTTGAGGCAATGCAAACCGCAATATCGCAGTCGCCGCCTGCACATCGGCGCCATAGTCACGCCTGGAAATGAGTTGCAACGACCAGGTCCTTGGAATTGAAGGTGTGTGGTGCAGCTCAAATTCCAGTTTCAGCGCCTGGGCGAGCGCACGCCCCCAGCGGGCAAAATCTTGCGGTGACTGACGGTCAATGGTGTCAAATGGTAGAAGTGCTGACCATCCGGCTTCTTCTGCCCTCTCGGCGATTTCTGAAGCAAATCCGCAAAAATGGGGAAAGCTGCGATCGCCAAAGCCAAGCACAGAGAGCTGCACGCTGGGTAAGGGGCTCATTTTTTCGAAACGTTCCAAAAAACCCGCTGCGGAGCTAGGTGGCGCACCATCGCCATAGGTTGAAGCCAACAGGATGACACGTTTGGCCATATGCCAACGCTGTGGATTGAACGCGCCCATCGATCCGACGTGAACGTGAAGCCCCTGCTGAGAAAGCGCGGCCTGAAGTGTGGCGGCGAAACCCCATGTGGTGCCGCCTTCGCTACCGACCAAGACGATTGTATCAGCTTGTTCTTCGGCGACTTGTTTGGTCTTTCCGCCGAGTTTGCCTTTGATCCACATTTGCGTTCCAGTCCAGCCAAGGACAGGAATACCAAGAGCCGATAGGCCGAGAAGGACGCCAAGCCAGGCAAGGCCCTGCCCGGTATGCAGCATGAGGGCGTATTGGGTGATTTTGTCCACCCAGTTTGCATCGGTCCAGACAAGCACGGCTCCCGTGCCCTGATCGATATAGCCCTCACCGTAAACCGTCTTGAGCCTGAATGCATCCATCGCATCGCCAGCCAAGGGAAATGTCAAAGAATACAACTCATCAATCGGTGTCTGCTGCAGGAGCGGTATTGCACTGAGGTCAATATCGGTCTGACCACTCACTTCGGCGGGAAACATGGGCCCGGGAGCCCCCGCGGGTAAAAGATCCAGCGTGGCGGCTGCCATCCACAGCCCGGTCAGTGATGACAAAAAGAGGCCCGGAATTGCCAACCTCGAAACCACGGCGTGCAGGCGGTTGCCACCCCTACCGCGGACAGACTTAAAGATGAAACGCCAACCGCCGGCGCGGCGGGCCAAAAGAAATGCCCCGGATATCGACAGTATCAACATGGCTGCCGCTGCAGCGGCAACGGTATAACGCCCGCTGTCATCGAGGAACAGTGAGCGATGCAAATTGACCAGCCAGCGTTCCAGTGCGGATTTTTCCGGGCTGCCCACAGCCTCGCCTGTCGTGGGGACGATGACAGACGAGGCGGGGCTATCGCCTTCAAAATAATAGGCCGTGATCTGGCCTGAAGGCGCTCGCTTGATTTGCTCCACCGAGGGCTCTACCGCCTTTATGCGAGCTGCGAGGGTGGCCACACTCATTTCCTGTGAGGGCGGCGTATTGACGGCTTCGGCTACCGGATAAATCGATAGCGCCACGCCGCTCAAAGCAACGACAGTCAGCAACAGAGCGGCGGCAAGTCCGAACCAACGGTGGAGCGATCGGATCATAACGTTTGTCTCTCCGGATTAACGTTTGTAAGTGAAATTGGCGATGTAGCGGCTGCCCGACACGGCCTTTCCAGACCCCGAAGACGTCAACGGCACGACGATTTCATTGGGACTTTCCCTCATGTTCTCCGCGGCGGCGTCAATGTGCAGTTTGTATCCTGCGTCAAACAACGCGTCTGCGAGATCGAGGGTAATCTTTAGCGAGCGCCCGGAGCCAACGCTGGCCCCGGTGATGCCATTGATTTCGCCTGTATTGCCACCAGTTGCGCGGTACCAGCCCATAAGGTGCTGGTAGTAGCGGGTCCTGCCGCCAGCCATCCAAAGGCTGCCAACATATTTGCCGCGAGCATCCGTGACGTAAAGCGCCAGGTACGCGCCATTTCCGCCGTAGTTGCGCATTTTGGTCGTAAACGTCACCGGTGCTGCCTCGGCCAAAACCGGAACAGAAAGCGCAGTGGTAACGGCCAAGATAGCCATGAAGGATTTCATGCCAATTCTCCTATTTACGATGGCTCGATTAGTTCATCTGAGCGTTGGCTTTGGTGCCCGGCGTGAAAAGACCGTTACTCGGAGGTGTGGCACTCTGCGGCTGAACTGTTCCACCACGACGGTACCCACCATCGTCGTCGTCGTCATCGCCATGGTCGTCGTCATAGGCCTGACGGCGGAAACCGCGACCCTCATCGTCATCGTCTCCGCGACCTTCATGATGATCGTCATCGTCAAACCAACGGAAGCCGACCTGTGTTGCTTCCAAAACGGATGCGCCAGTGTCCTGGTTGAAGATTGGCATTGCTTGTGATGCAACTGCCGTGAAGAGAAGCGTGCTGGCCGAAAGGGCGACTAACAATTTAGAGGATTTCATGATGATACTCCTTTTCAAAGTTGAGCTGTGGTTTGGAAATGACGCGCGTCAGCGGTGCTTGTGCTGTCGCTGGATTTCCAGGATTTCAAAGGTTTCCGGGTCTATTTTTGCTTCGAACCGACGACCGGCCTCATCGGTGGCGTAGATTTCGTAACAACCGTCATCAATCTTGATGCGGCTCAATTTCCAGCCTTGCCGCTCAGCAAATTCGACAACCGCTGAGCGTGATTTCCAGTTGTGAATAGGTACATCGCAATCCTCCCAGGCGTTCGCGGATGTCGCGGTCATGAGAGCCAGTGTGACGGTGGGCAGGATTGCGGTCTTCATATGGCGTTTCCTCTTCTCGTTGCATCAATGAATGTGGTCTGGAACTGACCGCCACCTGACAGGCGAAACAAAATTGCTTCAGCTTCCCGTAAGGTTGCGGGTAGACTAGGAATGCATGTGCAACAGGGGGCGGCGACATGCGGGTATTGCTGATTGAAGATGACACCGCGCTAGGCGCAGCCATCAGGGACCAGATCGCGTCAGATGGCTATTCGGTTGATTGGGCGGACCGGCTGGACAAGGCCGACGACGCGCTTGCCGCTGCGGCCTATGACCTGATTTTGCTGGATTTGATGCTGCCGGACGGGCTGGGCATCCCTTTCTTGAGAAAGTTGCGCAGCCGAGGCGACGCTACGCCAGTGATAATTCTCACGGCACTTGATCAGGTGTCAGATCGCATTTCCGGCCTGAACGCAGGTGCGGACGACTATATGGTCAAGCCATTTGACCTGGCTGAGCTTTCCGCCCGTATTGGTTCGGTGGCGCGCCGCTATAACGGAAACCCCAATCCCATCATCACGCATGGGTCGCTGCAAGTTGATATCGCGGGACGCAATGTAAGGCTCGATGGCAAGCCTATTGTTTTGACGGCGCGTGAATGGGTCCTTTTTGAAGCCTTCTTACAGCGACCAGGTCTGCTGCTTTCAAAGGCGCAGCTTGAAGAACGGCTTTATTCCTTCGATACTGAAATCGAAAGCAACGCTATTGAAGTGCATGTTAGCAGGCTGCGCAAAAAATTGGGTGCGAAAGTGATCGAGACTGAGCGCGGACTTGGCTATCGACTGGGACGGCCATGAAAGTTTTCAACTCGCTTCAAGCCAGGCTGGCCATGGCCGCAGGCATTTCGGTGACCCTTCTTTGGCTCGCAGCTTCTGCAATCACCGCTTATCTTGTTGGCAACGAGATGGAGGAGGTTTTTGACGATGGGCTCAAGGCGACCGCTCAGCGCATTCTTCCCATTGCTCAACATGATCTGCGCGAAGGATTGTGGCGTCGAGACAGCGGGGAACGCGATGATGATGGTGACGAGTATGAAGGAAATCATCGCGATGAGAAGGAAGACAAGGAAGCACGTTATGGCGAGGGCGTAAGTTTTGTTGTGCGCGACACACAAAACGAAGTCATCTTCGGTTCCAACGACGTCGACCCTGCAATTTTCCCACCCTTCGAAAAAAAGGGATTTCTGCGAACCGAGACTCATCAGATTTATTATGAAGCAGCAACCAGTGGCGGTGTGACGATAGCCGTCGCGGAATCGCTCCACCAACGCGACGAGTTGTGGCAGAAGATGCTGCTTGGTTTGCTGCTTCCCGTACTCTTGATCATCCCGATCAGCCTGTTGGCAATTGTTGTCGGTGTCCGTTTGTCTCTGCATCCCATCCGTGAATTCAGGGAAGGTCTTTTGCAGAGAGGCGCGCAAGACCTTTCGCCCTTGCCGGACAACAATCTGCCTCGCGAACTGAAACCGATATCGGCGGCAGTCAACCAGCTGCTCGAGCGCCTCAAAGCAGCCTTTGATGCCGAACGCGCATTCGCTGCCAACGCTGCGCATGAACTGCGTACACCCGTTGCGGGCGCAATCGCTCAGGCACAGCGGATCAAAAGCGAGACTGCAGAAGATCGCACGAGCCAGCGCGCAATGGAAATTGAGACGACACTGAAGCGCTTGATGCGAATGTCGGAAAAACTCATGCAGCTTGCGCGCGCTGAAGGCGGTAGGCTGCGTACTGACGCGGCATCTGACCTAAGGCCCGTTTTGCAGATCATCGTGGATGATTTTGCCAGAGTGGGCGAAACCAGGATTGATTTGAAACTATCGGACCAACCGGTCAATTCGAAAATGGATCCGGACGCTTTTGGAATTCTTTGCCGCAACTTGATTGAAAATGCACTTAAGCACGGAGCTCAGGATAAGCCTGTTGCCGTGACGCTTCAGCAGGACGGCGTGCTTTGCGTTGCCAATGACGGACCTGCTTTGCCTGCCGACGCCATGAGCCGATTGCTCAGGCGTTTCGAGCGCGGCGACGGAAAGATTGCAGGCAATGGTCTGGGACTGGCAATCGTTAAGGCCATTGCAGATCGAGTGGAGGCTACCGTAACCGTCGCCTCACCCAGGCAGGGCATGCGGGACGGGGTCGAAGTGAAACTCGGACTACCCCTTGCCTGACAAAGCCCCGTATGGGGTGCCCAGTTATAATGGTTGAACAGCCCCAATATTGGGCGCAACATGCTTTAAGGCGTTGGTTTTTTGGGCAGAATATCGTCTATTAATATCTGACGCAGCTCAGGCGTGATCTCGGGCATGACACCGAACCAGTGGTGAAACCCCGGGCGCGCCTGATGCAACAGCATGCCAAGGCCATCGACAGTTCTATGCCCTCTGGCCTTCGCCGCCTTCAGGAGATCGGTTTCAAGCGGCGCGTAAACCACATCATAAACAACCGCTCCTTCCTTCAAAGGCGTAACGTCAATTTGTAGCGGTGGCTGGCCTGTCATGCCGAGACTTGTGGTATTCACCAGCAAATCCGCGTCGGGAAGTAGGCCCTTCAACGCATCCATCGAATAGGCGGAAACACCTGAACCGAAATGCCGGGACAGCTCTTCGGCTTTAGCGACCGTTCGATTACAAACAGCAACGTCAAGACCGCGCTGTAGCAGACCGTAAGCGGCGGCGCGCGTCGCCCCACCTGCCCCGAGCAAGATTGCGCGTTTGGCATCCTTGTCCCAGCCGGGCGCCAGCTCATCGAGATTGCCCATGAAACCATAAGCATCGGTATTGCCGCCGACCAGTTCACCCTCGGCCCACCAGATTGTGTTGACCGCGCCGATGGCACCGGCGGCCTCGTCAATGTGCGCAAGATAAGGGATGACCGCAAGTTTGTGCGGCACCGTCACATTGCCGCCGGCCCAGCCCCGCTCCTTAAAACAGGCAAAAAAATCCTTCATATCCGCCGGAGCAATATCCAAGGGCGAATAGTTGCCATCAATGCCATACTTGTTCAGCCAATAGCCGTGCATTAGCGGTGAACGCGAATGTCCGATGGGATGTCCCATGACAAAGGCTTGTTTGGTCGGCAATGTATTCTCCCTTGTCATCATCAGGTCCGTGATCAGCGCTGCATAACGGTATCCCGCTGCTCTTTGGCTCCATCCGGAAGCCGTGAAAACGAACATCAACCGGGCGGCAAAGACAGCGCCGTACATACCACGATTTTATTTTCTTCCAAGCAGCAGATTGGGGCCTGGCGCAGGCAATACGCCGCTTGAAGCCTTCATCGCGGTTGCCAACAAAATGGGCTATGGCCATGGCTGCGATCTCTTCAAGCTTCCTGCGACATGCAGAAAAGGCATCGATCGATCATGGCATCGACACGCGCGAAATCCTCACCGAACTCGGACGCCGCCGCATGGTGGGCGGTCAGGAGGACATGATCGTTGACGTGGTGCTCGACCTCGCCAAGACAGCCGCAAGCTAGAGTGCGTCAGGCTTGGATTACAGAACTGGAGTGAAGATCCGAGAAATCGGGACTTCACTCTATGCCTTGGATCGCCCTTCTTTCGGCGCGCTCAGGATTGCCATCGCTTCATTGACAAAGGACTCGTGATCCAGATCCTTCATGGTGTTGAACAAAACGGAATCACCCATCATCACGCAATAGGCCACATAGGCTCGGATACGAGCAGTTTCCGCATCGAAGCCTTCCTGCCTGTAAAGCTCAGCTAAATATTCGAGACGGATATTGTCGACCTCCTGAACGGCCTGACGCGGGAGATCGACCCTGCGCCCCCAATCGCGAATGCTCATCTCCGTTTGCGCAAAAGCTGGAGAACGAGGCATGCGGGGAAGAGAGATCAGGCTTTTCAAACGAGCAAAGCCTGAATCACCCCCGCGCGAAACATTCTGAATCACGTTCGACGTCATGCGACGCTGCCAGTTTTTCAATATGGCGGACAGAAGTTCGGCGCGCGTATTAAAATGCCAGTAAAAGCTACCTTTCGTGACGCCAAGTTTTTCGCAGAGCGCGTCAATGCGGATGCCGCGGACATTTTCTTTGACCAGAATTTCCGTCGCGGCATTCACCCAGTCCGCTTCGGTCAGTGGTGTTTCTTTCAGTCTTTTCGTCGGAGCCCGCTTGCGGGTTTTGCCGGTCAGATCGGTCAATTGAAGAGTCTCCCCCAGTCCGAAATAGGGTTACAATTGCATATAGTATGTCGTGGAACTGCTTAAGGTCTCGCCCGAAAGAAGTCTGATATATTGGGGGCGGATGGAATTCCTGCGACACAATTTCTCACAGACAGATATTGCCGCGCGTTTCGACATGCACATAGCCTATCTTCGCCGCAACAAAAGCAAGGGGCCGTAAACGACGGCATAACCAAGGAACGCCAGGCACCAAAGCGCACCGGAGATTTCAAACAGAATTGGATCTGGCGTGAAGGCTGCTAAAAACCGAACAAGGGCTGCTCCGATAATTGAGCCGTAGATCAGAACCGTCAGCCTATTGGCATGAAGCGCTTTTCCAGTATGCCCCAGCGTTGCGCGGGTCATAACTGCGAGCGTCATGGTTCCTACTACACCAGCTGTCCAGAGGTGCATTGCTGATGCCCGGTCCATCAGATCTGGCCACAGGACAGAAGAACCAACGGCAAGCGCCCCCAGCGGCAGGAAGAGATAGGCTACATGGAGGATTGCCACCAAGGGCTCTGCAATCGTCCGAACTCCGGCCCATCTTGAAAGCCTAATCAGGTGCCCGCCGCCCATGAAAAGAAGGGCGATGCCTGTCAGCAAATTGGCCGGGAAGATGACCCAAAGGAACAGAGCTGCAACGCTGAAAAGGAGAAGCAGCGTGTCAAAGCGCTGCATCGGTGGAACGGGTAAGACGGCGCTTTTTCTTTGCGCCAGCCAATTGCGCGTGAAGGACGGAACAATCCGTCCGCCAATAACACCGATCATCATCAACACTGCGGCAAGCCCTAATCGCAGCCCGGCCCCTCGCGCGGGGTATTCTCCCCAAGTGGCCTCAAGATGAAAGAGAAGGTTAGCGCCGGCGAACACAGCCAACAAAACAAGGACGATCAGGTTGCGCCAGTTTTTGCCCGCAACAATCTCCCTCAATATGAGCGTTGCCAAGGCAATCGGGAATGCCAAGTCTAGCGTCGCCACGCCCCAGGGCGGAAGGCTTTGCGAGATGAAGACGGCAATGCGCCCGATAAGCCAGAACCCCACCAGCCAGGCCAATCGCCAGCCAACCACCGGAAGACGACCGGTCCAGTTTGGCACTGCGGTCAACAAAAAACCGGCAATGATGGCTTCAAGGTAGCCGAATATGAACGCATGGGCGTGCCAAGAGATCGGATCAAAGCGCGTCGGCGGGGAATAGCTGCCGGAGAGCGCCGCAATCCAGATGACCATTGCAATGCCAGCCCATAAAGAACCCAAAAAGAAGAAGGGGCGAAAGCCGTTGGCAAGAATTGCCGGTCCTTGCCAGCGCCGAATTTGTTCCGCCGATGAAGCCACGCTCTGTCTCTCCTGTTATCTTTTCAGCCAGCCTGTTTTTCATTCATCCGCGACGCTTAACCCGCCGGCCGGAAGCTCTTCACACGAGATGGATCGGTTTCTATCCGGCCTGCTCCAATGAGATCGAGGCAATAGGGCACAGCAGGAAAAACAGTGTCGAGACAAATACGGATCGCAGCGGGATTGCCCGGCAGATTGATAATCAAGGTGTGGCCGCGCGTTCCCGCTGTTTGCCGGGAAAGGATCGCGGTCGGCGTCTGATCGAGGCTGATACGACGCATAAGTTCGCCAAAACCAAGCAGTTCCTTGATCAGAACTGCGCGCATGGCTTCTGGCGTTTCGTCGCGCGGAGCCGGGCCGGTTCCGCCCGTTGTCAGCACCAGGTCGACGCGCTCTTGATCACACAGTTCGATCAAAGTGTCACGGACAGATTCAAACCCATCCGGAATCACTTTACGGGTTACTGTGAAGGGAGAGGTA
This sequence comes from Ensifer sp., assembly GCA_050306195.1. Lineage (GTDB taxonomy): Bacteria > Pseudomonadota > Alphaproteobacteria > Rhizobiales > Rhizobiaceae > Ensifer_A. The sequence goes on from JBNLGT010000048.1 coordinate 21,050, forward strand.
ATACAGCTCTTGAGCCAATCCTCAATCAACGGCCCGCTCAGATCCTCATACTCGCCCTTGCTTGCACGATCGGAAATGGTCACCACAACAATATGCATATTATCCTCCAAGGTGTGACATATGGCGGTCGATCCCCTCGACTGTATCGCCTTCAATCTTAAATGAATGGCCTTTCGGCTTGTTTCTGACGGCATCCAAAATCAGCGCCTCGACTGGCTGATCACCTTCGCTCGAACGAAGCGTGTCGCGCAGCGCCACCGCGCCTTCGTTGCCCATGCAGGTGTAAAGCTCGCCCGTGCAGCTTACGCGTAGGCGGTTACAGGCCGAGCAGAAATCGCAGGAAAGCGGGGTAATAAAACCGAGCCGACCTCCGGTTTCCGCGACCCTGACATATTTTGCCGGACCGCCTGTGCTGTCCTTCAGGGGCGTGAATGACCAACGGCGCTGAAGGTCACGCCGCAGCTGCGATAGCGATAGGTGGCTCTGCCTGCGATCAAATCCAACATCACCAAGCGGCATTTCCTCAATCAATGTCAGATCCATATTCTTGCCATGTGCAAACCGGATCAGGTCGTCCACCTCATCCTCAAAGTCACCTTTCATGGCAACGGCATTGATCTTGACCCTCAGCCCGGCAGTGAGCGCCGCCTCAATGCCATCAAGTACCCGTTCAATCCGGCCTCGCCGAGTAACCGCAGCGTAGCGCTGGCCGTCCAATGTATCGAGCGACACATTGACCCTGCGGACACCAGCCGCATATAGAGGGACTGCATAGCGGGAAAGCAGAGTGCCGTTTGTCGTAAGCGTGAGTTCATGCAAATCCCCGTTTTCGACATGCCTGCCAAGCAGGGAAAACAGCTCCATGATATCTTTGCGCACGAGCGGCTCCCCGCCCGTCACGCGTATTTTCTTCACGCCATGGCGCATGAATATCAGGCTCAGGCGATATAGCTCTTCAAAGGTAAGAACTTCCTTACGCGGTAGAAACACCATATGTTCAGCCATGCAATAGGTGCACCGCAAATCGCAGCGATCCGTGACCGACAAGCGCAGGTAATCCGCCGTTCTTCCAAAACGATCATTCAAGGGGCAGCCCAAGTTCCATTCATGCTGCATGGGTCACGCCCTGAGAGCTCTCGATCACATCGGCACACCATGCCAAAATCCTGTCTTCATCCTGGCTCAAGCTGACCGTCAAATCACCGGCAAAATCGGACCAGGCTGGAAGAAAGGTTTCCTTGACAGACGTGAGTACGGGAATTCCGGCGAGGCTTGCCGCTTCAAAGACGGATCGTAACCCACCACCTTCTGCCTCGCCCTTGCCGAACCGATTGAGAATCAGGATATCCGGTCGCCTTTCAAACGATGCAAGCGCGCGCACGGCGACGTCTGCCATGGCTCCCGGATCCAGCCGACAGCCTTTGGCATGCGTTCCCAATGCCTGCATGATCTGAAACCTGTCGCCAGTTTCGATATCTTCAACATCCACCGCGCCGCAGCACTGCCCTTCCACCGTTTCTGCATGCTGTACAAAACCGGCAACGCGAATATTTTTCTGCTGCAGGGTGCGAACGACCGATTCAATCTTGCGATCCACAGCCTCGTCCTGTGCGAAGGGGATTACGCCAAGCAACTGAAGCTCTTCAGTCATGTTCCACTCCTAACTGCTGAATGTGTGGGCTGGTTGCCGTCGTCTATCGCGATGGCTTCAAAGTGAGGCTTGCCTGACACGGCGTGGCAATCACACTTCAGGTCTCTCAACAAACCATCCTTCAATCCATAGACCCAACCATGGATCGCCAGCTTTCTGCCGCGCTTCCAGGCGGATTGGATAATCGGCGTCCGCGACAGACCCAGCACCTGCTCCCTGATTGAGATCTCGCAAAGATGGTCCAGACGCGTTTCGGGGTCGGCAATTTCGGCGAGTTCCTGCTGGTGACTTTCGGCACAGTCCCGGATGGGCTGCAACCAATGGTCAATAATGCCGTGGCGGTGTCCGTCCATGGCGGCGCGGATACCGCCGCAGCCATAGTGGCCGCATACGATGATGTGCTTCACCTCCAGCGTCTCGACGGCAAATTCGAGAACGGAGAGCAGGTTGATGTCGCCCCGGTGAACAAGATTGGCCACATTGCGATGAACGAAGACCTCGCCAGGCTCAAGTCCCGTAATCACGTTGGCGGGCACGCGGCTGTCAGAGCAGCCAATCCATAAATATTGCGGCTGCTGAAGCGCGGAAAGTCGGTCGAAATAATCCGGATCGTCTCTGCGCTTGGCGGCAGTCCATCGAACATTATGTTCAAAAAGATCACTCAGCATGGCGTTCCCTCGGCAGATTAACGCCACGCCGGGCCGCCATACGC
>JBNLGT010000049.1:0-22510 GCA_050306195.1 Ensifer sp.
ATTTTTGCACACTGGTCTGAATGGATCGAGGGTGTGTATATGGCCAAAGCGGTGAAAAAAACCGCGACAAGGGCAGAAAACAGCGGCCTATGTTATCGCTTGCGGAGAGACCGCAGCGGTGCGACGGCTATCGAATTCGCCATTTTGATACTGCCCTTCATGATGGCTGTTTTTGCGACGCTTGAAACGTTCATTGCCTTCACCGCCGAACAATTGGTTGCCAGCGCCGTCGATGATATGGCGCGAGACGTTCGAACAGGCGCTATAACATTTGGGCTCGGCCGCAGCACCGACATGACGGAGACACAGTTCAGAGAAGCCTTTTGCAACAAGGTTGCTCTGCTCATTAAATGCTCATCCACTGAAGCCGCCACACCCGCCAAATTGTATATAGACTTGAAGGAGGTCGCGTCCTTTGGAGCCATCAGCACAAACATCCCTCGTGTTGACTCCACCAACGATCAATCCGACCTTGATACGTCCGGCCTAAAATTCTCGCCAGGTAATTCAGGCGCAATCAACTCATTCAGGGTTTATTACCGCTGGAGTGTGACTGTTGATCTGGTCAGGCCGTGGATTTCAAACCTCATCCCGACCGGTGAAACCAAACCCTCGGAATTCCTGATTGTGGCGACAAACGCATTCCGAAATGAAGCTTATCCATGATCCGTCGGATTTTCATATATCTCAATCATATTCCGGATCGCATTCGATCGGCAGCCACGCGGCTGCCGCAGGCCCACGACGGCGTGGCCGCGGTCGAATTTGCGCTGCTCGTGCCTATCTTCATTTTTGTCTATCTCATGTCATTTCAATTGACCGTGGGCTTCAGCATTTCCAATAATGCATCAAGAGCCGCGTCGACTATCTCTGATATTGTGACGCAACAAGCGACCACAAATAAGGCCGATCTCGTTGACATGTATTCGTTGGCGTCAGCGATTATGGCCCCCTATTCTACGGCGGGGCTCAATATCAAAGTTACCGGGCTCACACTGGACGCGTCAGGGACCGCAACCGTTGCATGGTCATGGCAAAAAGACGGAACGGCGCCCTACCAGGTTGCTTCGACACAAACCGTGCCAACGGACCTGCAGCAACCCAACTCGTTTCTGGTTCATGCCGAAGTCGCAACCAACTACAATTTACTTTTTTTTGCTCCGTTTATGACAAGCTCCACTGCGACCACCGTCAATATCAAAAGGGAGTTCTATTTCCGTCAGCGCATCGGCACGGGCGTGACATGCAGCGACTGCCCCACCTGAGCCAAATTATTTTTTATGGCATTATTGCAAATCATTCTCATTTGCATATAGTCTCTCAAACAAACGCAACGTGGCGATGTCAACGCCACCTCCCGGCCCGGCCTATCAAACCAGAAAGCAACTATGCATCCCGTTCAGCGAACCTTTCAGACGTCGGTCTTTGTATTCTCCGCATTTGTCACGTGCCTCCTTGCAATATCGCAACCAGCAGCCGCTGCCGATAAGTTCAAGGCCGTTACCACCTTCACGGTCATTGCCGACATGGCCCAGCATGTGGCGGGCGATGCCGCCATCGTGGAATCCATTACCAAGCCCGGCGCTGAAATACACAACTATGCTCCTACCCCGGGCGATATTCGCCGAGCGCAAGGGGCCAGTCTAATTTTGTGGAACGGCCTCAATCTTGAGCTCTGGTTTGAGCGCTTCTTTCATAATTTACGTGATGTGCCGAGTGTGGTTGTGTCAGATGGGGTGAAGCCCATGAGCATTTCTGAAGGTCCCTATTCAGGCAAACCCAACCCTCATGCATGGATGTCACCCCATAATGCATTGATTTATATCGACAATATTCGTGACGCTTTCTCCAAATATGATCCAGACAACGCGGCGACCTATGCGGCCAATGCGGAGGCCTATAAGAGAGACATTATCGCCGTTTCCACGCCCATTCAGGAAGCATTGCAATCCATACCCGAAGATCGGCGCTGGCTGGTCACCAGCGAGGGTGCGTTTTCCTATCTCGCGCGCGATATCGGCTTGCGGGAACTTTACCTGTGGCCAATCAATGCCGACCAGCAAGGTACGCCACAGCAGGTGCGCAAGGTGATCGACGCCGTCAAAACAAACAATATTCCCGCTGTTTTCAGTGAAAGCACTGTCTCGGACAAGCCTGCAAAGCAAGTCGCCCGTGAAACCGGTGCACATTACGGCGGCGTGCTTTATGTGGACTCGCTCAGCGAGGCGGATGGGCCTGTTCCAACCTATGTTGATCTTCTGCGCGTTACATCCCAGACAATTGTCGACGGTTTAAGTGTGGGGCTCACTCGATGAATATCGCCGACAACCTGCGGGGGAAAGATGAAGGCGGAATTGTGGTCAGCAACGCCACAGTAACCTACCGCAATGGCCATACGGCGCTACGCGATACAAATTTTGAAATTCCGACAGGAACCATCACAGCACTGGTGGGCGTTAACGGCTCGGGAAAGTCGACGCTTTTTAAATCAATCATGGGTTTTGTGCGCCTCGCCCGGGGCACAATTTCCATTCTGGGGATGCCGGTTCAAAATGCGCTGAAGAAGAACCTTGTTGCCTATGTTCCTCAGGCTGAAGAAGTGGACTGGAACTTCCCGGTCCTTGTGGAAGATGTCGTGATGATGGGCCGTTATGGCCATATGGGCATGCTGCGAATTCCCAGCAAGACCGATCATGAAACCGTGGAAGCCGCGCTTGACCGTGTGAACATGCGTGAATACCGCAAACGGCAGATCGGTGAACTGTCCGGCGGCCAAAAAAAACGCGTGTTTCTGGCCCGCGCATTGGCGCAAGACGGTCGGGTGATATTGCTGGATGAACCGTTTACGGGCGTCGATGTCAAAACAGAAGATCAGATCATAAAGCTTCTCAAAGAGCTGCGGGACGAAGGTCGGGTCATGTTGGTCTCAACGCACAACCTGGGCAGCGTACCAGAATTTTGTGACAGGACCGTTCTGATTAAAGGAACTGTTCTTGCCTATGGCAAAACCGAGGATACGTTTACACAGGCCAATCTGGAGCGGGCTTTTGGCGGTGTTCTGCGTCACTTCGCATTGGGTGATATGGGCAAGGGTGGGCAGTCTGTTGGTGTTTTCTCTGACGACGAACGCCCCCTTCTCCTGCAAGCTGGGCGATTTGTCGAACGCGAACCCCAACAAAGCGAGGAAGGCGGCCAGTGATGGAACTGCTTCTGGAACCCCTTGCTTACGGTTATATGATCAACGCAATCTGGGTGTCTGCACTGGTTGGCGGCGTGTGCGCTTTCCTCTCCTGCTACCTCATGCTGAAAGGCTGGTCCCTGATTGGCGACGCTCTTTCGCATTCCATCGTTCCGGGCGTTGCTGGCGCTTATATGCTTGGCCTTCCGTTTTCGATCGGCGCGTTCTTTTCAGGAGGGCTTGCGGCCGCGGGCATGTTGTTTCTAAACCAAAGGACCCGGCTACGTGAGGATGCGGTCATAGGGCTGATTTTCAGTTCTTTTTTCGCATTGGGCCTCTTTATGGTCTCGCTATCGCCGGCAGCCGTGAACATTCAGACGATTGTGCTCGGCAATATTCTCGCGATCACGCCGGAAGACACGTTGCAACTTGCCATTATCGGCTTTGTGTCGCTCGCCATTTTGCTGGTTAAATGGAAGGATCTGATGGTTGTGTTCTTCGATGAGAGCCATGCGCGCTCAATCGGACTCAACCCACAATTCCTCAAGGCCCTGTTTTTTACACTGCTTTCAGCTTCCACCGTTGCTGCCTTACAAACCGTTGGAGCGTTTCTTGTCATCTGCATGGTGGTGACGCCGGGAGCAACGGCTTATCTGATCACGGATCGGTTCCCACGGCTGTTGGTCATCGCGGTCGCCCTTGGCGCTTTGACCAGCGCAGTCGGCGCATATGCCAGCTACTTTCTGGATGGCGCGACGGGGGGGATCATTGTGGTTTTGCAGACCATCATCTTTCTCCTCACATTCCTGCTGGCGCCTAAACATGGGCTCTTGGCGGCCCGCGCCCGGGCGGCGAAGGCGCTGGAGTGCGAGACATGACCACTTCCGAGATGCTTCTGGAACCGTTCCAGTTTGAGTTCATGGTCAATGCGCTGGTCATATCGGCGCTCATTGCTCTGCCCGCCGCATTGCTCTCCTGTTTCATGGTGCTGAAAGGCTGGTCGCTCATGGGCGATGCGGTGTCACACGCGGTATTTCCCGGTGTTGTGCTGGCCTACATTGTGGGCGTACCGCTGGCAATTGGCGCGTTCGCAGCGGGTATGTTCAGTGCGGTAGCCACGGGTTATCTAGATGCCAACAGCCGCATTAAACGAGATACCGTGATGGGCATTGTTTTTTCCGGCATGTTCGGCGTCGGGCTGGTCATGTATGTAAAAATTCAATCTGATGTACATCTCGACCACATACTGTTTGGAGACATGTTGGGCGTTTCCCTCGCCGACATTGGCGAGACCGCAATCATCGCAGGGCTGACGACTGTTATTTTGGCGGCAAAGTGGAAAGACCTGCTGCTGCATGCTTTCGACCCCGCACAGGCGCGCGCCGTCGGGCTGAGGGTCAATCTCCTCCATTACGGCTTGCTGACCCTGATATCGCTAACCATTGTCGGCGCATTGAAGTCGGTCGGCATTATCCTGTCCATTGCCCTTCTCATTGCGCCCGGGGCCATCGCGTTTTTGATAACGAGAACCTTCTCCCGAATGCTGATTACGGCAGTTATTATTGCCGAAGTGTCATCTTTTTTGGGGGTGTTTCTGTCTTTCTACATCGACAGTGCGCCTGCCCCGACGATTGTGCTTCTAATGGCTGCCGCATTTATCGGCGCGCTTATACGCACGTCCATCATGGTAGGAAAACTGGAAGCAGCTGAGCGTGTTTAGAGACGTTTGGAACCAGCGCGCCGGACATAAATTTCCAGCTTGTGGCTAACGATTGAGTAGCCATGCGTTCGGGCGATCTCGTCCTGAAGACGCTCGATTTCCGCCGAGTAGAACTCAATCACATCTCCGGTTTCGACATCAATGAGATGATCATGGTGCTGCTGGTCGGCACTTTCAAAACGGGCGCGTCCATCAGCGAACGTATGTTTTTCGAGTATGCCTTTTTCCTGAAGCAAATTCACAGTTCGATATACCGTCGCCAAAGCCACTGAAGGTGCTATGCGGGCAACACGGCGATGCAGTTCGACGGCATCAGGATGATCCTCGGATTCCTCCAGAACTTGCATGATAACCTTGCGCGGCTCAGTGAGCCGCAGGCCATGCTCCTTGCAAAGCGCCTCTATGTCTTTCGCAAACCGCATCGGTGTGTGTCCCTCCCGAGGATCGCCCCGCCGTCCTTTTGCATTTAGCCCAGTTGCGACGCAATTGCAAAAAGCGCCGGTGGAAATCCGAAGTTTTTCCGTTTGGAAAATATTTCCATGCGGCTCGTGATGTTCTAGACGGTCTGACCGCAATTGGATTTGAGACACATATGGCGCGCGCTTTTCTTTTCGTATTGGACTCCTTTGGAATTGGAGGCGGGCCGGATGCAGATGCTTATGGTGACAGGGGCTCGAATACGCTCGGTCATATTTCTCAATTTTGCGCGACGGGTGCGGGGGACAGGGAAGGGCTTCGTTCAGGCCCCCTGAAACTTCCCAACCTATCAGTACTTGGCCTTGTGCACGCGGCCAAACTGGCCACTGGGCGTTTTCCTGAGGGCATGCAGATCCCTTCGCAGGTGTATGGTGTACACGCGGCGGCGACAGAGACATCAAACGGTAAGGACACGCCCTCCGGCCATTGGGAGATAGCCGGGACCCCTGTCAAATTTGATTGGGGTTATTTTCCCGAGCTGGAAGACACATTTCCGCCCGATCTCATCGAAGCCATTTGCGAGGCTGGCAACATCCCCGGGATACTGGGCAACTGCCACGCATCAGGCACAGAGGTGATCAAGCGCTTTGGTGAAGAGCATATCAAGACCGGCAAGCCGATCTGCTACACATCATCGGATTCCGTTTTTCAGATTGCCGCACACGAGACCCATTTTGGCCTTGAACGGCTTTTGCGGCTCTGTGAAACGGTGCGAGGACTTGTGGACGGCCTCAATATCGGGCGCGTGATAGCCCGCCCCTTTATTGGCGAAACAGCTAACACGTTTGAACGAACCGGAAACCGGCGCGACTATTCCGTCCTGCCACCGGAGCCAACACTGCTCGACCGACTAACTGAAGCAGGCCGCACCGTTCATGCGGTGGGCAAGATTGGCGATATTTTCGCTCACCAAGGCGTAACAAAACTCACCAAGGCGAGCGGCAACATGGCGCTGTTTGACGCGACTCTTGCCGCCATGGATGAAGCGGAAGACGGCAGCCTGGTCTTCACCAATTTTGTCGATTTCGACATGCTCTACGGGCATCGGCGCGATGTTCCAGGCTATGCCGCAGCGCTTGAGGCTTTTGACCGCAGACTGCCCGAAATCAATCGCAAGCTTACGCCGGGTGACATGATCGTTATTACCGCCGACCATGGGTGTGACCCCACATGGCGCGGTTCGGATCATACGCGCGAACGCGTACCGGTGCTCGCTTACGGCCCGGGCTTTGCATCGCGCAGTGCGGGCGTCCTTTCCACCTTCGCCGATATCGGCGAAACCGTCGCCAAACATCTGGGTCTTCCCCCGGGCCCCTACGGCAGGAGTTTCATTTGACCGCCAATCTGATCAAGGCCGAGCTGCATCTCCATATAGAGGGCGGCGCGTCACCCGCGCTGGTGCAAGAACAGGCACAAAAATACGGAGTAGAAACCTCGAGCTTCATCAAAGACGGCGCCTATGTGTGGAACGATTTTACCACATTCCTACATGCCTATGACGCCGCCTCTATGCTGTTTCGCACCCCGGAAGACTATGCGCTTCTGGCAGAAACCTACCTCTGCTCCATTGCCGATGAGGGTGCTATTTACGGTGAGATCATTACGTCACCCGACCATGGTGTTGCCGCAGGCCTGAGTGCCGACGCCTATATCGACGGGTTGATTGCGGGGATGGAAGCCGCCAAGACAAAATCCGGCATTGAGAGCCGGATGATGATCAGCGGTGTGCGGCATCTCGGCGTGGACCGCGTTGTCGCGGCCGCTGAATATGCAGCGCGACGACGACATCCCTGGATTACCGGCTATAATATGGCTGGAGAAGAGCGCAACGGGCGCGTGGCTGATTTTGCCCGGGCCTTTGACATTGCGCGCGATGCGGGGCTTGGCCTTTCCATTCACGCAGGCGAACTTTGCGGCGCATTTTCCGTAAGCGATGCGCTGGATCTCGTAAGGCCTGATCGCATCGGCCACGGCGTCAGGGCCATTGAAGACCCCGAACTGGTGGCGCGGCTGGCCGATAGCGGCACCGTGCTTGAGGTCTGCCCCGGCTCCAACATCGCCTTACAGGTATTTCCCGATTACAAGAGCCATCCACTCAGGGCTTTTTATGATGCAGGTGTTCGCGTGACATTGAATTCCGACGACCCGCCTTTCTTCCATACCTCGCTGGGGCAGGAATATGAAACCGCATCAAACGCAATGGGTTTTGACGACGCGGCTCTCAACGCGATGACGCGAACGGCGCTCGAGGCTGCGTTTGTGGACGAGGCAACGCGCGCTACGCTCCTGGAAAAACTTTAAAGTGGAGCTGCTGCGACATCGCTTGCAGCGGACGGCTATTCAGATAAAAAGACCCTGACGGGTCATATCAAAGAGGTGAAAATTATGAGTGGCGCAACGGTTATCGATCATCCGCTGGTTCAGCATAAGCTGACGATTATGCGCCGCAAGGAAACCTCGACGGCAAGCTTCCGGCGGCTGCTTCGCGAGATATCAACCCTTCTTTGTTACGAGGTGACCCGCGACCTCGATCTGACTTACGAGACAATTGAAACGCCGATCCAGGAAATGAAGGCCCCGGTTCTTGAGGGCAAGAAACTGGTTTTTGCAACAATTCTGCGCGCTGGAAACGGGCTCTTGGAAGGGATGCTGGATCTGGTTCCAGCTGCGCGCGTTTCCCATGTTGGCGTCTACCGGGACCATGATACGCTTGAAGCGGTTGAATATTACTTCAAAGCCCCCGAAAGCCTGTCAGAGCGCCTCGTCATTGTCGTGGACCCCATGCTGGCAACAGGCAATTCGTCCATTGCGGCTGTAGACAAGCTCAAGGAACGCGGCGCTAAAAATATCCGCTTCCTGTGCCTTCTGGCAGCCCCCGAAGGCATCAAGAACTTCAATGAAGCCCATCCTGACGTGCCGGTTTTCACTGCGGCGATTGACAGCCACCTAAACGAAATGGGTTACATTGTTCCCGGCCTCGGCGATGCGGGTGATCGAATGTACGGCACAAAGTAGGCGGCAAAGGTAAATCCCGCAAAACGCCAAAAATTGCAGATATAACGTTTACTTTCTCGCAAGTAAGAACGGAAGCTAAGCGTTAACCAGACCGTCAAAATTGCACCGTCTGGACACAATCTCGCCCCCTTTGTTTCAGTTTTCATAAGCATTTCCCCGGATTATGCTTCGAAAACGGGGTAGAAAATATGTCCAGATTAATGCTTTTGGCGGGAGCGGTCGCCATTGGAGCAGTTTATTTCGGGAACAATGCCAAAGACTTCATGTCTGCTTTGGACAATGCCGGGGATTCTGCATCCTACACAGCGTCAACCCAAAATGGCACGGTTGCAAAAGTTGAGCCGGTGAGGCGCGGCCCGGCAGGCAGTGAGATTATTCAGGCAGATCAGCGCGGCCATTTCACCAGCAATTTCAGGATTAACGGACGAAACATCCCGGGACTTGTGGACACCGGTGCGACATTCGTTGCGATGAACGAAAGCACCGCACGCAAGGTGGGCATCAGCATTTCAGGGCTCGATTTTATCTACGCCGTCAACACGGCAAACGGCAAGACAGAGGCCGCTCATGTCAACCTCTCGCGTGTCGAGCTGGGATCAATCCGCGTTCGGGATGTTGAGGCTTTTGTTTTGCGAGACAATTCGTTGAACGACACGATCCTTGTTGGCATGAGTTTCATGCGCAAGCTGGAATCCTTCAAGGTCGAGAACGACTCGCTTTATCTCAAGAACTGATTTTTTCGATGATGACATCACGAACGGGCCCGGCCTGTTCGCCTATTGTATATGCTTTCAGCAATTCATCGCGCGCGATCTCGGCCGCTTCTCTGCTCGCCGCATGCACATGGGCAATCGGTTCGCCTTTCTGCACCTCAGCGCCGAGCGGTAGAATGCCGCTGATGCCAACGCTATGATCAATTGAGTCACTGGGCCGGACGCGTCCCCCGCCAAGCGCAACAACCACCAGCCCAACGTCGCGCGCATTGCAAGCCTGTAAAATACCGTTAGTAGGTGACGGCACTTCCAAGCGGATGGAAGCCTTGGGCAGATAACGATCCGCATTTTCGACGAAGTCCGAGGGGCCACCTAAAAGAGAGACCATGCGGGAAAAATGCTCCATGGCGCTTCCGCTTCTCACAGCCTCGCGCGCAAGGTCGCCTGCTTTTTGCGGGTCCTGCTCCACACCAGAAAGAACCAACATTTCGGCGGCTGTCGCCATGGTCACCTGGTCAATACGGGTTCCGGCCTTTTTTCCTGCCAGATAGTCCACACAGTGGGCGACCTCAAGCGCATTGCCTGCCGCATCGGCCAGAGGTTCGTTCATGTCGGTCAGAAGCGCCGTCGTGTTGACCCCGGCACCATTGGCAACCTCAACAAGCGAACGGGCTAAGGTTTCAGCCGCTTCAAGCGAAGACATGAAAGCGCCATTGCCGACCTTCACATCCAGAACCAGACTTTGAAGACCGGCCGCCAACTTTTTCGATAGGATGGATGCCGTGATCAGCGGAACACTCTCAACCGTCGCGGTGACATCGCGGATGGAATAAAGTTTACGATCAGCGGGCGCCAATTGCGATGTCTGGCCAATGATGGCGCAACCGGCCTCGGCAACCACACGATGGAAATCTGTTTCCGAGGGGCTGGTATTGTATCCCGGGATGGAATCCAGCTTGTCGAGCGTGCCGCCTGTATGACCAAGCCCACGTCCCGATATCATCGGCACCGCCAGACCGCATGCTGCAACAATGGGCGCCAGCATGAGCGAAACATTATCACCAACGCCACCGGTCGAATGCTTGTCGACAACAGGCCGCCGCTCATCAGGCCATGTCAGGACCTCGCCGGAATCACGCATGGCGCGCGTCAGGGCGACGATCTCGTCTTTCTTCATACCATTGAACCAAACGGCCATGGCGAAAGCAGCAATCTGCCCTTCTGACAACGAGCCGTCTGTAATACCATGGACGAATTGGCCAATCTCTTCGGCGCTCAATGCACCGCCGTCCCGTTTTCTGCGTATGATTTCCTGTGGCAACGCCATGACAAAATCCCGCTAATAGGCCGCTGTGTTTGCCGCGCCCGCCTTGCCGTCAAGCACGGCCAGAATATCCGTCAGCAGACCGGATGCGCCAAAACGAAAAGTCTCAGGCGTTGCCCAGTCGCCGCCCATGATCTCGGCGGCAATATCGAGATAGATGCCAGCGTCCGCGACACTGCGCACACCGCCTGCAGGTTTGAAGGCTGCCGGTCTTCCACATGCCCGTATTTCTTCCAGCATGATGCGCGCCGCTTCTGGCGTAGCATTGACCGACACCTTGCCAGTGGAGGTCTTTATGAAATCTGCACCGACCTCAAGGGCGATTTGTGAAGCCCGACGGATAAGGGCTGGATCCTTCAGCTCGCCAGTTTCGAGAATAGTTTTCAGGCGCACAGGAGCTGTGCACAGCGCCTTGATCGCTCCGACCATCGTTCGAACGGCATCTTCATCACCGTCAAGCAACGCCTTATAGGGGATCACGAGATCGATCTCGTCCGCGCCATCAGCCACAGCTTTTGCAGTTTCTGCTTCTACGTCAGGAACAGGCAAATCCCCGGAGGGAAAGTTGACCACCGTGGCAATCTTGACCGGATGACTGGCACCCAGGATTGCCCTCGCCTGTGCAACAAAACGTGGCCAGATGCAGATCGCCGCCGTGTTGCCATGCGGTGTCTGGGCAGCCGCGCAAAGACTAACGATGTCGTCTGGCGTACAGTCGTCATTGAGATTGGTCAGGTCCAGCAGCGAAAGCGCCCTGGCGGCAATTTGTTGGGGCGTGTTTGTCATTCAGGCCGCTCCCGAGGCGATCATTTCTTTTAATATGGTTGCAAGCCGCGCACCGCCAACCGGGGCCATGTCCTTGGTTTCCTCATGGCTCAGCTCGCCACCGGTCATGCCCGCACCATAATTGGTAATCACGGAGGCCGCAGCAACGCGCATGCCGAGGAAGCGCGCCAATATGACCTCCGGCACTGTGGACATGCCAACCGCATCCGCGCCCATCGTGCGGGCCATACGGATTTCAGCGGGTGTTTCGAAGCTCGGGCCGGAGAACCACATATAGACCCCCTCGCCCATTGGCGTTCCTGTCTTTTTCGCCGCAGCCTTCATATCCTCTGCCAAACCCTTGTCATAGGCGTTGGTGAGGCCAACAAAGCGGGCATCGCTTGGCTCTCCGATCAACGGGTTAAGACCGGAAAAATTGATGTGATCCGTGAGTTGCATGACAGATCCGGGCGCCAGATCCTCTCGGAGAGAACCTGCCGAATTGGTCAGTATAAGGCGCTGGACGCCCAACCCTTTCAAAACCTCCAACGGCACGCGCATAGCGCTTGGATCGGCCTTTTCATAATAATGGATACGCCCGGACAGCATGATGATTGGTACACCATTCAATCTTCCGGCCACCAACTCGCCGGCATGCCCCGAAACCGCGCTGACCGGAAACTCCGGTATCTTTGAATAGGAAAGGCGCAAGGTCACATCAACCGCGTCAACGAGACTGCCAAGGCCTGAACCAAGCACGATGCCGTAACGCGGCATCAGGCCATCCAGTTCGCCCACGAGGAGATCAATCGCTTCTCTCATCCGATCGTATCCGTTTGAAAGCTGTGAGGCAGCAGCTCGTTCATCGTCATGGTCTTGCCGATGCCGCCGTCATCACAAAGATAAATTTTCGTATTCTCATCCGCGAATTCGCGAATTCGCTGGCGACAGCCGCCACAGGGCGGGCAAAGCGCCAGCTTCTCGGCAATGACCGCAATTTCTACAATTTTTGTCCCACCCGCCATGACCATGTGGCTGATGGCCGTGGTTTCCGCACACCAACCTTCCGGGAAAGCCAGGTTTTCAATATTGGCGCCCGCATAGATCTTGCCATCGTCCGCCCGAATAGCCGCCCCGACGGGGAACTTTGAATAGGGTGCGTGGCATTTCGCCATCGCCGCCTTTGCCGCCACGTAAAGGTCTTCCGCCATATCAGCGCTCCTTCACATAAGGTGTTCCAGAGGCCTTGGGCGGAATGGCTTTACCTATGAACCCTGCAAGCAGGATGACCGTGAGCACATAGGGCAGCGCCTGAAATATCTGTACCGGCACCTTGCCAACCAATGGCAGCGGGGTTCCCTGCATGCGGATTGAAAGCGCATCCAGAAAGCCGAAGAGCAGGCAAGCAAACAGGATATTGCGCGGCTTCCACTTGGCGAAAACCAGAGCCGCCAGTGCGATAAAGCCCTTGCCTGCGCTCATGCCCCTCACAAAGCCCGCATTCATCGCAATCGAGAGATAGGCTCCTGCCAAGCCGCAGAGAATACCGCCAATGAGCACCGCCATATAACGCATGCGGATCACGGAAATACCTGCCGTATCGACAGCGCCGGGGTTTTCGCCGACCGCACGAAGCCGAAGGCCGAAACGTGTTCGGAAGAGGATCCACCAACTGATCGGCACCAGCAGGAAAGCCGCATAGGTCAAGAGATAATGACCGGAAAGCAGGTTGGTATAGATGCCACCGAGGAATGGGACGTCCTTCACCACATCGGCGAAAGGCAGGTCCCAGGTGCCGAAGCGTGCGTCGCCGGTCAAAGCCGGTGTACGCCCACCCTGACGGAACCAGGCCTGGCCGAGAATAACAGTGGCGCCCGCCGCAATGAAATTGAGCGCCGTGCCTGACACGATCTGGTCACCGCGCTGAGTGATTGAAGCATAACCGTGAACCGCAGCCAGCGCCATGGACGCCATGACCGCAACCAGCGCGCCGAGCCAGGCATTGCCCAGGACCGCCGCAGCTGCCGCGCCCGCGAAGGCGGCTGCCAGCAACTTGCCTTCAAGTCCGATATCCACGACACCGGAACGTTCTGCATAAAGCCCCGCAAGCGCTGTCAGGATCAACGGAACCGAAAGACGAACGGTTGATTGAAGAACGACGATGATTGTATCGAAATATTCCATGATCATTCTCCCGTCGCCGGGGCAACCTGGTGCGAACCGGCCACCATTCGCTGATATGTCCGTGTAATGATCGGGCGGAACTGGTTTTCAAGCGCGCCAGCAAACAGGATGACCAGCCCCTGGATCACCACGATCATATCGCGGGAAATATTGGGCATCTCAAATGAGATTTCCGCGCCGCCCTGATAGAGCACGCCGAAGAGGATCGCTGCCGGGATAATGCCTGCCGGGTGCGAGCGGCCCATAAGCGCAACGGCGATGCCGACAAATCCGGCCCCGTTCACGAAATCCAGCTGCAGCCGGTACTGATCACCCATGATCGGGTTCAGCGCTGTCAGACCGGCCAAGCCGCCGGATATCAGCATGGTGATGATGATGATTTTGGCCTGATTGACGCCCGCATAGCGCGCCGCTGATGGCGAATTACCGAGTGTGCGAATTTCATAGCCAAGCTTGGTGCGCCAAAGCAGCACCCAGATTCCGAAGGCAACGGCAAGCGCCAGCAGGAAAGTGATATTGAAAGGCGCGAAGCCAAGGTCCAGCCCAAATAGCTTGAGCAGCCAATCGAGCCTGGGCAATTGTCCGCCAGCTTCAAAGGTTCTTGTCTGTGGCGCCATAGAGCCCAAGGGCTTGAGAACGCGCGTCAACAGATACACCATGGAAATGCTGGCTATATAATTGAACATGATCGTCGTGATCACGATATGGCTGCCACGTTTGGCCTGCAGATAAGCGGGGATCAGCGCCCACAGCGCCCCGAAAGCAACAGATGCGGCGGTGGCCAAAACGAAGACAATGTACCAAGGCAATATTGTATCATATTGCAGGCAGACAAGCGCGACACCGATCCCGGCGATATAGGCCTGTCCCTCTCCACCAATGTTGAAAAGCCGAGCGTGAAACGCCAGGGCGACAGCCAGGCCGGTGAAGATGAAGTAGGTTGCATAGTAGAGCGTAAAACCAACCCCCTCTCCCGAACCGAAAGCGCCCTTGATCATGAGATAGGCCGCCTGAAGCGGGCTTTCGCCAACGAATAGAACCACAAGTCCGGCCACCAGAAACGCGACAATGAGGTTGATGAGCGGGATCAGACCATACTCGGCCCAAACCGGCAGCTTTGCATAGGGTGCGCTCATTCGGCAGCCTCCAGATTTTCTTCGACACCGGCCATGAGCAGACCAATTTCACCTTCAGGGGTGTCCGGCGACCGTTCGCCAACAATACGTCCATCGAACATGACAAGCACCCTATCCGACATTGAGCGGATTTCGTCGAGCTCGACCGAAACAAGCAGGATCGCCTTGCCCTGATCACGCATTTCAATGATGCGCTTGTGAATGAACTCAATCGCGCCAACATCAACGCCGCGTGTCGGCTGTCCGATAATCAGGACATCCGGGTCTCTTTCCATTTCGCGGGCAAGCACTATTTTTTGCTGGTTGCCTCCGGAGAAATTGGCTGTTTTCAAGCGTGGATTGGGTGGACGAATGTCATATTGCTCGATCTTTTCCATGGCCTCCCGACGTATGGCTGCCATGTCGAACAAGCCACCTTTGAAATAAGCCGGTGAGCCGTGATAACCGAGAATGGAATTTTCAGATTCATCAAATTGTAGGACAAGGCCGGTGTGATGCCGGTCTTCCGAGACATGGCCGAGCTTTCGCGCGCGCATATCCGCTGGATCTCCCGGGCCCGTCACATCAATGGACTCGCCATTTAAGATCACTTCGCCAGCAGTCGCGCTGCGCATGCCTGCAATGACCTCCAGCAATTCGGACTGACCATTGCCGGCGACACCGGCGATGCCCACAATCTCGCCCGCACGAACGTCGAATGACACGTTCTCCACCATGGTCACGCCACGAGCGTCCTTGACGGTAAGCCCCTTGACCGAAAGTTTGGTTTCACCGGGAAGGGCGATCCCTTTTTCGACATTCAAAAGCACATTGCGGCCAACCATCAGCTCGGCCAGTTCTTCCACGCTTGTCTCTGCGGTCTTTCGTGACGCCACCATTTCGCCGCGGCGCATCACTGAAACCTCATCGGTTATCGCCATGATCTCGCGCAGTTTGTGGGTAATAAGGATCACGGTTTTGCCCTCATCGCGAAGCTGCGCGAGGATGCGGAACAGATGGTCCGCTTCAGCGGGCGTCAGAACCCCTGTTGGCTCATCGAGAATGAGGATGTCTGCCTTGCGGTAAAAGGCTTTCAGAATTTCGACACGCTGCTGCAACCCCACTGGAAGTTCCTCGATGAGGGCGTCAGGATCGACCTCCATCTCGTATTCGTCTTCCAGACGTTTCAGCTCGGCGCGTGCACTTACGATGCCCTTGTTGAGAACAGCGGCGCCCTCTGCGCCCAGCATGACGTTTTCCAGAACGGTGAAGTTCTCCACCAACATGAAATGCTGGTGAACCATGCCGATGCCGGCGGCAATCGCCGCATTGGGATCGCGGATGGTGATTTTCTTTCCATCAACAAAGATCTCGCCCCTGTCCGCCTGGTAGAACCCATAAAGGATAGACATCAAGGTAGACTTGCCAGCGCCATTCTCGCCGATAATGCCGTGGATGGAGCCTTTGCGGACTTTCAGATTGATGTTCTTGTTGGCGTGAACCGGACCGAAACTTTTGTCGATGCCTTTCAACTCAATTGCAATATCGCTCATGATGCCCCATCACTGATTTTCAAAAGCCGCTCACCGGGCGGCGCCGGAAAAGCGGAGAAAGCCAATGGACGATACCACGACGGATCGGGAAAGAGTTGAAAAGCTCGAAATGCAGGTCGCATTTCAGGAGAGGACAATCGAAGAGCTTTCCGGGCAAATTGCTGAGCACTGGAAACTGATCGATCGGCTGACAACCAGGCTTGATACGCTGACGACACGTTTTCTTGCGGTTGAAGAAGGACTTCTGGAAGCCCCGCCTATCACCAAGCCACCCCACTATTAAGGCTTTCGTTCCCCATCCATCGCCGGTAATTACGGCTTTCAGGACAAAAGCCCGCCGCTGGTTTGCGGCGGGCCTTTTCAATTCAGCCTCAGTAAGGGCAGGACTCGTCCGACATGTAGTCGTGAACTTCGACTGCACCGGAAATGATGTCAGCCTTGGCCTTTTCGACAGCAGCAAGCATGTCGGCGCTGACCAGATCCTTGTTGTTGTCGTCCATCGCAAAGCCAACACCGTCTTCAGCAAGGCCGAGAACGTTGAAGCCAGCAGTGAACTTGTCTTCCTTGGCATCGTTCATTGCATTGTAAACGGCAACATCAACACGCTTGAGCATGGAGGTCAAAACATGACCAGGCTGCAGGCCGTTCTGGTTGGAGTCGACGCCGATACCGAGCACGCCTGCATCCGCAGCAGCCTGAAGAACACCGACGCCGGTGCCGCCAGCAGCATGATAAACAACGTCAGCGCCCTGGTCGATCTGCGACTTGGCGATTTCGCCACCCTTCACTGGATCATTCCAGGCAGACGGGTCAGAACCGGTCATGGCTTCAAATACAGTGGCGTCGCCGCTCACCGACTTCACGCCACCTACGTAGCCGCAGGCAAATTTGTGAATGAGCGGGATGTCCATGCCGCCAACAAAACCCACTTTGCCGGACTTGGAGGCCATGGCCGCCATGACGCCAACGAGATAAGAACCTTCCTGCTCCTTGAAGACCACGGAGCGAACGTTGGGCTTGTCAACAACCATGTCGATGATGGCAAAGCTGGTGTCCGGATATTCGGCAGCGACTTTTTCCAGCGCGGCTGCCCAGGAGAAACCGGCCATAACAATCGGATTTTTGCCTTCCTTAGCAAAGCGACGAAGCGCCTGCTCACGCTGTGCGTCATTGGAAATTTCGAATTCAGCGTAGCTGACGCCGGATTCCTGCTTGAATTTTTCAGCACCGTTGAAAGCAGCTTCGTTGAATGACTTATCGAACTTGCCGCCCAGATCATAAATGATAGCTGGATCGACATCTGCTGCGAATGCCGAAACAGACATCGCTGCTGTAGCAAGAAGACTCAGGATCGTTTTCTTCATCTTTAAAAGCCCTGTTTTTCGTTTTCATTTCAAACGCTCCCACCTGATAAACAAGGCGCGAAACGCTATTGAAGAGCCATTGGTCCCCTCTTTAAAAGGCCCAAGCCAGAAATCATCCTTGCACGGCTCGAAACAAAATTCACCAAAAATTTTTCAACTGGTAAAATAATTTCGAGACTGGAAAGCCAAACAAGAGGACCGTCCGACCGAACGTCCAAGCATATTGGCATATCCGGCCCGCCTAGACCAAAGACGCCATCATATGGATCCTCAGCCTAGCCTATCGGACAAGTAACGCCAGTCCCGCGCAAACCGCAATAACCCTGGGGATTTTTGGCCAAATATTGCTGGTGATAGTCTTCAGCGAAATAAAACGGACCGGCCTGGGCGATCTCGGTGGTCACCGCGGCTGAATGCCCGGCGGCCTGCAAGGCTTCTTCAAAACGCATGGCGGCCAGCTTCGCTTCGGTCAGCCAGTCCTGCCGGCTCACGTAGATTGCCGAACGATAGGTCGTGCCCACATCATTGCCCTGTCGCATGCCCTGCGTGGGGTCATGAGCCTCGAAGAAGGACTTGAGCAAGCTTGCAAAGGAAAGTTGCGCAGGATCGAAAACAACC
The DNA here is from genome assembly GCA_050306195.1 of Ensifer sp. Classification (GTDB taxonomy): domain Bacteria; phylum Pseudomonadota; class Alphaproteobacteria; order Rhizobiales; family Rhizobiaceae; genus Ensifer_A. The sequence continues at coordinate 18,027 of JBNLGT010000049.1, forward strand.
ATGACAACTTCTGTATGACCGGTCAGACCCGTTACCGTTTCCTGGTAAGTGGGATTGGGCGTGAAGCCTCCGGCGTAACCAGCTGCGGTTACCCAAACGCCGGGCAGCTGCCAAAAATGGCGCTCGGCGCCCCAAAAACACCCCATCCCCAGATAGGCGATTTCGCAGTTTTCTGGATATGGTCCCTTGAGAGGACGCCCGTTCAGAAAGTGAAGTTCCGACGTCTCAATAGGTTCCGCGCGCCCCGGCAGCGCCGACGAGGCATTCGGCATGACCGATTTCTTGCTAAACATATTCGTCAGGAACATGGTTTAAATCCGCTTGTCAGCCGGTCGACCTTCACGCAGAAAATCGACCCGCAGGTTTTGGCCGTCTGTAACCTGCCATCCACATTAGCAAAGCGAGCGTCAAAAAGACAGCGAAGGCTGGCTGACTGAGGGTCCATTCCAGCGCGTCAGCAATACGCCAAGCGGGATCAGTATCCGCAGCCGCCGCTGAAACAAGGTCTAACGAGGCCGGATTGACCGCATCCCAGAGCGCAAACAACGGTGTCAGCACAACCTGCGAAGACGCAAATGACTGAATCGTGTCCAGGACACCAGCCACAACGGCAACGGACAAGGCTAAAGCACTTACTGATCTCAACAACATACGCATACACTCAATCCGACCCCCGGTCGGCCCCTTTGCAACACGTAGCTAACGGTTGATCAGCGTCAATTCAGTGCAAATCACATTCTAGAGCTGCAATTTTTCGTGAATACACCCGTTATCCGAACGGGGTGTCTGATTATGGGTGGAAGAAAATGACGCGCCCTATTGAATACATATATTTTATTATATATATAGCATCAACCGCGGTGATTAGAGCCCCGCACCCAACACACGTCAAAGAAGAAAGGTCAGCAAATGATGGAGCCTCTGCCATTTGAGCCGGACACAAAGACAAAACCCGAGGTTATAGCGTTCTTCGACGAAGCGACGAATACAATATCCTATATCGTGAAGGATCCTCAGACGGATGCCTGCGCTGTGATCGACTCCGTTATGGACATTGATTATTTCGCCGGCCGCATCACCTATGACGGCGCGGACGAAATTATTCGCGTGATCAAGCAAAAGGGCTGGAAACTCGAATGGATTATCGAGACCCACGTCCATGCTGACCATCTCTCGGCGGCTCCCTATATTCAGGAAAAACTTGGCGGCAAGCTGGGCATTGGAGAGAATATCAAGATCGTTCAGGATACGTTCGGCAAGTTCTTCAATGAAGGCACCGAATTCCATCGGGACGGCTCGCAGTTCGATCGTCTTTTTGCCGATGGCGACAGCTACAAAATAGGCAATCTGACTGCTCACGTCATGCATACGCCCGGACACACGCCTGCCTGCATGACACATGTGATTGGTGATGCAGCCTTTGTCGGCGATACGCTTTTCATGCCTGACAGTGGCTCGGCGCGCGCCGATTTCCCCGGGGGAGACGCACACGCATTGTTCCGCTCTTCCAAGCGAGTTTTACAGCTGCCTGAGGAAACACGCCTGTTCATGTGCCATGACTACGGCTCAGACGGAAAACGCGAGGTCAGCTGGGAAACAACCGTTGGCGAAGAACGCAAGAATAACATTCACCTGAAAGACGGCGTCACCGAAGACGAATTTGTCAAAATGCGCGAGACACGGGATGCAACATTGGCTGTGCCTAAACTCATCATCCCTTCGCTTCAGGTCAATATGCGCGCCGGTCGACTGCCGGTAGACAACAAAGGCAATCCAGCCCTGAAGGTGCCGCTTAATGGCCTCTGATCAAAACCAAACCAATCAACCGGGCCTGATTGGCCGGTTCTTTCAAGCTCTTCTCAAGAAAGGCACGAGCATGTCTGTACGTCAAGTTGACGAAAACTATTTTGTGGCCGGGCAAATCTCACCGGAGAACATCGAGGTTCTGGCCCGTAACGGCTTTTCGACCGTTATCTGCATTCGCCCCGATGGAGAGGGATTTGGCCAGCCCGGCTTTGCCGAAATCGAAGTTGCCGCAAAGGCTGGCGGCATTGAAGCCTACTATCTCCCGGTTGGCGGCGGCCTGCCCCCTGAGCATGTAAAGAAAATGAAATCCATTATGGCCAATGCCAAGGGCAAGGTGCTGGGTTACTGCGCGTCTGGAAACCGCGCCACAATGCTTTATCAGATGGCGCGTTGATCGGCCTCAGAAACAAATTTTGAGCGCCGCCGCACAAGGCGGCGTTGCAACAACCGGGTCTATCGCCTTTGTCATCTGGCCGACTTTGAACTGAAATATTCGGACCGAAATCAAAAATACAGCCTGGCACAATTTCCAGCGGAACTGCGTTAGTTTCGCTCAAGTTTGCCTTCCTAGAAGGTCCTTGTTCCGGCGGGTTCCACTTCGAAAGGACAGGACCGCACCCTACCATTCGCAACGAACCTGCCGGAACGAGCTCCAGTCTCCAGGCATTGTTACGGGACCTGATTTCTCTCTCCACGCCACGATATTTGTCCCGGCTTCCAATCGCACTTGTTTATGCTTGAACAAGATTGCCATTCAGCTATCCTGACATTAAAGAAAATAGACAACGCCGCTGTTTGGGATGGAAAGACAGTCGGTAGTATGTGCGCTTTGGGGGAAAAATGACCGAACCAGCAGAAAATCCAACGGCCGCGGGAAATGGCAAAATCTGGCTGAAATCCTATCCGCCGGGCGTACCGGAAACTATTCCGCCGCTGAAATATTCCTCATTGAAGGCGTTCATCGAGACAAACTGCGCGAAATACGCACAGCGAACAGCCTTTTCCAGCATGGGCAAGACTGTCAGCTTTGCGGACCTTGAACAACAATCGGCCCGCGTTGCAGGCTGGCTGCAGGATCAAGGCCTGAAAAAGGGAGATCGGGTGGCTGTTATGCTGCCCAATATTCTGCAATACCCAGCCGTCGTTGCCGGAATTTTGCGCGCCGGTATGGTGGTCGTCAACGTTAACCCGCTCTACACGCCCCGAGAGCTGGAACACCAACTTAATGATTCCGGCGCAACGGCGATCTTCATCTTGGAGAATTTTGCGACCACACTTCAGCAAGTTATTGCCAAGACCCAGGTTCGGCTGTGCGTTGTCGCCTCAATGGGCGATATGTTGGGCCTCAAAGGCCATATTGTGAATTTCGTGGTGCGCAAGGTCAAAAAGCTGGTGCCTGCATGGTCCCTGCCCGGGCATTTCTCATTCAAGGAAATCATGTCGGGCAACGGCGCTATACAGCCGGTGGAGATTGGCCCCGATGACGTCGCCTTCCTTCAATATACCGGCGGCACGACCGGCGTATCAAAAGGCGCAACGCTTCTGCACTCCAACCTTCTGTCAAACATTTCGCAAATTGATTTCTGGCTTAAGCCGGGCGCGGCAAAACACGGACTGACCGACCAGCAACTGATCCTGGTTTGCGCGCTGCCGCTCTATCATATCTTCGCGCTCACGGTGAACATGTTCCACGCGCTGGAGATCGGCGCGATGAATATTCTCATCGCAAATCCGCGCGATATCCCGTCCTTCGTAAAGGAAATCAAACCTTTCCGCTTCAACATTTTCCCCGGCCTCAACACGCTTTTCAATGCGCTTGCGACCAATGAAGAGTTCAAGAAGCTCGACTTTTCGGGCCTCATGCTCACCCTTGGTGGAGGCATGGCGATGCAGAAGGCCGTTGCTGACCGTTGGGAGAGTGTGACCGGGTGCTGGGTTTCAGAAGGCTATGGCCTTTCCGAGACCTCTCCCGTGGCAACAACCAACCGTACGGATGGCGATGCCTTCACGGGAACAGTCGGCCTGCCGGTGCCTTCTACCGAGATTGAGATCCGTGATGAGGACGGCAACAAACTGCCGATTGGAGAACCTGGCGAAATCTGCATTCGCGGGCCGCAGGTGATGGCCGGTTACTGGAACCGTCCGGATGAAACGGCAAAGGCGATCAGCGAAGACGGCTTTTTCCGCAGCGGCGACATCGGAGTCATGCTGGATACCGGTTATGTCAAGATTGTTGACCGCAAGAAGGATATGATCCTCGTCTCTGGGTTTAACGTCTTCCCGAACGAAATCGAGGATTATGTTGTCACCATGCCCGGCATTGTTGAATGCGCGGCAATCGGTGTGCCGGATGAACATTCCGGCGAGACCGTCAAACTCTTCGTGGTGAAAAGCGATGAGAACATTACCGAAGCCGATATCAAGGCCTATTGCGCCAAGGGCCTGACCAACTACAAGCGGCCCAAATATATCGAATTCCGCGACAGCCTTCCAAAAACCAACTTAGGCAAGATCCTGCGCAAGGAACTCAGGCAATAAGCTGATTTTCCAGCAAGACTGGAACTTACGCAAATGGAAGGTCGGCTTATTGCCGGCCTTCATTTTTTACATCGCGGCCGAGGCTCACAACCATAATTGCCGATCCAAACCTCACCTTAATCAGCGCTTTTCGGAATAAA
>JBNLGT010000050.1:0-22471 GCA_050306195.1 Ensifer sp.
TGTACAGGACAATGCCGAGGAAAGCGTGCGCCGTGCACTCGCCACGCTGCAGGATTGCGAGTTCGCCTACCCGATGGATCAGGGTTGCAAGATCCGAGTACGAATTGAAGTTGACCAGAATGCGCGCGAAGCAACAGTTGATTTCAGTGGAACATCAAACCAACGCGATGACAATTTCAACGCGCCTGAACCAGTAACCCGCGCTGCCGTCCTTTATGTTTTCCGCATGATCGTCGATGGGGCTATTCCCATGAACGCAGGGTGCTTGCGCCCCATCAAGATCATCGTGCCAAAAGGTACGATGCTTTCACCACAATATCCCGCAGCCGTTGTTGCCGGTAATGTGGAGGTTAGCCAGGCCGTGACGAATTGTCTTTTTGGCGCATTGGAGGCCCTTTCATCGGCCCAAGGCACTATGAACAATCTGACCTTCGGCAACGACACCTACCAGTATTACGAAACTATCTGCTCAGGTGCGCCCGCAGGGCCAGGATTTGACGGTGCCGATGCAGTTCACACCCACATGACGAACTCGCGCCTGACCGATCCGGAAATTCTGGAGCTACGTTATCCCGTGGTACTGGAGGATTTCCACATTCGTGCAGGTTCGGGCGGCAGAGGCAAATGGAGTGCCGGCAACGGCACCAGCCGAACCATTCGTTTCCGCGAACAGATGGACTGTTCCATTCTTTCCGGTCATCGCAAGATCCAGCCTTTCGGGCTTCAGGGGGGAAATCCGGGAGAGTGCGGCAAAAATATCGTACGTCGCGCCAACGGCACTCTGGAGGAATTGGAGGGCTGCGCTCACACCGTGCTCAAAGTCGGAGAATCCATCACAATTGTGACCCCGACGGGAGGAGGCTACGGCAAGTCCAAATAGTACTGAATATCTGGACTTTCCCTGTGAACTGAAGCTACTGGCGCCGCTTGATATCTCAATCGTGGCAATATCGTCAGCCCCTCGGAATAACGAGGGGCCGATTACAGCTAGCGACGGGAAAATAGCAAATATCCCATTTTCCCGGTCACCACATAATTCAGCCCATGCGTTCGGACTTGTATGCGCCAGGGCTCGCCGGGAAGACCACGGTGCGGTTGCCGTTGATGAAGGTCGAGTGGTGAATATGCGCATGGATTGCGCGCGCCAGAACCTGGCTTTCTACATCACGACCGATAGACACATAATCGTCCGGGCTTTGCGCGTGGGTAATGCGGGCCACATCCTGTTCGATAATCGGACCTTCATCAAGATCAGCCGTCACATAATGCGCGGTTGCGCCGATCAGCTTCACGCCACGCTCATAGGCCTGCTTGTAAGGGTTTGCGCCCTTGAATGAGGGCAGGAAGGAGTGGTGGATGTTGATGATCCGGCCAGACATCTTCTTGCAAAGGTCATCGGACAGGATCTGCATGTAGCGGGCGAGAACCACCAGCTCCGTGCCGGTTTCCTCGACGATCTGCATCATCTGGGCTTCGGCCTGCTTCTTGTTCTCCTTGGTCACCTTGATATAGTGAAAGGGAATGTCGTTATTGACCACGACTTTTTGGTACTCGAGATGGTTTGAAATGACGCCGACGATGTCGATGGGCAGAGCGCCGATCTTCCAGCGGTAAAGCAGGTCGTTCAGACAGTGACCGAAACGTGAAACCATCAAGAGCACTTTCATGCGCTTTGCTGCATCATGCAGCTCATAGCTCATACCGAATTTTTCGGCCACCGGCCCGAAATCCGCAGCAAGTTCGTCATAACCAACACCAGCTTCGGAAATGAATGAAACCCGCATGAAGAACTTGCCAGTATCCAGATCATCGAACTGGGAACTGTCGACAATGTTGCAACCCTTGTCGGCAACATAGGCCGAAATCGCGGCAACAATCCCGCGCGTAGATTTGCACGATACAGTCAAGACATATTGGCTCATTCTTTCGCTCGCTCCGCTGCTACCAGGGCTATCTTTCTCCCCGGCAAAAAGTATTTTTCGATTTTGCAAATCTATCCGAGGCCGCCACAGCCGCCTCCCCAAAGGCGACCTAAATTTTTCCGCAGACGAAATGACGCACAAAAAACAGCCGGTCAAGCCGTCATATCCGCCAAAGCGTGTTGCGCCTAATTGATTGGCATCGGCTTTCAACGACCGGCATATTTCTGTAAGCGCGTATATCCCATGGACAAATGCGCCCGCCGGATGAGAGCTGCCGCCCTGATATCCCCCAGGCGAACGGCCTCGACAATGTCAAATATCTCGCCACAGAAAATGTTCACCTCTTCCTGAAGCTCTTCATCAGGAACCTGGGTCAGCCAGATACGGCATGTCTGATAGAAAAGCTTTTCCGATACCAACCGCAAAGGTTCATTTTCAGTGAGCGACTGGAAAGCGTGGAAAAAATCGATGTTCAGCCTGGCTAGCTCATTCAGGTTTGGTGTATCCAAAAGCCGCTTTGAGCGCCTGTGCATGGCCTCAAAGAGGTCCAGCGTGCCCGCGTCTACCGCCCGCGGCATCAATGTACCGACGAGTTCATTCAGCTCCATGCGCAACTGGTAGACCTGGCCCAGCGCCTCAATATCAACATCAGTTACGAGCGTCCCGACCCCATGCTGAGAGCGTAAAAGTCCATCTGCCTCCAAAATCTTGAGCGCCTTGCGCAAGGGCGAGCGACTTACACCGAATTCATTCGCCAACGCCTCTTCCGACAACCGCATACCCGGCCGATAATCCAGCATGCAGATGCGGTCCCGCAATGTGGAATACATGATTTCAAATCGCGCTTGTGCGTTCTCAGCCTGCTCCAGTGTGGCAATCAGCCCAACCAAAGATCCGTCTTTTTCTTGCCCCGTCATGCAGGTTTCACCAGATAGGATTTCAAGCCCTCTAGCATATCGAGACAAGCCATTATCTGCTCCTCAGAAACAAACTCGTCCGGTTGATGCGCCTGAGCAATGGATCCCGGGCCACAGACCACCACGGACGTGCCAAGAGACTGAAAAAGGCCTGCCTCTGTTCCAAATGCCACCACATCACATGACGTTTCACCGGTGAGCGTTGTTACAATGTCGCGCGCCTCGTTGTGATCGGCTACCTGCAAGCCTTCCACTTCTCCAACAATCTCTGTCGTTATATCCGCCGTACTAAAGGCTGCTTTCATTCCTGGAAGAAGCTCATTTTTACAATAGTCTTCAAGCTGCGCTTTGACCCACTCACCATCCTCGGGCAAGACAGGACGCATTTCCCATTCAACCGCGCAATGCCGCGCAATCACATTACGCGCCGAACCGCCCTCTATCCGCCCCACTTGCACCGTCGTCCAGGGAGGTGAAAACCGGTTTTCTCCTGCATGGGGTAAACGCTTCAGTTCTTCGCCCAAGGTCAGAAGCCTGTTCATGAATTTCGCCGCATAATGGATGGCGTTCACACCTTTGTCCGGCTCTGATCCATGCCCGTCGGTGCCGTGAAAGCAGGTTGTATATTCATAACAGCCCTTGTGTCCCTCAATGACCCGCATCATGGTCGGTTCACCAATGATGCAAATGGACGGCTGCGCGCCATCGCGTTTCAACTCTGCCACCAGTTGCCGCGCGCCAATGCACCCGACTTCTTCATCATAGGTCAGTGCAATATGTACCGGCCGGGCAAGTTCGAGTTGCGCATAATCCGGCGCCACTGCCAAAACAGCGGCGATGAAAGCCTTCATGTCGCAGGCCCCACGACCGTAATAAAGCCCGTCGGACACACGCATCTCAAATGGATCTGAACTCCATTCAGCGGCATCTGCCGGGACCACGTCGGTATGACCGGACAATACGATGCCGCCAGGAACATCCGGCCCGATAGTCGCAAAAAGATTAGCCTTCCGACCGGATATATCGTTGGAAACTGTCAGCCGTGCGCCAACATCGCCCAGGATTTCCGCAGCGTAGGTGATAAGCGCCAAGTTGCTGTCCGCCGACACGGTGGGCATCGCAATCAGCCGCTGCAAAATGGCGACCGTCTCATCAAAGCGGGTCATTTCCCTGCTCAGTCCTTCACATAAAGCGCGCGTGGCCGGTTACAGAAACACTCTGCCGGTCCATTTTCACGGATCAGAATACTCTCGGTGATTTCAAGTCCCCAGCCGTCCATCCAGAGGCCCGGCATGAAGTGAAAGGTCATCCCCGGCTGCAACACTGTCCTGTCTTCATCGCGGATAGATACGGTACGCTCACCCCAATCAGGAGGATAGGAGATGCCGATTGGATAGCCCGCGCGCGCGCCGCGCTCAATGCCTGCCGCCTCCAGCGGTTTGGCAAGCGCCCGATAAATGTCACCCGCCGTATTTCCCGCCCGCGCCGCCTCAAGACCAGCCTCAAGCCCCTCAACAAGCGCCTTTTCAGCATCCAGAAGATATTGCGGCGGCTTACCAAGAAAGACTGTGCGGCAAAAGGGAGCATGATAACGGCGAAAACAGCCTGATATTTCAAAGAAAGTCACCTCGCCCGGCTCCATGAAGCGCGCATCCCAAGTCAAATGGGGCGCTGAAGCATCGGCCCCGCTCGGCAGCAGTGGAACAATGGCGGGATAGTCGCCCCAGGCGTCATCCAGTCCACGAATGGCGTCGCCGTAGATTTCTGCAACCAGATCGGCCTTGCGGACACCGGGCGCGGCGCGCTCGAATACACCATCAATAATCTTTTCCGAAATCCGCGCCGCCTTACGCATGAAGACAATTTCCTCATCCGACTTTACGCCACGTTTCCAGTTTACAAGCCCTGTTGCATCGACAAATTGTGCATTGGGCATTTCCTCGGTCAATACCAAATAGGCTTTTGCGGAGAAGTAATAATTCTCCAGCTCTACACCGATGCGTTTGCCTGCATACCCTTTCTCGCTCAAAAGAGCGGCAAGCGTCTGCATGGGATGACGCTCGGTCGATTGCACAAAATGATCAAGATAGAATGTGACGCGATCATCGGTCATCCAGACCGTTCGTTTCGCACCATTGGCGTCCTGCCGCCTGCCCCACCACATCGGGTCCTCATCCAGAAAGACAATAACCCCTTGATGTACATAGAAGGACCAACCGTCATATCCCGTTAGCCAGGCCATATTGGATGGGTCTTCGACAAACAGAACATCGATCCCGCGACTGGACATTTCGCCCCGCACGAGAGCGAGCCGCCGTTGATATTCCTGTGAGGAGAAAGGCAGATCGGCACCCGGCATTACAAAACCCTCCAAAATATATTTGTACACAACTGTTTACGAATACACTTCAAAATGCAAGAATTATCTTCTAAGGAGCCATAAAATATGGTGACGCGAACAGAGTCGTACACAAATAAGGCGCGAGGCGATCAATGAGCCTGACATTGGCGGACATTTTGGCTGCGCAGCAAACCATTGCCGATGGCGCCATACGGACGCCCATGCTGCCGTCAGACCTGCTCAGCAAACACGCAGGCGCCCCGTTTTTAATGAAAATGGAGACCATGCAGCCAACGGGCGCCTTCAAAATCCGGGGTGCAACGAATGCGGCGCGCAATGCGCCGGAGGGCACGACCATGCTCACCTGTTGCTCCACAGGCAACCACGGACGGTCCGTGGCATGGGCAGCAAGGAAGCAGAACCTCAAAGCCACGATCTGCATGTCGTCTCTCGTGCCAAGGAACAAGGTCGAGGGTATTGAGGCGCTTGGCGCTACCGCGCATATCGCTGGCAAAAGCCAGGACGACGCCTTTATGGAATGCCGGACGCTGAGCTCGAACCAAGGTGTTTTTGAAATTCCTCCCTTCGACGATCCGCTGGTTATCGCCGGGCAAGGCACGATTGGCCTGGAGATGCTGGAAGACTGCCCCGACCTGAGAACCCTTTTGATACCGCTCTCAGGTGGCGGACTTGCAGCCGGAGTTGCGCTCGCAGCCAAATCCATCAATCCAAAAATTCGTGTTATCGGCATTACCATGGATCGCGGCGCGGCAATGCATGCCTCCATTCAGACAGGCCATCCGGTTGAAGTGGAAGAAGTTGCCAGTCTCGCAGATTCACTGGGCGGTGGAATTGGCCTTGATAACCAACTCACCTTCGATATGTGTCGCACGCATCTGGACGACATCATTCTGGTCAGCGAGGATGAAATCTACCACGCCCTGCAAACACTCTATTACGAAGAATCTCACATTGCAGAAGGTGCGTCCGTGGTCGGCATCGCTGCGCTTCTCGCAGGAAAGTTACCAGCATTTCCGGGTCCTGTCGGCACAATCATCACAGGCCGTAATGTCGATATGCACGCCTTCACCAAAATCATCAACGGCGATGATATTCAACTCGGCGACTATACCGTGAAAGGCCGCCCCTATGCCGCATGAAATCAGACTGCTGACAGAGCAGGAATTGCGTGAGGCTATTCAGCTCGACATGGCTGTGGTCGACTGTGTGGAGTCAGCTTTCGCCGCGCTCTCCACCGGCAAGGTTGTCATGCCGCCGGTCTTGTCCATGGCGATGCATGACATCAACGCGGAGGTCGACATCAAAACGGCTTATGTTCCTGGCTTTGACGGTTTCGCTGTCAAGGTGAGCCCTGGCTTTTTCAACAATCCCGCCTTGGGCCTGTCGAGCCTCAACGGCATGATGATCCTGCTTTCCGCCAAAACCGGGCTGGTGGAGGCTGTCTTTCTCGACAATGGATATCTGACTGATATTCGCACGGCTGCGGCGGGCGCAGTTGCGGCAAAGCATTTGGCCCCGGCGCACGTTGAAACTATAGGCATCCTCGGCACTGGCGTGCAGGCGCGATTGCAGCTCGAGGCCGCGCTCCTGGTCCGCCCTGCCAGCAGTGTGATGATATGGGGCCGTGACGTAACCAAGGCGACAATGCTCGCAGCCGAATTATCCGAAAAGCTGAATATCGTCGTCCATCCGACGCACGACCCGATACATCTGGTCAAACAAAGCCAGTTGGTGATCACGACAACGCCCACCGATAGTCCAATACTGAGTGAGATTGGCCTGCACCCCGGTCTCCACATCACGGCTATGGGCTCTGATCAGGCGGGAAAAAATGAAATTGCCCCTGCTCTCTTCGCCCATGTGGACAAGGTTATCTGCGATCGTATCTCTCAATGTGAGCTGTTCGGCGAATTGCGCTCAGCGCTGGATGCTGGCGCGTTACGAGATACAAACCACGTCGTAGAACTTGGCGATGTCATTGCCGGCAAAAAAGCGGGCCGCGTGAGCGAACGCGACATCACCATATGCGACTTAACAGGCACCGGCGTGCAGGACACAGCAATTGCCACATTGGCGTTTGAGCGGGTTTCCGCCTCCAGCGTCGGCACCACAATCATGGCTTGATAGAGCTGAATTTCAAATAAATACCGAAGGAGAAAGCGATGCTGAGAAACGATCAACTCGATAAATGGGACCGGGAGAATTTCTTCCATCCGTCCACCCACCTTGCTCAGCATGCGCGTGGTGAAAGCCCCAACAGGATCGTTACGGGCGGCTCCGGGGTCTTCATCGAGGACCGCGATGGCAACCGTTTGCTCGACGCCTTCGCCGGACTTTACTGCGTCAATGTCGGTTATGGCCGCACTGAAATTGCCGAAGCAATTGCTGAGCAGGCCAAAGAGCTTGCCTATTATCATGCCTATGTCGGGCACGGCACGGAGACATCCATCACGCTTGCCAAAATGGTGATGGAGCGCGCGCCCAAGAACATGTCAAAGGTCTATTTCGGGCTTGGCGGTTCAGACGCCAATGAAACCAACATCAAGCTTGTCTGGTACTACAACAACATCCTCGGGCGGCCAGAAAAGAAAAAGATCATTTCGCGCTGGCGCGGTTATCATGGCTCCGGCCTCATGACAGGCTCGTTGACGGGCCTTGAACTGTTTCACAAAAAGTTCGATCTGCCGCTTGAAAAGGTGCACCACACCGTTGCCCCGGACTATTTCCGCCGCGACGACCTTTCCATGTCGGAGGCGGATTTTGTCGCCTACTGTGCCGATGAGCTGGAAAAGCTGATTGCCAGCGAGGGGGCAGACACGATTGCTGCCTTTATCGGTGAGCCAGCGCTCGGCACCGGCGGCCTCACGCCTCCGCCCGCAGGCTACTGGCAGGCAATTCAGGCTGTTTTGAGAAAGTACGATATCCTGCTGATTGCCGACGAGGTTGTTACCGGCTTCGGACGTCTCGGCTCCATGTTCGGTTCGTTGCATTATGATATTGAGCCGGACTTCATCACAATCGCCAAGGGGCTGACCTCGGCTTACGCGCCGCTCTCCGGCTCCATCATCTCCGACCGGGTCTGGAAAGTGCTCGAACAGGGAACGGACGAATTTGGGCCAATTGGTCATGGCTGGACTTATTCTGCACACCCGATTGGCGCTGCGGCAGGCGTCGCCAATCTGAAACTCGTCGACAGCTTAGGCCTCGTCGACAACGCCGGAAAGACAGGGGCCTATTTCAAGAACGCATTGAAGGACGCCTTGGGGAATCATCCCAATGTCGGCGACATTCGTGGTGAAGGCCTGCTTTGTGCGGTGGAATTTGTGGAAGACCGCGACAACCGCAAATTCTTCGATCCCTCGAAAAAGATTGGCTATGCGCTTGCAGGCGCTTTGCTAAATGAGGGCGTTATCGGCCGAGCCATGCCACAAGGCGATATCATCGGCTTTGCCCCGCCACTTTGCCTGACTGAAAACGAAGCCGACCAAGTGGTGGCCGCCCTGAAAAAGGCCGTTGATACCGTTCTCTGACAACAAGGAACCTGACGGGACGTGACCCTCACCGCGTCTCGTCAGGCCCCATCTCAACAACCGACAGCCTCAACCTCCAAACACTCCAGGAAATTCCTTACACCGCGAGGCGGCCTCCGCCCCTGTGCAAACCTCTGCATATGATGTTTTATGCCGGTATGAAGAGTCTCTTGGGGGGGAGTTCATGGAGTTCGATTATGTCATCATTGGCGGAGGTTCCGCCGGAGCAACACTTGCCGCCCGTCTGACTGAAGACCCGAATACCACAGTCTGCCTGCTCGAAGCCGGAGGAAACGGCGACAGCATAATCGTACGCGCGCCAGCCGCCGTCGTTGTCATGCTTCCAGGCTTCGGCAAGATCAACAATTGGGCTTTTGAAACAGTCCCGCAGGCCGGGCTGAATGGGCGGCGCGGATATCAGCCCCGCGGACGCGCGCTCGGCGGTTCCTCAGCCATCAACGCCATGCTTTATGTACGTGGCCACCGAGCTGATTATGACAAATGGGCCGAACTCGGCTGTTCCGGCTGGGATTGGGAATCCGTCCTTCCCTATTTCAAACGCGCCGAAAACAACGAGGTTGGAGGCAACGAATTTCATGGGCATGACGGGCCACTTCAGGTCAGCAACCAGCGCAATCCTCGCCCCATGACTGAAGCCTTCATCGAGGCGGCTGAAAGCTTGCAGCACAGACGCCGCGAGGATTTCAACACGGGCGACAACGAAGGCTTCGGCTACTATCAGGTGACCCAGTTTCATGACGTATCCAAGCGTGGCGAACGCTGTTCGGCGGCGGCGGCCTACCTGCATCCGGTCATCAAGAGCCGCCAGAACCTTTCCGTGATCACGAAGGCCCACGCCACGCGTATCATCCTCGATGGCAACCGAGCTGCGGGCGTTGAATATCGGCGCGCAGGCAACAACAGCAAAGTCATGGCACGACATGAGGTGATTGTCGCCAGCGGCGCATTTGGTTCACCTCAACTATTGCAGCTTTCCGGCATCGGCCGTTCTGAAGACATAACTCCACATGGCATCGAAATGCAGCATGCCCTGCCTGGTGTAGGGCAGAATTTACAGGATCATCTGGATTTCATTCAGGGCTTCAAGTCGAAAGACACTGACAATTTCGGCATCGGGGCAGCAGGAACCTTCAATCTGATCAAACACATCGCCAGATGGGCCAAAGATGGCTCCGGCATGATCTCCACGCCATTTGCCGAGGGTGCAGGTTTTTTCAAAACCGATCCCGCTCTCGAACTTCCTGATGTGCAGATTCACTTCGTGATTTCCATTGTGGATGATCACGCCCGCAAATTGCATCCGGGCTACGGGTTTTCGTGCCACGTTTGCGCGCTTCGCCCCTATTCCCGAGGTCGTGTTTTCCTGCAGTCTGGCGACCCGTTGGCCGCACCCGGCATAGATCCGCAATATCTGTCAGACGAGCGGGACCTGAAAACCATGATCGCCGGTGCCAAGGCGACACGCGATATCCTTCTGGCATAGCCGTTGGCTAAATATCGTCAGAAAGAGCTTTTTGGTGTCAGGGACGGAATGACCGACAAAGAATGGTAGGCCGTCATTCGCGAACGCGCGGACACGGTCTATCACCCGGTCGGTACCTGCAAGATGGGAACCGACGAAACAGCGGTGGTCGATCCACAATTGCGTGTTCACGGGCTCCAATCATTGCGCGTGGTGGATGCCTCCGTCATGCCAACCTTGATCGGCGGCAACACCAACGCTCCTACAATCATGATTGCTGAAAAGGCCGCTGAAATGATCACGAAGGCGCGGGCTGCTTGAGCCCGCTGCCTTAGCTTTCTATCGCGCGGCTGTTTTCAAATACTCGATCATGGCCGAAAAATCCCGCCCAGCGCCGCCTTCTTTCACAAAAGTTTCGTAGAGCGCCAACGCATGTTCGCCCATAGGCGTTGCCTGTCCTGCCTCGGAGGCTGCTTGTTGCGACAGGCCAAGATCCTTCAGCATCAGTTCTGCAGCAAAACCCGGTTTATAACCATTGTCAGCAGGCGTTTGCGGCCCGACACCTGGAACGGGGCAATAGGTATTCACCGACCAGCACGAACCCGAAGACGTGGATATAACATCAAAGGCCGCATTGGCCGAAAGGCCAAGCTTTTCCGCAAGCGCAAATGCCTCACAGGCCCCGATCATGGAAATACCCAAGAGCATGTTGTTGCAAATTTTTGCGGCTTGCCCAGCCCCGCCCGCGCCGCAATGAACGATCTTGCCGCCCATGACATCAAGAATACTGCGTGCCCGGTCAAAAGCGTCTTTTTCACCTCCGACCATGAACGTCAGCGTGCCAGCCGCAGCGCCGCCAATACCACCTGAAACAGGGGCATCAAGCATTTTAAGTCCAGCGCCTGCCGCCAGCTCATGCGCCACACGTGCGCTGGCAACATCGATCGTTGAAGAATCGATGACAACTGCTCCGGCCTGCGCCGCTGCAATTATATCTTCAAAAACCTTCAGAACGATGGCCCCGTTCGGCAGCATGGTGATGATGAATTCCGCGTCAGATACCGCCTCCGCAATATTCGACACGCCTTTCATGCCGGCGTCCGCCGCCTTTTCCAAAGCTGTCGGCTGCGTATCAAAGGCGATGACAGCATGGCCTGCAGCGACCAGGTTCACCGCCATGGGTAGCCCCATATTGCCGAGACCAACGAAAGCGACTTTGCTCATTATTCCTCCCGAATTCTTCGTCACGCCCGGCCCATCGTGTCCCCCCTGACACAACGGAGCGAACCGGGCCAAGTTCCGCATTGCAAGTTATACTAACCCTTTGCCCACACATTGCCAGCGTGTAGCAACACGAGTTTCAACATCGCGGGCAGTGGCGCGCAATCCTTGTCAAATCGCCGAAGCGCGACTGTTTTCGATATAGATCTCACGCAGCTTGGCCGCTACGGGCCCGGCTTTACCAGCACCGATGACCGCTTCGTCTATTTGCACCACCGGATAAACGAATGTGGTCGCTGAAGACACAAAGGCCTCCTTCGCGGCTTTCGCCTCTTCCACCGTAAACGGGCGTTCTTCTACCTTCATCTGAAGCTGGCGCGCGCATTCCAGCACAGCCTTGCGGGTAATACCTGCCAATATGCTGTTGGAAAGATCGCGCGTCACAATCGTTCCATCCTCGGTCACAATATAAGCGTTGTTCGAAGAACCCTCCGTCACGACGCCATCGCGCACCAGCCAGCCGTCATCGGCTCCCTGCTTCTTGGCCATGTTCTTGACGATGGAGGGATAGAGAAGCTGGACCGTTTTGATATCGCATCGCTGCCAACGCAAATCTTCAGCCGTGATCACCTTCATCGACAGTTCCTCGATGGGTTTTCCGGTCAGGGATTTCGCCTGAGTGAAAAGAACGATCGTATTGGGCGTCGAGCGATCAGGATAGACAAAATCGCGATCAGCCACCCCACGGGTAACCTCCAGATAAACCAGCCCTTCTTCAATATTGTTCCGGGCGACCAGTTCACGATGCACCGCCAACAACTCGTCTTCAGTCATAGAAAACGGCATATCCAGTTCATTCAGAGAACGCTTCAGCCTCTCAAAATGTCCCGCAAAATCAAGTAGCTTTCCATCAAGAACCGAAGTCACTTCGTAAACAGCATCGGCAAACAGAAAACCACGATCAAAGACGGAAACACATGCTTCATTTTCCGGCAGGTAGTCGCCGTTGACATAGACTATACGCATCAGATTTAGCCCCAGAGTTCAGGTTGTGATGGATCAATCAGCGACCCATTGAATTGGAGTGGCGGATCTCGGTCTGCCGCCAAAAGCAGCGGCCCATCGAGATCAACATAGGCGACATCCTGCGCAACCAATGTGGCGGGAGCCATGGCAAGAGAGGTGCCCAGCATGCAGCCAACCATGATGCCGAAGCCCGCAGCTTCCGCCTCCGCCTTCAGCGCCAGCGCTTCGGTCAAACCACCGGTTTTGTCGATCTTGATGTTGATAAGATCATATTTGCCTGCGAGCTTTTCCAGCGATGACCGGTCGTGACAGCTTTCGTCCGCACAAACGGGCAACGGTCGCGCCAGATGTCGCAGCGCCTCGTCATCCGCCGCAGGCAAGGGCTGCTCCACCATCGCCACGCCCAGTCGTACAAATTGCGGGGCAAGAGCATTGTAATCCTCAGCGGTCCAGCCTTCGTTCGCGTCCACGATGATCGTCGATGTTGGTGCGCCAGCCCGCACAGCCTCAATTCTTTCCAGATCACCGTCAGCGCCGAGTTTGACCTTTAGTAGCGGGCGGTGCGCATTTTGTGCGGCCTGTGCTTGCATCTTTTCAGGCGTAGCCAGAGACAGTGTATAGGCTGTCGTCAGCTGCCTAGGCTGCGCAAGCCCGGCAAGTTGCCACACCGACGTGCCTTTCTGTTTGGCTTCAAGGTCCCAAAGCGCACAATCCAGTGCATTGCGCGCCGCACCGGCAGGCAATCGCATTTGTAGCGCATGCCGATCCAGACCCGCCGACAACTCATCTTCTAGAGACCGTATCTGACCGATAACACTGTCTACCGTTTCGCCGTAGCGTGCATAGGGAACGCATTCTCCACGCCCCCTGCATCCTCCATCCGTGACTTCTACCGTCACGACACGAATTTCCGTGCGTGACCCGCGCGAAATCGTAAAGGTTCCTGCAATCGGAAAAACCTCTTCGCGAACACTGAGTATCCGGTGGCTCATAACGAAGCCAATGCCTCAGCCAGACGTTCAGCGCCATGGCGGAACGGATCAACAGTGGGCAGCCCCATTCGTGCCTCCACCTCATTGCAATAGGCAAGAGCTTCTTCATCCGACATGGCGGAGGTATTCAGTGAGACACCAACGACCTTGCAATCCGGATTGACAATGCGCGCCATCATCAGCGCCGTCTCACGCAGCTGTTCAAGACTTGGAAGTTGATAGTCGGGCAGGCCCCGCATATGCGGACGGTTTGGCTCGTGACAGAGCACAAGCGCATCGGGTTGCCCGCCATGCATAAGAGCCAGTGTTACGCCCGAATAGGACGCATGAAACAGGCTGCCCTGCCCTTCAATCAGATCCCAGTGATCCGCATCGTTGTCGGGCGTCAGATATTCGATCGATCCCGCCATGAAATCGGCAACAACCGCATCGAGCGGCACACCATCTCCGGTAATCAAAATGCCTGTCTGTCCCGTTGCCCGGAAACTCGCTTCCATGCCTTTGGCATGCATAGCCTTTTCCATGCAAAGGGCGGTGTACATCTTACCAACCGAACAATCCGTACCAACAGCCAGAAGCCTCCTACCGCTGCGCTTCTTGCCGTTTGCAATCGGGTATTTGACGGAAGGAATTCGCACATCATGCAAGCTGCGGCCCAACGCCTTGGCCTTTGCAGCCAGATCAGCTTCATCACGTAGCAGGTTGTGCAATCCGGAGGCGATATCAAGCCCGGCTTCCAGCGCCTCAATGAGAACGGCTTTCCACGATGGCGAGATAATACCGCCCCGGTTCGCCACACCGATCACCAGTGTCTTCACACCCTTCTCAACCGCTTCCGCAATCGTCAGGTCAGGCAGCATCATATCCGCCTTGCACCCCTCCAGCCGCAATTGACCCATTGCGAATTCCGGACGCCAATCCTTGATCCCCTGCGCCACTTTCGCTGCCAATTGATCGGGCGCATCGCCCAGGAAAAGAAGATAGGGTGTCCCGATCATTTGCGGCCTCTCGTTAGCACCGTGCGCGTTGCGAACCATTTCGAAAAGTTACCATACAAAAGCCAGTAGACGCCGCAAGCTCCTTTTCTTCGCATACGCAATATGGCGGAAAATCAACTCCAAATAATAGGTCCTGAGCCTAACCGAGTTCCAGTGTCGTAATAGCAAAAACACCGCTCATGTCGATCTGTGGAGCCGGGCCGAAATACATACGCGCTGTCTCGAAGCCCTGAGAAAATCCGCATCCTGAAAGACATTCGGCAAATTTTATCTGGGAAACAGGAACGTCGATATGAAGCTCACTGTCACCTGCGGCATTTGCGCATGCGGCCAGCAATTGCACCGACGTTTCAAAATCATTCGCAAAAAGCGGGCCCAACTTGTAGCCCACGGCGCATTTGCGAAGCACCGCGTATCCGTCCAATGGACTCTTTTTCGCCACCACAAAAGCCTTGCGGGGGGCAGACAGCCAGCTTTTCAGGAAGTCACGCCGCTCGTCTGGGAAAAAGCGGGCATCAAAAGCGCTAATCTCATCCAGTTGACCCGGCTTTACCGGGGTTGCAAAAATAGAACCCCCGCAAATAGTCTTTGCGGGCCCGCTCCAGCGAACGGTTTCATAAGCCTTCACAAATCCCATATTGGCGTAATTGGCCTGCTGCTCCGGCACGCCATCCAACCCGATTGTACGCCCCGCAAGCCGCGCCATGCCGGCCTGCCAAACGCGCATTCCAAAGCCCTGTCCACGATAATCCGGATGGCAAATATAGAGCCCGATAAAACCGAAACTCGCGCTGTAGGCCACAGCCGAAATGCCGGCCACAAGCTTTCCATCGACAAAGCACCCGATAAATCCCTCGGGATCAGCAGCGCGAAATGCGTCGTCGTCTGCAGACGACGGGTTCCAGCCTTCGGCGCCAGCCCAGTCGACAAGCAACCGAACTTCTTCTGCCATCAATACACGTGTTTCAACATTCATTCCGTAGCGATTCTGGCAGGGGCAAAGCGTTCCATGAGGCCAGAATAATCTTTTTTGATCGGATTCGCATAGGGGCCATGTTTGGAGGTGGATAGACCCAGACTGTGGAGAGCTTCAGCCTGCTTGACGGCAGCGGCCACACCATCGATGACCGGCACACCGAATTCGGCGCGCAAATCCATCACCAAATCCGCCATCCCTGCACATCCAAGTACAATGGCTTCGGCTTTATCCTCTCTCAGCGCCACGGCAATTTCGTTGCGCAACCGGTCGCGCGCATTCGACTGTGGGTCTTCAAGCGACAAAACGGCAATATCGGCAGCGCGCACGTTGCATCGCTCGCCCATACCGTATCGGCGAACATTAGCTTCCACCGGAAGGCGCGATCGTTCCATCGTGGTCACAACGGTAAATTTGTTGGCGATAAAGGAGGCAGAAGCCATGGCCGCTTCGCAAATTCCGATCACCGGCACATTGGCAAGAGCACGCGATGCATCAAGCCCGGTGTCATCGAAACAGGCAATGATGGCTGCGTCCGCGCCCTCACGCTCACCCTTTGCAATTTCCAGAAGCAGTCCGGGCACGGCGAGCGCCTCATCATAATAGCCTTCAATGGAAACCGGCCCCATCGATGACGTCACCGCCAAAATTTCCGTTGAGGGATTACGAACACGCATCGCAGCATCTGCGATTGTTGCCGTCATGCTGGCGGTCGTATTGGGATTGACAACGAGAAGCTTCATTGTGGGCCTATCCCCGCATCCGCTTGCGGTTCATGTAATAAATCAACCCGAGCATGGAGCCGATAACGACCAGCGAGAAAACCGTTGTCACCGTCCCCAACGCGTAAAGTACCGGTGTGGTAACATTGGTTGTCATGCCAAAAATCTCGAGCGGCAGGGTGTTATAGGTGCCCGAAGTCATCAATGTACGGGCAAATTCATCATAGGAGAGTGTGAAGCCGAACAGCCCCACACCGATGAGGCTCGGAGCAATCATTGGCAAAACCACGTGAAGGAATGTCTGCCAGGGCGTCGCGCCCAGATCCCGCGCGGCCTCTTCATAGGCGGGGGAGAAGCGATTGAAGACCGCAAACATGATCAACACCCCAAAAGGCAGGGTCCAGGTCAGATGCGCTCCGAATGCCGAGGTATACCATGAAGGTTGAAGCCCGAATTGTTGGAAGACAACGCCGATGCCGAGCGAAACAATAATCGACGGCACAACGAGACTGGCAATCGCCAGATAAAAAAGCAGCGTGGAGCCTGCAAATTTGCGGCGAAAGGCGAGACCAGCCAACAGGGAAACGCCAACCGTGACAATCATCACCATGAAACCAAGCGAGAAAGAACGGCGAAAAGAACCACCAAAATCGCCAACCGCCTGCGTTTCAAACAGGTTTCCAAACCAATGCACGGACATGCCGTTTAACGGGAAGGTCAATCCGCCATTCGGCCCCTGAAAAGACAGAATGAAAATGGCGGACATGGGCCCGTAGAGAAAAAGCACGAAGACCGTGAAAAAGGCCGCCAGGATATAGAATTCAAATGTTCTTTTTTCCCCGCCCATTTCAAAGCTCCTTGCGGATATCAACGACCCGCAGAATGCCCGCAACCATGACCAGCACGAGAACGAGCAGAACCACCGCATTCGCGGCGGCGGCGGGATATTGCAACAAGGACATCTCGTTTTTCATCATCAGCGCAACGGATGCGCTCTGTCCGCCGGACATGACCTGAACGGTGATGAAATCCGCCATCACCAGAGTCACGACGAAGATCGTGCCGATTGCCATGCCGGGCTTGGCCAGCGGGATAATGACATTGGTGAGTGTCTGCCAACCCGTGGCGCCCGCATCGCGCGCAGCCTCAACCAAGGAACGGTCGATACGCATCAACGTGTTGAAAATCGGCGTCACCATGAAAAGCGTGTAGAGATGCACCATAGCGAGAACCACCGCGAAATCGGAATAAAGCAGCCATTCGATGGGCTTTGGCACGATGCCCATATTCACCAGCGCGGAATTGACGAGGCCATTGCGTCCAAGCACCGGGATCCAGGAAATCATGCGGATGATATTGGAGGTGAGGAACGGCACGGTGCAAACGAGGAAGAGAACCATCTGCATGGCCGTGCTGCGCACATGGAACGCCAGAAAATAGGCAACCCAGAACCCAATAAACAGCGTTACCGCCCAAACGATCACCGCATATTTGAGCGTGTTGAGATAGGTTTTCCAAGTCACCCAGGAACCGAGCGTGTCTTCGTAATTGAGCGTAATGAAATCCGGATACATCCGGGCGAAATCATAATCCCAGAAGCTGACGGCGACGATCATGGCGATAGGCAGAAAGAGAAACGCACCCAGAATGATAGCCAGCGGCAGCGCCTGCAGATAGGCCGCGATGGACGCCAATGAGAATGGTTTTCTCCTTCGCGTTATGCTGCCGCCTCTCATTTCCGCCGATGTGGTCATCATGTTGCGCTCCGTTTCTGCACGCCTTCCCCCGGGAAACTCTGCCGGGAGAAGGCATGGTGTGAGCCAGTGGATGGGAACTGGCTCCTGGCGCGGTTGGTTTTGGTGAAGGCTCTCCCTCTCCGACAACCGCGCCAGTTTTCTCGTGTTTACGCGGCGATAAATTCGTTCCAGCGGCGAACCATGTAGCGGTCCTCGTCCATCACGGAGTTCCAGCAGGCAACATGCCCCATACGCTCCAGGAACGACCCACCATCGCGAACAGCCCCTGCCTTCTCCATAACCTGACCTTCTGGCGAAAGGATATCGCCCTGCGCAGGCTTGCCTTCGATCCAGTAGCCCCATTCGTCGGCGGACATATATTCCTTGGCCGTTTCCATGCAGGCTGAATAGTAGCCCTGACGGTTGAGATAGCCGCCGACCCAGCCAGACGTGTACCAGTTGATATATTCGTAAGCTGCGTCGAGCTGTGCGCCGGAAAGGTGTGAGGCAAGGCCTAAGCCGCCGCCCCATGAGCGATAACCTTCCTTCAGCGGCTGGTACTTGCAGGCAATGCCCTTGGAGCGAACAGCTGCGACAGCAGGCGACCACATGGACTGGATCACCACTTCCCCGGAAGCCATGAGGTTGACGGATTCATCAAAGGACTTCCAGAAGGCGCGGAACTGACCGCCCTGCTTGATCTTGATGAGGAAATCGATCGTCTTGTCGATCTCTTCCTTCGTCATATTGCCCTTATCGGCATATTTGATCTCGCCTGCGGCTTCCATAATCATGGCCGCATCCATGATGCCGATGGACGGGATGTTGAGGATCGACGTCTTGCCCTTGAATGCCGGATCAAGAATATCGGCCCACGTGGAAATTTCACGACCGACAAGGTCGGGGCGAATGCCCAATGTGTCGGCATTGTAGATGGTCGGCACCATTGTGAACCAACCGGTTTCACCCTTGGCAAACTCCTTTGAATCCGGCGCTTCAACATAGCCGACCGTATGTGGTGCAGTCCCCTGCGCAATCACGCTGTCGGGCGTCAACTTGCCGGTCTTGAAAAGCGGAACGATCTTGTCATAAAATTTCAACTTGGAGGTATCCATCGGCTGGATCACACCGGCTGGGAAAACCTTCTTTAGGATCCAGTATTCGATATCCGCAATATCGTATGAGTTGGGCTGCGTTACTGTACGCTGCGCAGCGGCGTCGGAATCAAGCGCCGTCATTTCCAGCGTAATACCCAGATCTTCCTTGCACTTCTCCGCAATGGCATTGATGTTGGAAACACCCGTTCCAATCTGACGAAGCGTGATCGGGTTCTGCGCCCAAATGGTGGGGAAGCCGGTGATCACACCGGAACCGGCGGCGGCGCCTGCAACGGCCGCACCCGTCTTCAGCAGCGAACGACGGGTAATACCTTTCGGCGCTTTTGTATTTTTGACGTTATCTGTCATTTCCAAATTCTCCTCTGAAGGTTTTTCTTGAATGCGTTACTTTTTGAGGCGACCCAGAACGGTCGCTTCCGGCCCGCCCCAGGAGAGCGGCACCGCATCACCGACCTTGGCCGGTTTTGCGAAGTAGTCGGCATCGCGAAGGATCGCCGTAAAATCCTCGACACCAGGTCCACGCACGGTCAGTTTCACAGTCGCGCCCAGATCTTCGACATTTGTGACAATGCCGGTAAAACCAAGTCCCGGCGCTTCCTTCTCGGCGATGCGAACGTGGTCAGTACGAATGGCAATGTCGACTTCGTCTTCATCGGCAGGAACCGTTCCAACGGCCCAAAAGACGCCGCCACCCGTGACATCAAGAAGAACTTTCCCGTCGCCTCGCTCTCTTACGCGGCCCGAGATGACATTGTGGTTTCCCATGAAGCGCGCAACGAATGCAGTCGCAGGTTTTTCAAACACCATTCGAGGGCTTGCCGCCTGCTCAATGCGACCGTCATTCATCACCACGATCATATCGGCAAGCGCCATGGCCTCGTCCTGACTGTGTGTTACGTGAACAAAGGTCATGCCAAGCGAGGTTTGGAGGCTTTTCAGCTCCGCCCGCATGCGAACCTTCAGGAAGGGATCAAGCGCAGATAGTGGTTCATCAAGCAGCAACGCCTGCGGCCTCGTGATCAGCGCACGCGCCAAGGCTACGCGTTGCTGCTGCCCGCCGGATAGTTGCGCTGGCTTGCGTGTCGCATAGGGTTCAAGCTGCATGCGGGTCAGCATGTCCATGGCCTCGACCCGCCGCGTCTCCTTCGCCACACCCTTCATCTTGAGACTGAAGGCAACATTGTCGACGAGATCGAGATGCGGAAACAGAGCATAGGACTGAAACATCATTGCAGTGCCACGTTTGGCCGGCGGCAGATCATTGACGATCTTGTTTGCCAGCATGATATCACCATCCGTGATCTCTTCATGCCCAGCAATCATGCGTAGTGTGGTCGATTTTCCGCACCCTGATGGGCCGAGAAGGCATGAATAGGAACCGGCCGGGATCTTTAGACTGATCCCGTGCACTGCAATTGTCGGGCCATAGGCCTTGGTTACAGCTGCCAGTTCGATTTCTGCGGCTTTTGTCATGCTTACCCCTGCTGCGCGTCACAAGAGGTCATGCAGATGCCGTGCCAATTTCGCCAAATGGCTCTAAGTCGATGGAATTATTTGGGATTATTCCGCAATGCAGCAATATGCAAAATATCAAAAATTATGCATGCACAAAATTGCATCATATGAATGCACAGAAATGCATCGAGTGAATTCGATATAAATATAATATTGGATACAATTTTGTAAATTTTTGAGCACAAAAAATGAAGTAATGGATTCGACCCAATCTGGTGGTATTGAATATCTCGCGTTTCGGCTGCATAAAGAAGCAAATTTGGATTGAATACCATGGACATGAAATTTGCTGGTCAGGCCAGCACTGACGCCAACCAGGAAGACCGCGCGACAGCCATTCGCGACGCCCTTCGCGATGCCATCGTGGACCGACGGCTAGCTCCCGGCACCAAACTATCGGAATCGGAGGTCGGCGCATTGTTTAATGTCAGCCGCACAGTCGTTCGGCACGCGTTGCAGATGCTGACATTTGAGGGCCTGGTCACCAGTGAACGAAATCGTGGCGCTTCCGTATCCAATCCATCGCCCGATGAGGCGCGTCAGGTTTTTGAAACACGACGCCTGATTGAGATCGGTATTCTAGAAGGTGCGGCCAAAAACCTGAAGCCAAAAGACATTGAGGCCTTCCGAGCCCAATTGCAGGAAGAGACACGCGTGCGCAATGAACGCGGCCCCGAGGCGAGGCGCGCAGAGATCAAGGCTTCCGGCGACTTTCATCTGATGCTCGCCCATGTCGCCGGCAATGTCATCCTTGAAAAATTCATGGGAGAGCTTGTTGCCCGCTCATCGCTGGTCATCGCACTCTATGGCCGTTCCGGCGTCTCGAGTTGCGGCCACGACGAACATGCTAATATTCTGGATGCACTTGAGCAAAAAGACCTCGCTCGGGCCACGGAACTCATGCTCCACCACATCAATCACATTGAGGCCGACCTTGACCTGCGCAATGGAGAAGAGCGCACCTTGAAAGATGCGCTCCGTCTTTAGGACAAAGCCTCAATAAGCAGCGCGATAAATCGCCAGCGCATCCGCCTCACTCACGGGACGCGGATTATTGACCAGCAAACGCGTCTGGTTCATCGCATCGGCAGCAAGCCTCGGCAAAACATCTTCGGGAATATTCATGGCCCGCAAATTGGGCTCCAAACCGCATTGAAGCGAAAGCTCGGCAAGCTTGTCACAAAACGCAGCTGCACGCTCCTGCCCCTCAAGCTTGGCAAGCTCAGGGAACACAAAAGGCGCAAGTTCGGCATAGGGTTGAGGCGCCGTCACGGCATTGAAGCGCAGCACATGCGGCAAAACGAGAGCGTTCGAAAGGCCATGTGGAATGTGGAAATGACCGCCAAGCGGATAGGCCAATGCGTGAACGGCGGCCACCGGCGAATTGGCAAATGCCTGCCCCGCCAGCATCGAGCCAAGCAGCATGTCCGAACGCGCTTCACTGTCTGTTCCCTCGTGAACAGCCTTCAGGATCGACCGCCCCATCAGCGTCAACGCCTGCACGGCCAGCATTCTGGAGACAGGGTTATTATTCGGGCTGGCCGAGGCATAGGCTTCAATAGCGTGCACCATGGCGTCAATTCCAGTGGCCGCCGTAATATGCGGCGGCAGGCCATAGGTCAGCTCGGGGTCAAGAAGCGCTATATCGGGGAGAATAACTGGCGAAACCACACCCATTTTTTCATTCGTGCCGGTCGTGACAATCGAAATTGGCGTTACCTCCGAACCAGTCCCCGCTGTTGTCGGCACCAATATCAACGGCAAACGCGGTCCCTTTGCATTGCCAACGCCATAGACATCCTTCAATTCTTCCGCACCCGGTGTCAGCAGGGCAACAAGCTTGGCCACATCCAACGACGAACCACCACCGAGCCCCACAACACCATCTATATTCCCGGCCCTTGCCTGCTCTACCGCCTTCAGGATCACCGCCTCAGGCGGGTCAGCGGCAAC
>JBNLGT010000051.1:0-21914 GCA_050306195.1 Ensifer sp.
TCAAAAACTCAACCGCAAACCACCCCGAAAAAGAGACCAGAAAACCAAAATCTTGATCGCGGGAAACCGCTGTCACATAAATCAAAGACGGGTCAATTCTCAACACAAATCAACAGTCGAGAACATCAACGTCAGCATCTATAGCACGCCAGAGCCAGAATATCTTGCCGCCGATCGCAATGAGGACCTCGTCCATATGCCACTTGTCATTCAGCTTTGGTCGGTCCCTGCGAATGCAGGTGGCAAAATGGCGGCAAAACGGTTGATCCACAGGCGAACGGTTTCCCGGCTGACGATGACGCCGCGTTCAGCAAGCAGATCTTCCACATCGGCGGTGCTCAAAGCAAACCGGTGATAGGCCCACACTGCGTAAGCGACGATCTCACGTGGAAAACGAAACCTTTCAACCGGGGAAAAGCGCTCAGAAAATTCATTGCGCCTCGATACCTGAAATGCGACGCTCAAACAACTTGGCAATGCCCTGAGCGCCGCGATGCAGATGCGGCCGCCGCGCTCTTCGCGCATTCTAGGCGTGCCGGGTAATCGCCATCACAAGGTTCTGGACCAATGCCAATGCGCCCGAAATCGGCTGCAACTGGGCTGCAGTGTCTGCACCCAGCAGCAATGCAAGTTCGGCGTAGGTCGCCAATGGGCTGTCAGCGCTATCCGTCATGGCGATTACTCTGCGCCCTGAGACGTGTGCATCAAGCACAATATCCACCACAGGCTGTGAGTATGGTGGAAATGCAATAGCGAAGAGAACGTCGTCAGGTTTCATGGTGGCAATCTGAGGTCCGGCCATCCCGCCGGCGAAGTCCAGCATTGAACACGCTTTCTCACCGCGGATCATGCCATAATGAAAATAGTCGGCGATCGGACGCGAACGCCTCAGGCCTGCAACATAGACGTGACCAGCCTTGCGCATGGTATGGATAGCTCGGTTCAGGGTCTCATGGTCGCATTCACGCTCCAGACGCTCGATAGCCTCTTTGTGGGCTTTCAAACAGGCCTCAAAGGCAGCTCTCGTATCCAGCGGCGCAGTTGCTTCATCCCGAGCCATGACCTCATTGCGGACATTAACCTGGCCCTCGATAAGGCGCTGCCTGAAAACTCGCTGTAAATCGGAGAACCCGGCGTAACCGAATTCCTTGGCAAAACGAATCAAGGTGGACGGCTGGATTCCCAGTTCGCCGGCTATGACCGGCGTGGTGTTGAGGGCAAATGCATTTGTTTCCTCAAGCGAGGCGCGTGCAATACGCTGCAGATGCGGGCTGAGAGTTGGAAAGCGATCGCGAATTCGCTGTCTAAGCGCATCGAATGTCTCGCCGCTTTCGGGTGTCTGTGGCTTGGATCTCTGGTTCATGGAATCCCCATTAGCACAAATTGGTAAATGCGAAAATGCTTTCTATCGGTCAGAAAAATTTTTTCTTGACCTGAATAGAAAATATTTTTAATTGTAGTGACAAGGTTTTCTATTGACCAGAGGAGGGGTCTCGGAGGGCCTTCTATTGCCCGCGATGGGCGGTCTCGTTTTTGGGAGGAAACAATGTCCAATTCGAAATTCACGCGCCGGGGCATGCTGCGGACTGCTGCAGCTGCCGGTGGCCTGAGTGCCCTTTACGGGCCTTGGAAATACAATCGCGTCTACGCGCAGGCGACCGACAAGCCGATAAGGATTGGTCTGACATCCGATGCCAGCGGTCAGTACGCCAACTCCGGCGCGTCCGATCGCCGCGGCATGTTGATGGCGATAGCGGAAGCGAATGCAGTTGGCGGTGTTCTTGGCCGGCAGATTGAAACAGTGCACCTTGATACCGAAACGACTGCCGCCACCGGAAGCCGCGTCGCCGAGCGCATGATTACCCGTGAGGATTGCGGGTTCCTGATAGGCGCAGTCAGTTCCGGGGTCGCCAATGCAATCAGCCAAGTGGCACAGCGCTATGGCGTTATCTACATGAACACAAATTCGTCTTCGCCAACGGAGTCGGGTGAAAACTGCCACCGCGTGAAATTCGTCTGGGACGGCAATGGCGCCAACTTTTCCAAAGCGGCTATCAAGAACTCTATCGAGGCGTATGGCGGCGAGATTATGTTGCTGACCAATGATTACGTTTGGGGCCATGATACGGCGCGCGCTACCCGTGCGCTCATCGATCAGTATGGCGGGTCGGTCGTTGACGAAATTCTGGTGCCACAGGGAACACGGGATTTCACCGCAGCCCTTCTGAAGATCCAGCAGGCCAATCCAAACGTGGTCGCGGCTGCGGTTGGCGGGGACGACCAAATTGCCCTTCGCCAACAGGTGGCGCAACTTGGCATGGGTGACAAAATCGCCTGGATCAACAACCAGCAGGATTGGCCTGATATCTACGGTCTGCCGGCCGAAAACCTTTTCGGTGTTTTCGGAACGACCTGGTACTACAAGCTGGATCTGCCGGGGGTGAAGGAATTCGTCGACAAATACAAGACGATGTATCCCGAAACATCGATGCGCGTTCCCGGCAACGTTTTCTACAATGGTTACATGGCGACCAAAAACCTGATTGAAGCGATCGAGCGTGCGGGCACGACAAATAACATCGCGGTGATAAAGCAGCTTGAGGGGCACGTCATGTCTGCGGAAAGCCGGATGCAGCACCATGATGCTGTAATCGATCCGAACACCCATCAGGTTCAGCAGACGATTTACTTGGCCACCGGGAACCCGGCACCAAGCGAGGACGACGACTTGTTCAAGATTCAGACAAGCTCGGCTCCTGAGGCGGTGCGTGATGAGGATAGCCTCGCCAGCTGCAAGCTCGAAAGCTACGACGATACCCCCAGCTTTGATGCATGACGCAGGTGGATAGCGCGTGGCCGGATAGCTTGGGCAATCAACCCTGTCCGACCGCGCAAACGTTCTTGCCCAAATGGATGGGCCTACGAGGCTTCCATGATCGAACTCATTCCTCACATTGTGAACGGGCTCACGCTCGGACTGCTGTTTGCACTGATTGCCCTTGGCTTCACGCTGATCGTTGGGGTGATGGAGGTGATCAACCTTGCTCATGGCGCTCTGTTTGCGCTCGGCGCCTATTTTGCCATGACCACCATTGGTGGTGACTGGTTCGGTTCGACCGGGTTCGGCATGTGGTGGGGGGATCTGCCGATCTCCACTCGCTATGCGTTTGGTGTGGTGGCCGGACCCCTTCTGGCGGCCCTTGCTGGAATGGCGCTCGAACTTTGCCTGCGTCCAACATATGGCAAGCCGCCTTTGTACGGATTGCTTCTCACATTTGGCGCTGCGCTCGTCATTGAAGAGCTGATCCGGCTGATCTGGGGTACAGGCGAGCAAAGCCTTACTGTTCCACAGGCGCTCAACGGCGCCTTCTTCATGGGGGGGCTGATTTTCTCGACCTACAAGTTCTTTGCGGCCGGGTTCGCGATCTTGGTCATAGGCCTAGTCTGGTTGTTCCTTGAGCGTACCCCTTATGGTGCGACAATCAAGGCGGGAGCCCACGACAGTGAGATGGTTCGTGCGCTGGGATACGATCTATCGAAGCTGCGGCTGTTGGTTTTCGGCTTCGGTGCTTCGCTCGCCGCGCTGGCTGGGGTGGTGATGGCGCCAATCTGGGGCTTACGGCCGCATATCGGTATCGATGTGATCATTCCAGCATTCCTGATCATCGTCATTGGCGGGGTCGGCAGTTTCTGGGGTGCGGTCATAGCTGCGCTGCTGGTCGGGCTCTCCGTCGGCATCACGGGTGCCTACGCGCCCGCCTGGTCAATGTTGTCAATGTATCTGCTTCTGATTGCAATCGTCGGCTTCCGCTCGCGCGGTCTTCTCGGTCGCAAGTCCGCCCTGGAGAATTAAACGATGAGAATGATCACACTCAGCGACATTCCAGCGCGCGGCGGTTCGCCGATAACCCCGGCCATGGGTCTATTCATGCTGGCGTTGGCAACGGCTCCGTTCTGGCTGCCGGCAATCGGGCTCTATCAATATCTTGGTATTGAGGTGGCGATTTGGCTGATCTTCGCCCTGGGGTTCAATCTGCTCTTCGGGTATATCGGCCTGCATTCGTTTGGGCATGGAGCCTATCTTGGGATTGGCGCCTACGCTTTTGGCCTGTTCCAGCAGGAAGTCATAGTGAGCCTCTGGGGAGGTCTTCTGGCTGCCATCGTCGCGGCATCCGTGGCCGGAGCCATTGTCGGCGCCTTTCTGTCGCACCGTCGCGGCATATACTATGCACTGATGACAATTGGGTTCGGCCAGATTGTCTGGTTCTGTTCGATCAAGCTGCACAATGTCACGGGAGGGGAAGATGGTCTGCTCGGCATTCCTCGTCCGGATTTTGTCTTGGGGCCGATCCGTTACAGTCTTGCGGACAATTACTCCCTGTACTGGTTCGTGGCCGCTATTCTGGCAATCATAGTCGTCGTGCTTTGGCGGGTGGTCAATGCACCCTTCGGGCGGGTCCTGCAGGCAATTCGTCAGAACGAAACCCGCGCGCGCTTCGTCGGTTACAATGTGTGGCTAATCAAATGGCTGACTTTCATTCTGTCGACAGCCTTTGCTGGTCTGGCAGGCGGATTGTTCTCAATGGCTCAGGAGGGGGCTTATCCGGATGTGATGAGCCTGCACCAGTCCGGCTTGATTGTCATGATGGTCCTCATCGGCGGAGGCCTCGTCAGCTTCTGGGGTCCAGTGCTCGGCGTAATCCTTTATTTTGTAGCCCGGGACATCATCGGAGGCCTGACAGAAACCTGGCTCCTCTGGTTTGGTCTGATGTTCGTGCTCGTGGTGATGACCCGACCTGAAGGTCTGGCCGGTCTGCTTCATGTCCTTCGCACCCGCCTTCACAGGCAGTCCGAACCGGGCGTGGCTACAATCCGAAAGGAGGCCTGAGTATGGCTCTCTTTACAGCAGAAAACCTGCGGAAACGCTTTGGCGCGCGTGTTGTTTTGGAAAACGTCAGCCTTTCGATTGAGGAAGGTAGCGTGCACGGCATCATGGGCCCCAACGGTGCGGGAAAGACCACCTGTTTTCATGTCCTGACGGGTCATCACAAACCCGATGGTGGGCGGATCACTTTCGAGGGCAGGGAGATTACCGGCAAGAAACCGCACCAGATTGCACGGCTTGGAATTTCACGCTCATTCCAGATCATGAACCTGTTCGATGACACGGTGGTCATTGAAAATGTCATTCTTGCGTTGAAACAATTTCGCGAGAGCGGATTGAATCCGCTACGGGCCGTATTCAACGACAACAAGCTCATCGATAAGGCGATGGCGGTTCTCGATCAGGTGGGTTTGGCGCACCGAGCGTGGGAAAAGGCGGCCGATTTGCCATATGGCGAACGACGGGCACTGGAGATCGCGGTGGCCTTGGCGCCGGAGCCGCGGATCGTTTTTCTGGACGAACCAACCTCGGGTCTGGGAACGGATGCAACACTGGCGCTCGCGGGGCTGATCCGCAAACTTCGCAGCCGCTACACCATCGTGCTGATCGAGCATGACATGCGCTTTCTCTTCGAACTTGCTGACCGCATTTCGGTGATCCACTGGGGTCAGGTCATCGACGAGAACACACCAGATCAGTTGCAGGTCAACAAATGGGTAGCACGCTCGGCTTTGGGGGAGGTTGCCTGATGCTGAAAGTCGAGAACATTGAGACTTTTTACGGCGAGACGCAGGCGCTTTTTGGCACTAGTATCGAGGTCGGGGAGGCCGAGGTCGTAAGTCTTTTGGGCCCGAATGGCGCTGGCAAGACCACGACAATCCGCTCTATTCTGGGACTGTCGCATCCGCGATCCGGCCGGATCAGCTTCGAAGGGCACGACCTCACGCATATGCCCACGCACCGGATTTCGAGGCTCGGAATCTCGTGGGTGCCGGATGACCGCCGCGTTTTCCCTTCGCTGAACGGGAAGCGCAATCTTGCGCTGGGCATACGCAAAACGCGGTTCCGCAGTTGGACGGAAGCAGAAGTGGTCGAAATTTTTCCTGCGCTTGAACACCTGCTCGGTCGTGAATGCGAGAACATGTCCGGGGGTGAATTGCAGATGGTCGCGATCAGCCGGGCGCTTCTCGGCTCTCCGGGACTCGTCCTGTTTGATGAACCAAGCCAGGGGCTCGCTCCGAAAATCGTGCAGGATGTCATGCGGACTGTCACCCGCTTGAAGGGTGCAGGTATTTCCAGCCTAATCGTAGAGCAAAATGCCCTGGCGGCTCTGGAGGTGTCCGACCGTGTGTACGTGATGGATCGCGGGCGCATTCTTCACGAAGGTGCAGCGCAAGAGCTGCTGGACAACGCGCCGTTGCGCCGACGCTTGATCGGGATGTGAAAGATGACCGCGATGCTTGAAGTGAGAAACCTCGAGAAAATCTACACCAGGAGCCACTTTGACCGGGCGCCGAGCTTCCGGCTGACCGCAGATTTCGCTGTCGATAAGCCGGAGATCGTTGGCATGTTGGGTCCGAATGGATCCGGCAAGACCACCCTGTTCGAACTTATTACCGGCTCTAACGCGGTCACATCCGGCGAAGTGAGGATCGCGGGTCGCAACATTCACAGAGTTCGCACCGATCAGCGAGACCGTCTGGCGATTCACTATCACCAGTCCTACCAGGTGCGGCATTTCAGGTCCTGGAAGCCCAATATGCTCATGGAGCCTGCTGGGTCTGACTATCCGATGCTGCATCTTTTTGATGAGCCGCAGTTCAATACCCAGGATGGCTATATCGGCTTCATGCTGGATTTCTTCAGTCGCTTGCGCGACGAGGGTCGGCTTGTGTTCTTGTGCGTTCATCCCAATGAACGGTTCCATCTCGAAATCATCCAGGAAATCTGTGAAAGCTTTGTCTTCGTCAATAAGGGCACCGTGACAACTCTGCCGGATTATTCCCGGCTTCTCGCCCATGAGCCCGCTCGTGCCTATCTGGGCGATTTGCTGGAGGATTGCGCGGCATGAGCACAGTATTTCACAAGGCGGCCTATCCGCTGCCCGTCTCCCAAAATGCCGTAATTGCTGACTTTCCGGATTTTTCCTTCGGCGTTTTCCGCGACCCTGCCGGTCAGGAGTGGGCTGATTTTACCCACGATACTGATGAATTCGTCGTCGTCGTCGAGGGTGAGATGGAAATTGAAGTTGCTGGAGAGACAGCCCGTTGTCGGGGTGGTGATCTTGTGCTGATCCCGGCCCGCGCCAGTCATAGTCTGCGGACATCTGCAAGAGGTGGCAGCATCTGGTACTACGGCTTTGGCCATTTTGGAGACGCGGATGGCCGATAGTGTGCGTGTAGCCGTGGTGGGATGCGGGCTGATCAGCCAGTACCACTTGAAAGCCTGGCAGGCCGCCGGCGCCACGATCGTTGCGCTCTGCGACATCGATCTGACAAAAGCTGAAGCGCGCGGGACTGAGTTTGGTGTCAGGCGTCTGCACGCGGACGCGGCCGAATTGTTTGCGCAGGGCGGTTTCGATGTGGTCGATATTGCAGCATCGGTTGGAGCCCATGCGCCGGTTGCGCGGATGGCCGCCGACCACGGCGTCCATATCATGTGTCAGAAGCCGTTGACCGAAACGGTTGCCGAAGCAGAAGATTTGATTGCTTATGTCGGAGACCGGGTCCGCTTCATGGTTCATGAAAACTACCGGTTTCGTCCGCACTACATGACGGTCTGGCGGTGGATCGCAGAAGACCGTATTGGGGTAGTCCGGCACGCACAGATTTCATGCCGCGGATCGGGACTGTGTCCACGCGATGGCGAGGTCCCCTTCCTGATCGAGCGACAGCCTTACCTCACGAGTTTCCGCCGCAATCTGGTTTTTGAAACCATGATTCACCATCTCGATGTGCTGCGTTGTCTCTGCGGCCCGCTAAAGGTGGTCGCTGCGCGGCTCAATCGGTTGGCTGAAGGGCTACCTGGGGAAGACACGGCGGCGATTCTGATGGAAGGTCAGGGTGGGCTCATCGCGACGGCCGACGGTTGTCTCGTTGCTCCGGGGTATCCTCAACTGCATGGTGATCGGCTCGAGATCATAGGGACCAAGGGTTCCATCGTTATGGAACTCAACAGGACATATCTGGTCGGAGCCGAGGACGATGCCGAAGAGGTGGATCTGCTCGGCCGATACCAGGAGTGCTTCGACACAGTCATGGCGGGCTTTGTGCAAGGGCTTCGCCAGGGAACTCAATTCGAGACCGATCGGCTCGACAATCTTGAAACATTGCGGCTTATGGAAAGTGTCTACCGGGCTGCAGGCTTGGAGATTACGGAATGAATGAGGTAACAAGCCTAACGCCAGCCGTCGACACTGAACGGCTTGACCAATTGTTTGATGTAAGCGGATTGCGCGTTTTCCTTCCTGGCGGTTATGGCGCAATTGGCGAAGCGGTTGCCACGGCAATGGCGCGCCGTGGGGCGGTCATCACAATCGCGGGCCCATCACTAGCGAAGGCCGAAGCGCTGGCGCTATCCTTGTCCGGCTACGGCGCGACGGCACATGCAATTGTCATTGACGCCAGCAACGTTGCCGACATCATGCGCGCTACTTCTGAGGCCGTCGGTCTTATGGGTGGTATCGATGTGCTGGTCAATTGCGTTGGAATCCAGCGCGAGCAAACGCTGCTGGAGGTGACGGAAGAAACCTTCGACGAGGTTTATGAGACCAATCTCAAATCGGCGATGTTCCTGGCCCAGGCTGTTGCACGCGATCAGATAGAACGTGGCAAAGGTGGGCGCCATATTCATCTGTTGTCTGTGCGTTCCCAGCTGGCCTTACGCAACCGCGGTTATTCTGCCTATTGCGCGACCAAGGGCGGCCTTTTGATGCTGGTCAAGCAGCATGCAATGGAACTGGCACCCTACGGGATTACCGTAAACGGCGTTGCGCCGACATTCATTCAATCAGATCGTATCCGCGCCCATCTTGATGATCCTGCGTTCCGCAAGTTCATGCTCGACCGGAATCCGCTTGGGCGTATCGGCGATCCGGTGGAAGTTGCAGGTCAGGTCATCACGATGGCGGCTCCGGCGGGCAGCTATATGACCGGCCAGGTGGTCTACATTGACGGCGGGGTTACAGCCTCACAATGAAGAAGAAACTACGATCCGCACGCTGGTTCGAGCCGGACGATCTGCGCGGCTTCGGACATCGGTCCCGGCTCATGCAGATGGGGTACTCGAAGGAAGACTGGAATGGCCGCCCGGTCATAGCCATCGTCAATACCTGGTCGGATATCAACCCGTGCCACGCCCACTTCAAAACCCGTGTCGAAGATGTCAAGCGCGGTGTGCTTCAGGCGGGCGGGTTTCCAATCGAACTTCCTGCGTTGTCGCTGAGCGAGAATTTCGTCAAACCCTCGACAATGCTCTACCGCAATCTTCTGGCGATGGAGACGGAGGAACTTCTGCGATCTCACCCAGTAGATGGTGCCGTCCTGATGGGTGGTTGCGACAAGACAACGCCGGGATTGCTGCTAGGCGCGATCAGCATGGACCTACCATGCATTTTTCTGCCTGCAGGTCCGATGTTGCGGGGCAATTTGCGCGGTGAGGTTCTGGGTTCCGGGGCGGACACCTGGAAATACTGGGATGAGCGCCGCGCCGGCAAGATAGGTTTAGAAGAGTGGCAGGGGGTCGAAGCGGGGATTGCCCGCAGTTATGGCCATTGCATGACGATGGGTACAGCCGCAACCATGACTGCGCTGGCGGACAGTTTGGGCTTATGCCTGACCGGCTCATCTTCAATTCCTGCAGCGGATGCGAACCATATCCGGATGGCCGCAGCCTGCGGGCGTCGTGCGGTGGAAATGGTCAACGAAGATGTTTCGCCCTCCAGCATTCTCAGCCGGGCATCGTTTGAAAACGCGCTTAATGTTGCCATGGCCATGGGGTGTTCGACCAATGCCATTATCCACCTTCTCGCATTGTCGCGGCGGGCGGGATTTCCGCTAACGCTCGATGATTTCCATACCGCTGGGCATCGGGTGCCGGTGCTGGCCAACATCCGCCCCTCCGGCGAGCGTTACCTGATGGAGGATTTCTTTTATGCCGGCGGGCTCAAGGCGTTGATGGCGCAAATGGGAGACTTGCTGGACGGCACGGCGCAAACGGTTACTGGGCAAACACTGGGAGCCGAAATTGCAGACGCAGAAACCTATTTGCCAGATGTTATCCGCAGTCTCGAAAACCCGGTGTCCAAGGAACCTGCGATGGCGGTTCTCTATGGTAATCTTGCGCCGCGTGGTGCTGTGATGAAGCCGTCTGCGGCAGATCCGCGTCTTTTGAACCATCGCGGTCCGGCGCTGGTTTTCGACAGCTATGCGGACATGAAGGCACGGATCGACGACCCGGCGCTGGGCGTGACTGCGGACACCGTGCTCATCATGCGTGGCGCCGGTCCGCAGGGCGGGCCTGGCATGCCGGAATGGGGCATGTTGCCAATCCCCAAATATCTCCTCGAGCAGGGGGTTCGCGACATGGTGCGTATATCGGACGCTCGGATGAGTGGGACCAGTTACGGTGCCTGCATCCTTCATGTTTCACCGGAAGCCCATGTCGGTGGCCCGCTCGCGCTGGTGCAGACCGGCGATATCATTGCCGTGGATTCCCGCGCGGGACGTATTGATATGGACGTGTCCGAGGACGAATTGGCCAAGCGCCGCGCGGCCTGGTCCGCTCCCACGCCAAAGGCAGGGCGTGGGTATGGCTGGGTTTACGCAAAACACATACAGCAGGCCGACAAGGGCTGCGATTTCGATTTTCTGGAAACTGGATTCGGGCCTTCTGCGCCTGAACCGGAAATTCTCTGACAGGCAGGTGACAAGATGAGCAAGATACAGCCAAAACTATTGATAAACGGAGAGTTCCGTGACCGTGGCCAGGCAGATGCCATCGCAGTGATCAATCCCTGCAATGGCGAAACGCTTTGGGAGCAGCCGGCCTGCGGGCCTGACGATGTCGCCGAAGCGCTGGCGCATGCCCGTGCCGCACAGGCCAACTGGTCGAAAATCCATGGGTGGGAACGTGGCCGCATCCTACGGGCAGTGGCATCCGAGATGCGCGCGCGCACTGAAGCGATCGCAACCGCGCTATCTCTCGAAATTGGCCGACCAATTTCCCAGGCGGCAGGAGAAGTCGGGGCCGCAATCGAGCAATTCGAATGGTTTGCTGGCGAGGCAGAGCGATTGTTTGGCGACGTAATCGCCTCGCGGCAGGGCGGTCGGCTTCTC
Organism: Ensifer sp.; assembly: GCA_050306195.1. Taxonomy (GTDB): domain Bacteria; phylum Pseudomonadota; class Alphaproteobacteria; order Rhizobiales; family Rhizobiaceae; genus Ensifer_A. The sequence continues at coordinate 11,221 of JBNLGT010000051.1, forward strand.
ACCGAGCATGAACCCGTCGGTATCTGTGCAGCTTTCACGGCGTGGAACTTTCCGGTCAACCTGCCGGTGCGCAAGATTGCACCGGCACTGGCTGCCGGAAACGTCATTCTCGTCCGGCCTTCCGAGCAGGTGCCGATGACCTCCACGCTTATTGCCGAGGCCTGCGTTGCAGGCGGCGTGCCGGCCGGTGTGGTACAGTTGTTGCTGGGCCGCGCAGCAGATGTGTCGGTTCCGATCATGGCTGCCAACGAGGTGCGCAAAATATCGCTGACCGGTTCGACCCGTGTGGGCCAGATGCTGATGGCCGAGGCCGCCAAAACCGTTAAGCGCTGCTCGATGGAACTGGGCGGACATTCTCCCGTCGTTGTCTGTGCGGATTCCGACGTGGAGGCGGCCGCCGCACAGTGCGCTTCGTTCAAGTTCCGCAATGCCGGACAGGTTTGCATTGCGCCAAACCGCTTCTATGTCGAGGAGAGCGTGTCGGAGAGGTTTATCGCCAAGATGCAGGCCGAAGCCGAGGCATTGGTGCTGGGAGATAGTCTGGACCAGGCAACAACGATTGGACCCCTGACGCTGGCCTCGGGGCGTGACAAGGTTGAGCGTTTGATCGCTGACGCAATCGGGCATGGCGCCAAGCGCGTCACTGGCGGCAAGAGGCCTGAAGGGCGCAACAGCGGCTATTTTTTGGAGCCGACCATCTTGTGTGATGTGCCTGATCACGCTCAGATTATGTCTGAGGAGCCGTTCGGACCTGTCGCCCCTGTCGCGACCTTCTCGGATCTCGCTGAGGCCATTGAACGCGCCAACTCCACACCTTACGGCCTTGCCGCCTACGCCTTTACGGGCAGCCAGAGCAAGGCGCAGGAACTATCGCGCGGTCTGCATGCGGGGATGGTCGGGATCAATACCTTCATGGTTGCTCATGCTGAAGCCCCCTTCGGTGGGGTGGACCATTCAGGCATGGGCCGGGAAGGTGGTCGCGAGGCGATCCGTGACTACCAGAATACCAAGCTCACTCACATGATGGCAGTTTGAGATGATGACCAGTTCCGTCAACAAGCTACATGCAATCTGGAATGATGGACGGTGCGCCCTGAATGGCTGGATTGCCGCCCCTTCGGCGATAACTGCTCAGGCGATGGTGGCTGCCAAGTGGGACGCCCTTACTGTCGATCTGCAACACGGTACTGCAGACTATCACGACCTTCTGACGCTATTGCCCATTATTGAAGCCTCTGGTGCTTCGCCAATGGTGCGGGTGCCGTGGCTGGATGAGGCGATCATCATGCGCGTGCTCGATGCGGGCGCCATGGGGGTCATCGCGCCGATGATTGAAACTGCTGAACAAGCTGCGCGTTTCGTTTCAGCGTGCCGTTATCCGCCCGAGGGTGGACGAAGTTTTGGTCCGGTGCGGGCCCGCCTTTCATGGCCCGTTGACTACACGGTTACATCAGCAAATGCCTCGGTACTGGCTTTCGCGATGATTGAGACCCGCAAAGCAGTGGAGGCGATCGACGAGATCATTGCCGTTCCCGGCCTATCGGGGATCTACATTGGCCCGAGTGATCTGGCGCTTAGTTATGGCCACCCACCGCGCTTTGACCCGGAAGTGGAAGAGGTTGTGGACTTGATTGCTCTCATTCGGCGAAAGACGTCAGAGGCTGGTATCCGGTGCGGACTTCACTGCGGGACATCTGGCTATGCGGTCAAGGCAGCAGGCTGGGGCATGGATCTTGTTACGGTTGGATCGGATGCCCGCTTCGTGGAGGCTGGCGCCATGGACGCGACCAATGCCTTTCGATCCGGTGACAGAGGTTGATAATAGACCTCAGAAAACGTGTCTTCTTTTGATTGCAATTAAGCGACGCAACTCTTCGAAAGCGCGCACTGTTTATCAAGGTTATTTGCCGCGACCCGTGTATCGACTACCCGCGAGAGCTAAACAACGGGGTCGTCGGCACTGCTGTGCTGTACGGTTTAAAAAAATGGACACGGTGCATGACACTGATTTTACGCGTTATCAGACGTTTCACGGCGTTTTGGACACGAGCAGGAGACCAATGTCATGCGACATGAGAATAGCGTTTTTCATCAGATGCAGTAGCATATTCCCTGGGCTGAGTTTGAGCGCCTTGTGGACAAGCACAAAGCGGATCGCCGCCTACGCAAGCTATCGACCAAAGCCAATTTCTGGCGCTCTTGTTCGCTCAGATCTCAGGCGCGATCAGCCCGCGCGAGATCGCAGCAGTTGGGCAGAGAAGAAAGACGCGCTGTTGATTTTCACGCCAATCTGATCCGTATTTCCACTTCGCGCTGGTCCGTGGATTCAGCGAAAAGCCGAACCCGACGAGGGTTTACCACCTGAAGTGTGCGTGGCGGCGAAATGAAAAGTCCGTTCAATTCAACGCGAAAATTAATATCTACACCATCAGAACTATATCAGACGATACCACCGCCGGCACCCGAAACGGTCGGACGGTCGCCTGCCACCCTGGCCCGGTAACCTGACGTGCGGAAGGCAGAAACAGGATCAATGGCGGCACCCTTTTCAAGGCGCGCCATGGCGAGGATCGGCTCAACATCCGTGCGGAAAGCTTTCTTGAGCGTAGCGGTTGCCATCAGGGCATCATTGCCCTCCTGATACTCTTCCAGAGCCATACGGTCGACCAATAGAGCAGCAGTATATGCGCGCTGTACCTCCATGGCCGATACCATGAGGCTTTCGATCGGGTCGGTCACATTGTGAGACTGATCGAGCATATGCGCCGGATTGAATCCGGGGGCATTGCGGCTCTCTGCATCGACAAGTTCGTTGAAAACGAGAAACAGGCGATAGGGGTCTATGGAGCCGGTATCGAGATCGTCATCGCCATATTTTGAATCGTTGAAGTGGAAGCCGCCCAGTTTTTTGAACTGGATGAGGCGCGCGACGATCATCTCAATATTCACGTTCGGCGCATGGTGGCCAAGATCAACGAGGCAGAATGCCTTGTCGCCCAGCTCCTGTGCGATCATGTAATTGGTGCCCCAGTCCTGCACGACGGTCGAGTAGAAGGCAGGCTCGTACATCTTGTGTTCGGTGAATATGCGCCAGTCGTCTGGCAGAGCGCTGTAAACCGACGACATGGCGTCCAGATAGCGTTCAAACTGGCGCGTAAAATTCGTCTGGCCGGGGAAGTTGGAACCGTCGCCGATCCAGACTGTCAGCGCCGTTGAGCCGATCGCCTTTCCGATCTCGATACATTCAATGTTGTGCTCAACGGCTTGCTGACGCGTTGCAGCGTTGGCGTGGCTGAGCGAGCCGAATTTGTAGGAATGCTTCTGGTCGGCCTGATCCTGAAACGTATTGGAATTCATCGCGTCGAAGGTCAGGCCGGTTTCTTCGGCTTTGGCCTTCAGACTGGCAGGGTCGGCTTTGTCCCACGGAATATGCAGCGAGACGGAGGGTGTCGCACCGGTCAGTTGGTGAATGACACCGCAGTCATCCATCTTGTCGAAAATGTCCCGCGGCTCTCCGGTACCTGGAAAGCGCGCAAAGCGTGTGCCACCGGTTCCAACGCCCCATGAAGGTACGGCAACACCATAGGCGGCCACTTTGGATTTTACTGCGTCAATGTCGATACCGCGGCGGGAAAGCTGCTCGCCAAGTGCATCATATTCGGATTTGAGTGCGCGTAGCGCCTTGTCGTTGGCGCTTGCGATAACGTCTTTGCTGATCATCAATTCCTCCCTCACTCCGAGGTGCTTTTGCCTCAACAAAAACCTCGAAGGGCCATTTCCACAAGATCGCCCTGATCCTTGAAGGCAGTGACGCCTCCTGAGGATGAGGGTGCCGGATCGCCTCTACCGTGTAAACGCCTGAACATTGCCGGCATCGACATTGATGATGTTGCCGGTTGACTTGGCGGAGGCCCCAGACGCGAAAAAGTATGTGGCTTCCGCAATATCTTCCGGCAGCACGGAGCGCTTCAGCATGGAGCGCTGGCGATACATTTCCTCAAGACCTTCCTTGTCAGTTTTGTAGGTCGAGGCGCGCTGGTCCAGCCACTCGCCCGACCAGATCTTGGAGCCTCGCAAGACAGCGTCCGGATTGACAACATTCACACGGATACCGGCGTCTGCGCCTTCAAGAGCGAGGCAGCGCGCCAAGTGAATTTCGGAGGCCTTTGCTGTGCAATAGGCCGAAGCATTGGGCGATGCGGCCAGGCCGTTTTTCGAGGCGATGAAGATCATCGAGCCGCCAATATCCTGCTGGCGCAGCATCTTGAAGGCTTCGCGGGCGACCAGGAAATAACCGGTCGATAGAATCTCCATGTTCTTATTCCAGAGATCCAACGACGTTTCCTCGACTGGCGCCGAAGATGCAATACCTGCGTTCGAAACAACGATATCGACGCCACCAAATTCGATGGCCATTTTGGCATAGGAGTCGGCGACCGCGCTCTCGTCCGTCACATTCATGATAACGGAGCGGACAACATCCTTGGAATAGGTTGCAGAGAGCTGTTCGGCCGTGTTGGTCAGTGCGCTTTCATCGATATCGGCCAGGACCACGCAGGCGCCCTCGGAGAGGAGGCGTGCTGCCGTGGCCGAACCAATACCGCCGGCGCCCCCGGTAACGATAGCTACGCGGCCGGCGAGGCTTTTCGGCTTGGGCATGCGCTGTAGTTTGGCCTCCTCAAGCAACCAGTATTCTATGTCGAAAGCTTCCTGCTCTGGAAGTCCGCAATATTCCGAAACTGACGAAGAGCCGCGCATCACGTTGATGGCGTTGGTGTAGAACTCGCCGGAAATGCGTGCGGTGGCCTTGTCCTTGGCAAAGGTAATCATGCCGACGCCAGGAACCAGATAGACGATCGCGTTCGGGTCGCGCATCGCCGGGCTGTTGTCGTGCTTGCAGCGTTCATAATAGGCCGCATAGTCTTCGCGATATTGTGCGACGCTCGGCGCGAGGCTGGCAAGCGTGGCTTTGATATCTGGCCTTGCAGGGTCGAAGTTGACCACCAGCGGGCGGATCTTGGTGCGCAGGAAGTGGTCGGGGCAGCTTGTTCCAAGCGCCGCCAGTTTTTCCATGTTGTTGGCGCAGACGAATTCCAGAACTGCCGGAGAGTCGTCAAAATGGCCCATCATATGAACTTCCTTGGACACCATGCCGCGAATGGCCGGCATCAGGGCCGCGGCCACCTTGCGGCGTTCTTCTATCGGCAGGGTCTCGTGTTTCTTCCCCCCGAAAGCAGCCTTTCCGGCGGTCTCGCGTTCAAACCACTCGATTGCCTTGTTGATGATGTCGATTGTCAGGCCGTAACAATCTTCTGCGGTGTCTGCCCAGGTGAAGAGGCCATGGCTTTCGAGAACCACGCCCTTTGCCTCCGGGTTTTCCAGGCAGAATTTCTCAAGCCACAGGCCCAGTTCGTAGCCCGGGCGTTTCCAGGGAAGCCAGCCAATGTCATTGCCGAATATCTTCGCCGTCAGTTCTTTGGAATTTGCCGATGCTGCAATCGCGATTATGGCGTCCGGGTGCATATGGTCGACATGCTTTTGGGGAACGTAGGCGTGCAGGGGAGTGTCGATGGAAGCGGCGCGTGGATTGAGGTTGAAGGTACAGTGCGGCAGGTAGCCAACCATCTCATCTTCAAATTCAACACCTCGATAGAGACCCTTCAGGGCGTTGAGCTTCTCCATATAGAGCGTTGCAAAGCCGTCCATCTTGATGGTGCCAACATCGCCACCGGAACCCTTTACCCACAAAACCTCGACCATTTGGCCGGTCAGCGGGTCCTTTTCCATGACCTTGGCAGAGGTATTGCCTCCACCATAGTTGGTTACGCGCTTGTCGGAGCCGAGCAAGTTGGAACGATAGAGGAGAAGTTCGGACTCGCTCATGCCATTGGCGCGGGACTTATCCCACAGGTTCTTGAGCCGCGAGCCGGCCTGTTCAGTTGACATGTTGCTCCTCCCTACGCGCATTAGACGGGTAATTTTGAATCTATCGATGCTCCAATTCTCGGCTTAAGTCAATCATAAACGATCAAAAACAATCATATTGCACTGCAAAATGACATATTTTGATTGAAACTGATTGACAATGCGAGAAATGAGTGAGAGTGTGACGCTTGGGAGGCAATTCATGCACGAGAAAGAACGCCATCGTATCATTCTGTCTGCGGTCCAGGAGAAGCCTGTCGTAACCGTGCAGGAGATGGTTGAACTCACTGATTCTTCAGAGGCGACGATCCGAAGGGACATCGCCACATTGCACGTGCAGAAGAAGTTGCGTCGTGTACGCGGTGGTGCCGAGGCTATCAGTCCACCTCAATTTCCCGGCTTGGCGGGTCGACCGTTCAGTGTCAACGAAACGATCAATATCGCTCAGAAACGCGCAATTGCCCTGAAAGCAGTCGAGCTTTGCGAGGATGGCGATCCGATTATCATCAATGGCGGCACCACCACGTTTCAGATGGTGCATCCGCTGGCGACGCGCCGGATGCAGATATTCACCAATTCCTTTCCGATAGCCGAGCATCTGCTCAAGCACTCAAAGAATACGATCATGCTTTCCGGCGGCGCGATCTATCGTGAGCAGAACATTATTCTTAGTCCTTTCGACAATGACGTGACGCGCAATTTCTATGCGAAGCGCATGTTCATGGGCGCGCAGGGCCTCAGCCATCTGGGTCTGATGGAGGCGGATCCGCTTCTCATCCAGGCTGAGCAAAAGCTTATCGATCAGGCGGACGAACTCGTCGTGCTGGTCGATTCATCGAAATTCAAGAAGCGGTCCAGTCTCATCCTGTGCCCGCTGGAACGCATTACAACCGTCATTACGGACAATGGAATTCGCGACGAAGATCGCCAGATGCTTGAGGATGCGGGCGTCTCGCTCGTCGTCGCGGATAAATCTGCAAAGGAGCAGCCCTCGACAGCGGCATGAGTTCCGCAGGGGTGATCAGCAACGGGAGGAATGGAAATGAAATTTCTGAAAACATTGGCGGTCACCACCGCACTCGCCGCGACCATGATGGCAAGCCCGAGTTTTGCGGCGGAGCGTATCGCGCTCGTCGTCAAGTCGCTTGGTAACGGCTTCTTTGACGCCGCCGCCAAGGGTGCCGAGGAAGCAGCAAAGGAATTGGGTGATGTGGAGGTCATCTATACCGGTCCGACATCTGCAACGGCTGAAGGCCAGATCGAAATCATCAACTCGCTGATCGCACAGCAGGTTGACGCCATCGCGATATCCGCAAACGACCCTGACGCTCTTGTTCCGGCCCTGAAGAAGGCCATGGATCGCGGCATCAAGGTGATTTCCTGGGACTCCGGCGTTGCTCCGGAAGGCCGCATGATCCATCTCAACCCGTCCGACACGGGCCTGATTGGCGAAACGATCATCAAGCTTGCAGCCGATTACCTGCCGGATGGTGGCGATGTCGCTATTCTCTCCGCTTCATCGACGGCGACCAACCAAAACGCCTGGATCGACGCGGCTAAGGAAATCCTGCCGACCAAGTTCCCGAACATCAATCTGGTGTCGGTGGTTTACGGCGATGACGACTCGGTCAAGTCGACCAATGAAGCCAAGGGCCTGATTGCAACCTATCCGGATCTGGATGCTATCATCGCGCCGACCACGGTTGGTGTTGTTGCTGCAGCTCAGGTGGTTACCGACATGAATCTGATCGGCAAGATCAATGTCACAGGCCTCGCTCTGCCATCCGAGTTCAAGCAGTTCATCGATAATGGTTCTTCGCAGGCCGTTGCCCTCTGGAATCCGATCGATCTTGGATATTCAGCTGTCTACCTGTCGCATCAGTTGATCGGCGGAACGGAAGCCAAGCCGGGCGCGACCTTCTCCATCGGCAAGGTTGGCGAAATCACACTGGATGATGCAAATTCCGCTGCGATGGCGGCGCCGTTCCAGTTCGACAAGTCCAACATCGAAGAGTTCTCGAAGATCTATTGATCTCCCAGGACAGTCCGGCGGAGCATATCAGCTCCGCCGGAGACCGCGTGCGCATTCCGCGCCACTGCGTTATTATGCCTCTCAACAAAATTATCAACGACAAGCGATGAACAGTCACGTCAGCCAAGAACCGAAGATTGCCTTGTCGGGGATTTCCAAATCCTTTCCCGGCGTGCGTGCGCTTCATCAAGTGAGCCTTGAGCTTTATCCGGGCCAGGTGACTGCGCTGATCGGTGAAAACGGCGCGGGAAAATCAACGCTCGTCAAGACGATGACCGGCATTTACCAGCCTGACGAAGGGGAAATCCGTGTTGGCGGAAATGCAGTGACGTTACCGTCTCCGCATGATGCGTTTCAGGCCGGCATCACCGCCATTCACCAGGAAACGGTGCTGTTTGACGAGCTGTCGGTTGCTGAGAACATTTTCATTGGTCACGCGCCGAAGTCTCGCCTCGGGATGATCGACTGGCGTAGCATGAAGGAGCGGGCAACCACGCTCCTAAAAGATATTGGCGCCGCCCACATTGCAGCCGAAACGCGACTGAAAGACCTCAACATAGCCAACAAACATCTGGTGGCTGTTGCCCGCGCACTATCCATCAATGCCGAAATCGTCATCATGGATGAACCGACTGCGGCGCTTTCCCACAAGGAAATAGAAGACCTTTTTGAGCTGGTCGAGCTGCTCAAAAGTCAGGGCAAGGCGATCCTGTTCATTTCGCACAAGTTTGATGAAATCTATCGGATTGCTGACCGTTATACGGTCTTTCGAGACGGCGAGATGGTGGGCAAGGGCGTGCTTTCAGAAACCAGTCAGGACGAAATTGTTCGCATGATGGTTGGTCGCGCCGTCGATCAGGTCTTTCCGAAGCTCGCAGTCGAGCCGGGTGATGAAGTGCTCAGGGTTTCCGGCTACAGCCATCCGACTGAATTCGCCGATATTGGTTTCACACTGCGCAAGGGCGAAATCCTCGGGTTCTATGGACTGGTTGGCGCCGGGCGTAGCGAAATCATGCAGGCGCTTTTCGGCATCACTAAACCATCCAAGGGCGCGGTACGTATCGGCGGTGAAGTAGCGGTTATCCGCTCGCCCGCCGAGGCCATTGAAAACGGTATCGTCTATGTTCCTGAAGATCGTGGCAAGCAGGGTACGGTTATCGGTCTGCCGATCTTCCAGAATGTCACCCTGCCGTCGCTCAAGGCAACATCGAAGAATGGGTTCCTCCGGCTTGCCGAGGAGTTCAAGCTTGCGCGCGAATATTCCGAGAGGTTGGATCTGCGCGCTGCCTCGCTTGATCAGGACGTCGGCAATCTCTCCGGCGGCAACCAGCAAAAGGTCGTCATTGCCAAATGGCTGGCGACGAAACCCAGGGTCATTATCCTCGATGAACCGACAAAGGGTATCGATATCGGCTCCAAGGCGGCCGTGCACGAATTTATGAGTGAGCTGGCCAGCCAAGGTCTCGCGGTCATCATGGTGTCATCGGAGTTGCCCGAAATCATGGGCATGAGTGATCGTATTATCGTCATGCGTGAAGGACGGATCGTTGCCGAACTGGACAACAACAAAGACCTGAAGGCGGAGGTTCTGGTGCGCGCTGCGGCCGGTATCGGGGAAGCGGCATGAGACAAGTAGTAAAGACACGGGAATTCTGGCTGGCTGTCGTTGTGGCGGTGATGGTGCTCTCCACCAATTTCCGCGCGCCGGGCTTTGCCTCGCCCGCCAAGCTTGCCGATATATTTGAAGATTCCTCGATCCTTATCATTCTCGCGCTGGGCCAGATGGCGGTTATCCTGTCGCGATCCATTGATCTTTCCATGGCATCCAACCTTGCTCTTTCCGGTATGATTGTCGCGCTAGTCAACCAGGCGTTTCCCGCCATTCCCGTGCCGGGGCTCATGTTACTTGCTGCCCTTTGCGGTCTGGCGCTTGGCGCATTCAACGGCTTCTTCGTCTGGCGTCTTGGCATTCCGGCCATTGTTGTCACGCTTGGAACACTCACCATTTATCGCGGCGTGATCTTCCTGATTGCAGGTGGGCAGTGGGTGAATGCAGATGCGTTTTCGCCGAGCTTCGTTGCCTTGACCCGCATCGATTTTCTGGGTCTACCACTTCTATCCTGGTACGCTATCATCATTGTTGCAGCGTTTTATCTGATCATGACGCGCACTTCGCTCGGGCGTTCTTTCTACGCCATCGGTGTCAATCCGACGGCGGCCATTTATGCGGGCATCAATGTCGGCAAAACAACATTTTGGGCATTCTGTATTTCGGGGCTACTTTCCGGGTTTGCCGGATATCTCTGGGTCTCGCGTTACGTGATTGGTTCCGTGGAAGTGGCAAAGGGATATGAATTGACCATTGTTGCGGCCTGCGTGATTGGCGGGATATCGATCTCCGGCGGTGTCGGTACGGTAGCCGGGGCAGTGCTTGGAGCGCTTTTCCTTGGTGTTATCAATGGAGCGCTGCCGGTTATCAATATTTCGCCCTTCTGGCAGATGGCGATCTCGGGCGCTGCCATCATTCTCGCGGTGGTGCTCAATGGCCGCAGCGGCAAACAGAGCGCCCGTTTGATCCTGAAAGAAGCGGAGCACGCGCGATGACCGATCTTACTTCTGAAGGCCGCTTCATCCCCAACACACTCGAAAAGCCGTGGCGGTCCGCCGTATTTTCGTGGCCCATGCTTCTTTTTGTGGTGGCGGTGGTTCTGTTCATCGTCAACTCCTTTGCCTCCCC
>JBNLGT010000052.1:0-21868 GCA_050306195.1 Ensifer sp.
ACATGGTGCTGATGCGCTTTTCCGATGCCTTGGATGAGCTGGCGGGCATTGAAGGTGTGCGCATTCACCGCTCGCACTGGGTGGCTATGGACGCCATCGCCAATACACGAAAATCCGGCGACCGCCTGTTTGTTATCTTGAAGGATGGACGCGAACTACCCGTGAGCCGGTCATACCTTACAGCTGTGCGCGAGACCTTGCGGCTCTGACCGCACCCGCAACTCATGCGACAATATTGCGAATACATCCTCCTGAATTTGTGGGCGGGTAGTTATATCTGCCGGTGTTCCACACTGAACGGTTGTCTTGATCGGCTCGTGCGCGTGGAAATTAACGTATTTGCAGTAAGTCAATCCTAGAATCTGCAACTTGAAACAAATGCGGGTGTGTATTGTGCAGGACTATTTCCGCTTACTGAAAAGTATCAGCGACAAGACCGGCTTGATGCAACGGGATGACGTTACGCAATGGACGCCCAATGGCAGGCACAACCAGCGCATAAAAAATCTGGTTATGTTTGGCGGTGCGGTGACCATTGCGCTATCGCTGGCCTGGGGCAGTTATTTTGTTTTTAAGGGCAATCTACTGCTCGTTACTCTCAATGCCATGTCGTTATCCGCAGGCATTGTTTACATCTTGATGGCGCTGAAAAACCAGGTCAGGTCAGCCGTCATCATCATGACGCACGTGTTCATGGTAATGGTGTCGTTATCCTGCCTGGGAGATGTTCCGGTAGAAGGAATTCCGCGCTCAGCTCATTTAAATATCCTCCCGTTGGCGGCATCTACCATGCTGTTTTTTCTAAACGAGCGGCTCTATTTGCGCATCATCCTGCCTGCAATCAGCCTGCTGATTTTTATGGCGTTTTCACTTAACTTGATACCTAACCCCTCGCCAGATCTGCTTCCTCCTGCCGAGGGGCGCGGCATTGCTGTGTGGATCAACAATTTTACCGGCGTTGCGGGCACCGCCTGCGTAATCGCCATGACCCGGCTGAACCTCAATGTGCGTAGCTATCTGGAACATGAAATGCGCTACGCGATTGCGCGCGGCGATTACAATCTTCACTACCAGCCACAGGTTGACGCCAACGGGACGATTATTGGTGCAGAAGCCCTGCTGCGTTGGCGTCACCCTACCCGCGGCAATATTCCGCCCGGTGAATTTATTCCGCTGGCCGAGGAAACCGGCCTGATTATTCCGATTGGCGAATGGGTGTTGCGCACGGCATGCGCACAGTTGGCTGAATGGGCGAAATCGCCCAAAACCGCTGGTTTGTCGATATCGGTTAACGTCAGCGCAACGCAGTTCCGTCAGCCGGATTTTCTGCAGCAAGTCAGGCGGATTGTCATGCTCAGCGGCGCAGACCCCTCGCTGCTGAAGCTGGAACTGACTGAAAGCGCCGTCGCAGACGACATTGATGTCGTTATTGGCAAGATGCAGGCTCTGAAAGACATGGGCATCACCTGGTCGCTTGATGATTTCGGCACTGGTTATTCATCACTGAGCTCGCTCAAGCAGCTGCCACTTGATCAGTTGAAAATCGATCAGTCATTCATACGCGACATGCTGACCGACGAACGCAGCATGGCCATTGTCAATACAGTAATCCAGCTTGGGCAAACCCTGGGGCTTGAGGTGATTGCCGAAGGCGTTGAGACCAAAAAACAGTGCAAAGCACTGCATCAGGCTGGATGTCATTCCTATCAGGGCTATCTCTTCAACCCGGCGCTGCCCGCCAAGGACCTGAACGAAATTCTCGAAAGAACGCCGACAAATCCCTCAAGGTCAAAACCTGGTCTTCACGTAGCGTAATGCCGGTTTTGCTCACATGAAAAACCAATATTAAAATATTGATTTTTCATATTTTATCCAAAGAAAGCCCGACCAGGATAGAGACAAAACGGGATTGTCCAGATCGGATTGACTCCAGATCCCTGACCTAGACCAGCCTGCTCTGCGCTGTAGCGGCTTTTATGAAGCTTGCGAAGAGCGGGTGCGGTTCAAGCGGCCGGCTTTTTAGCTCGGGGTGATACTGAACGCCGACAAACCACGGATGAACATCGGTCGGATATTCGATCGTTTCCGGCAGAAGACCGTCAGGTGAAATACCGGCAAAGACAAGGCCTGCTTTTTCAAGCTGCTCGCGATAGGCGATATTGACCTCGTAGCGGTGGCGGTGACGTTCAGAGACTTCCGTCGATCCATAGATTTCGGAAATCAGTGAACCTTTTTTCAGCGGGTGTGGGTATGCGCCCAGACGCATGGTGCCGCCGAGATCACCGTCTGCGGAGCGTTTCTCGAGCTGGTTGCCCTTGAGCCATTCGGTCATGAGGCCGACGATATGCGTGCCTTTTCCGCCGGCAAATTCCGATGAGGTGGCGTCCTCGATGCCAGCAAGGTTGCGCGCCGCGTCAAGTACCGCCATCTGCATGCCATAACAGATGCCGAAATACGGCACCTTATGTTCGCGGGCAAAGGTGGCCGCAGCGATCTTGCCTTCCGCGCCTCGCTCGCCAAAGCCGCCGGGCACGAGAATGCCATGCACCTTTTCCAGATAGGGTGCTGGATCTTCCTTTTCGAAGATTTCCGATTCAATCCATTCCAGATTGACCTTCATACGGTTGGCGATACCGCCGTGATAGAGCGCTTCGATGAGCGACTTATAGGCGTCCTTGAGGCCGGTATATTTGCCGACGATGGCAATCGTGACCTCGCCTTCCGGCGTGCGGATGCGTTCGGATACGTCTTCCCAGGCTTCCAGACGCGGCACGGGTGCTGGATCAATGCCAAATGCAGCCAGAACCTCGTTGTCCAGGCCTTCCTTGTGATAGGCAAGCGGCACGTCGTAAATGGACGCAACGTCCAGCGCCTGAATGACGGCAGAGGGGCGCACGTTGCAGAAAAGAGAAAGCTTCTTGCGCTCAGCTTCCGGAATTTCGCGGTCAGCGCGCACCAGGAGGATATCCGGGTGAATGCCCAGCGCCTGCAATTCCTTGACCGAATGCTGGGTCGGCTTGGTCTTCAATTCGCCCGCCGCAGGGATATAGGGCATCAATGTCAGGTGCATGTAGACCGCTGAACCGCGCGGAAGATCGTTGCCGAGCTGGCGGATCGCTTCCATGAAGGGCATGGCCTCGATGTCGCCCACCGTACCGCCGATTTCGCACAGAACGAAGTCATAATCCTCGTTGCCCTCGACAACGAAGTTTTTGATTTCATTGGTCACATGCGGAATCACCTGAACGGTTGCGCCGAGATAATCGCCGCGGCGTTCCTTATCGATGATGTTCTTGTAAATGCGGCCCGTGGTGATGTTATCGGTCTTGGTGGCCGACCGCCCGGTAAAGCGCTCATAGTGACCAAGGTCGAGGTCTGTCTCGGCGCCGTCATCCGTCACAAACACTTCGCCGTGTTGTGTCGGGCTCATCGTGCCGGGATCAACATTCAGGTAGGGGTCAAGTTTGCGCAGGCGAACCCGGTATCCGCGTGCCTGCAACAATGCGCCCAAAGCTGCCGAAGCGATGCCCTTCCCGAGGGAAGAAACCACACCGCCAGTGATAAAAACGTATCTAGCCATGGGATTTACCGGATACCTTCAAACAAGTGATTCCGCTACCCCAAAATTTCCGGTGGACCGAATTTTTGGTGGACGAAACAATCACACAAAATTGCCCTGCCCGCGACGCCCGTTTTTTTTCAGGCCTCACGATGATCAAAGCAACAATTTGCCAAAATAAAACCGGCGGTCAGTTTGGCTGGCCGCCGGTTGGTGAATGCGTTTCGACGCCTAGTTCCCTGTGGGAACCGAATCGACGTTCGAGTTATCCGCAGGCGCTGCAGGCGTGGTTGCGGCGGCGCCGTCTGTTGCCGGCGCTGCGTTGGTGTCTGCTGCAGGCGTCGTGCTGCCGCCGAGCGAATCGAGAATGCCGTTCTGCTGGCTGTCCTGCGTGAGCGGTATCTTGTCGAGAATGTCGGTCGGCTTGCTGTCGTAGCGGGCCAGAATACCCAGCGCCAGCGAGGTGACGAAGAACAGCGTTGCCAGAATTCCGGTGGTGCGGGTCAGTGCGTTGGCTGCGCCACGTGCAGACATGAAGCCTGAGCCGCCGCCAATACCAAGGCCGCCGCCTTCGGAACGCTGAATGAGGATGAGGCCGACGAGCGCCAGCACGATCATCAAATGAACAACAATCAATACGGTTTGCATGAGTCCGTTTTCCTTTGTCCCGGCAGGAACCGAAACAAATAATGTCAGAAATCTGGCGGCTCTTTACACGAGCCGCCCCCGCATTCCAAGCCCTTGGCGGGCAAGAAATCCGTTAAAGTGAATCCCAGAGCCTCCCCAGGTCAGGCCTGAAGCGTCTCATAGGCCTTGCAGATGGCGAGGAAGTCTGCCGATTTCAAGCTTGCGCCGCCAACAAGCGCGCCGTCGACATTGGCAATACCCAGAAGCTCCACCGCATTGCCGGGCTTGACCGAACCACCATAGAGGATGCGCATTTTGCCGCCCTCTTCGCCGAAACGCTCCACCAACTGGGCGCGCATGAAGGCGTGGGCTTCTTCCACATCGCCCACCGAAGGCGTGAGCCCGGTGCCTATAGCCCAGACGGGTTCATAGGCAATGACCGTATTGTCAGCGGTTGCGTCCTCCGGCACGGAACCAGCGAGCTGGCGCTTGAGCACGTTCAGCGTCTGGCCACCCTTACGCTCGGCTTCTGTTTCGCCAATGCAGACGATCGCGACAAGCCCGGCGCTGTAGGCAGCCTTGGCTTTGGCCTCAATCAATTCGTCGGTTTCGTCATGATCTGTCCGGCGCTCGGAATGGCCGACGATGACGTGAGTGCCGAAACAATCGGCAATCATTTCCGCCGAGATATCGCCAGTATGCGCTCCGGAGGCGGCCTCGTGGCAATCCTGCGCGCCAATTTCGAGCGGGCTTTCGGTGGCGAGTGCGGTTGCCACATAAAGAAGCGTTGCAGGCGGGCAAATGAGCGTGGAGATATCAGCATCGACGCCGGGCACCCCTTCGGCAATCGCCTTGAGTTCATCCAGCGCGTCACGCGTGCCGTTCATTTTCCAATTACCAGCCACGAGCGGGCGAATATCGGGGGTCATTTAGGACGTTCCTCCTGAAGCATGCGGCAAACAAAGATGAAAGCGCAGTTTTGCCAATGCGTTTAATGCCATGCGCCCCAACATGCAATGCGAAAGCCTTCTCAAAACCGCCAGTTTGCACTAGGTTGAAAGGGTTGTTTGAATAAAATCGTTTTTCAAGACGTTACTGCGGCGGGGAGAAAAAGTCCGAGCAGCCAGCGGGGTTAACGGATTTGTGCTATGAAAGCCCCTATGATTTTGAAATTCCCTGTCTCTGTTGCCGCCATCATGGTGTTGCTGATGCTGCCGATGGCCGCGCGTGCGGATTCACGTCTGGCGCTGGTGGTGGGCATGTCGAACTACCAGAACGTCTCGCGCCTTGAAAACGCAGCCGGTGACGCCAGAGCCGTGGGCGCAACGCTGGACAGGCTCGGTTTTGACGTGACCTATGCGGTGGACATGCCGCTAAACGAGCTTGTCAGCACGATTAACCGGTTTTCCTTCGCCTCTGAGACCGCCGATATTGCGCTGGTCTATTATGCCGGGCACGGGGTGGAAATCAGTGGCAAGAACTATCTGATCCCAACGGATATCCAGCTGGACAGTGTGAAAGACATTGGCAACGGGGCGATCACCGTTTCCAACCTTTTGGACGCTGTGCGCAATGCCCGCAAATTGCGGGTGGTGATCCTGGATTCCTGTCGCAACAATCCGTTTCTGGGCCTTCCCGAACAGTCAAGCAGCGGCAGCAACGATGAAGTGGAGCTGCGCCAGGGCGGCCTTGCCCCACCCTCTCCGCAACAGGGAACGCTGGTGGTCTATGCCGCCAAGGCTGGAGAAGTTGCTTTTGACGGCGCTGGCGGGCACGGACCTTTCGCCAAGGCGCTGATTGACCAGCTGCCGGCAGGCGGCACAGAAATCGGCATGATGTTCCGCAAAGTGCGCGATGAAGTGATGGCCGAAACCGGCAATCAGCAAGAGCCGCATTTTTATGGCTCGCTATCCAGCGTGCCCTATTTCCTGGCCAGCAGCGATGGCGCAGTGGCCGCACTGACCGACCGGCGCGAGGCTTGGGGCTCGCTGGCCCCGGCACAGGAAATTCAGCTCGCTTCGCTGGCCAGCGAAGGCAATACGCGGGCGCTGATGGGGCTGGGCTATATCGCGCTTAACCCGCAGGACAAGAAATTCAGTCCGGACAAGGCATTCACTTATTTCTCCCGCGCGGCTGAAAATGGCGACAGCGAGGCGATGTTTGAGCTCGGCAAGCTTTATGAAAAGGGTATAGGCACCGAACGGGACTTCGCCAAGGCGCTGGACTATTTCCAGAAATCAGCCGATCTTGGCTTTGCCGATGCGATCAACGATCTGGGATTTCTGTATTTTCAGGGTGCCGACGGGCTGAAACGGGATGCTGACAAGGCCATTCAACTGTTCCTGAAGGCCGCCGACCTGCGCCACCCGCAGGCCATGTATAATACGGCGGCGCTGATTGATGACGGGCTGATCAAGGGTAAGAACCCGCAGGATGCAGCGCATTACCTTTATGACGCTCTGAGGTCCGGCGTCAGCGAGGTGCTGGATCAGCTGAGCCGCCGCCCGGATCAGTTCAAGCCAGAAACGCGAAAAGCGTTGCAGGCTATCCTGAAGGAAAACGGCTTTTATGACGGGGCTATCGACGGCGCATATGGTAAAGGTACTCAGCGCGCCATGAAGATCGCCTTTGGCGAAAAGCCGGACGCGTGAGGGGAGGACTTGTCGTGGGTATGCAACTTTTACGAACAACGACCACCGTCATTGTCTCACTGGCGGTCGTGGCGTTGCAAGCGGACGAAAGCTTTGCGGCTGTTCCCCGGTTGATGAAAGCGCCGCAGGTGGAGGACCCGCTTGCAGCGCTGCTCCATCAGATACAGACGGCGCCACCAGCCGCCCCGCCCGCTGTGAACAACCCGCCATCCGTGACGGTTACGACACCGGAGCGAGGCTTTAGTTCCGATGGCGGTTCGAGCCTGAAAATCTCCAAGATCAACACGCTGATCACCGGCAAGATTGTGAAGGACTTTGACGCGGTTGTTCAGGAATGCAGCCAATATGACCCGGTCTACCGGATCGATTGTCTGAAGAAGAATATCGACGACATCATTAAATCGCTTCCCAATAACGGAGCCTATCGCGACGCGCGCAAAATCCTGACCAACGCCAGCCGTTCGCTGGACCGCATCGTGCGGCAAAACCAGGATACGGCTGCGCCCTATCAGGACAAGAAGAGCGGCGCCAACCTTCGTTTCAAGCGGCATCACCGCTACCGCGCGATCAAGCGCAACAAGCTGCAAGTAGCGCTGTCACAGGCCCGCGCCGTGATGGAGGAAGCCCGCACGCAGTTGCTGCGCTCGTCAGAAAATTCTCAAGCCCGCTTCGCCCATTATCAGGCAATTGCCACGGCCGTGGGATCCACCAAGGTTCTGCTGCGCTCGACGTGATTGTGGCACTACTGCTGCGCCAATATCCAGTTTAGCTCGCGCCGCCAGTCGGTCATGCGGATGGGGGAGCCGTGTTTGCCGGTTTCAAACAGGATGAAGCGCACCGGGTAACCCTCGGCGTGAAGCCTTTGATAGATGCGTTCCTGATCCTGCCACTTATAGACATAGTCCCAGGAGCCATGCAGCAGCACCAGCGGGATGCGGAAATCATAGGCCGCTGATTTTTGAAACTGCGGGTCCGGCGCGCCACCGAGGATCATGATGCCGGTCAACATGGCTGCGGTTGCGGGAACACGGGCAACACCTGCGCAAATGACCGCACTGACTGAGGAACAGGAGATGATGATCGGGCGCGAGGGGGCTGCACGCTGAATATGCGAGACGAGCGCAACAATATCGTCAAGACCGGCCCTGTCGAAGGATTTGACTGTGGGGGCGTAGTAGGTTCCGCCATTCTTCGCGGCCAGATTTTTCAGACGGTTGAAATTGCCGCCGAATATATAGTCGTTGCTGCCAAGATCGCGATCAAAGCCGGTGCCGTGCAGATAGATGACCGTAAAGCGCTGGCCAGACGCCCTGCCCGCCCGGAACAGATCGATCGATTTGCCATTAGAGCGCACCGTCTCAAATGTCTCAAAGCGTTTGACATCCAATTCCAGGTAGCGCGACTTGACCTTTTTCAGCGGTACAGCGTCGCGCCCGTAAATATCGTGTTTCTTTGAATAGTCGACCTTCAGCCAGTCGCCATTATCCTGCTGTTTTAATATGCCAGGATAAGCAAACAGGGCGTCTTTATAGGGCTGTAATTGTATAAGCCCCATGGCAAACGCGGCCTGAGACAGCGCGAAGAGCGCCAAAAGGACGGCTATTGCCAAATTCATTGTGGACACCCGCATTTCGGTCCCATTCGCTGGAGGTCGCAGGCTTGCCATTCAGCGTCAGCCCGCGCAAATCTCGATATTGATCCGGCTGAAAATAGCCATGTGAACATGATTCTGGCAAAATCCGTGCGATTCGCCGATCACGTTACGAGGACAGGATACGGCCTGAATAGGAAGAATGCGCAAAGATATGGATAATTCCAATGATCTTTTCGCCGGGCTTGCGGCGCCCGTTGCGAAACAGGAAACAAAACCCGAACCGGTAGCCGTAGCGGCGCCAGCAGCGGCAACGCCTGCTCCCGCAGCCGAGAGCGAGGTACCACGTAGCATGCCCCTTTCCCCTTCAAAGGCTGGAGGCGATGACTACGGCGCCTCATCGATCCGCGTTCTGGAAGGGTTGGAGCCGGTGCGCATGCGGCCGGGCATGTATATTGGCGGCACCGATGAAAAGGCGCTGCACCACCTGTTTGCCGAAGTGATCGACAACTCCATGGACGAGGCCGTTGCGGGCCACGCCAATTTTATCGACGTTTACCTGGACCGTGACGGCTATTTGAGCGTGACGGATAACGGACGCGGTATTCCGATTGAAGAACACCCGCAGGTTCCGGGAAAATCCACGCTTGAAGTGATCATGACCAAGCTGCATGCAGGCGGTAAATTCGACGGGAAGGCCTATGAGACCTCCGGCGGTCTGCACGGTGTTGGTGTTTCCGTGGTCAACGCGCTTTCCGACCATTTGGAGGTTGAGGTCGCGCGTAACAAGAAGCTTTACCGGCAGAGCTTTTCGCGCGGCATTCCGCAAGGCCCGTTGGAAGAAGTGGGGGCTGCCCCCAACCGGCGCGGCACCAAGATACGCTTTCACCCGGACGCGGAAATTTTCGGGCGCGCAGCAAAATTCCTGCCCGAGCGTGTGTTTCGCATGGCGCGCTCCAAGGCCTATCTGTTTGGCGGTGTTGAAATCCGCTGGGGCTGCGACCCGGATATTATTCCCGAAGGCAGCGAAGTCACCGAAAAGGCCGTGTTCCATTTTCCAGGCGGCCTGAAGGATTACCTGCAGGCTTCACTGGGCAAGGAATTCACCGTTACGCGTGAGATTTTCTCAGGAAGAACGGAGAAGACTGGCGGTCACGGCGCATTGGAATGGGCGGTGACATGGTATGGCGGCGACGCCACCATAAGCTCCTATTGCAATACCATTCCGACGCCCGAAGGCGGCACGCATGAGGCGGGTTTCCGTCTGGCGCTGACCAAGGGGCTGAAAAACTACGCCGAATTGAAGCAGAACAAGCGCGCCGCCAATATCAGCTCGGAAGATGTGATGATTTCGGCGGCAGGCATGCTTTCCGTCTTCATTCGCGAGCCGGAATTTGTTGGTCAGACCAAGGATAAACTGGCCACCGTTGAAGCCCAGCGCATTGTTGAAAACGCGCTGCGCGACCCGTTTGACCATTTTCTGGCGGGCAACCCAAATGAGGCCGACAAGCTTCTGGAATGGGTGATTGAGCGTTCTGAAGAGCGCATGCGGCGGCGCAAGGAAAAGGAAGTCAACCGCAAGAGCGCCGTGCGCAAACTGCGCCTGCCGGGCAAGCTTGCCGACTGTTCGCAGAATACGGCTGCCGGTGCTGAAATCTTTATCGTTGAGGGTGATTCTGCTGGTGGCTCCGCCAAACAGGCGCGTAACCGCATGAACCAGGCGATCCTGCCACTGCGCGGCAAGATTTTGAACGTGGCGAGTGCGGGGCGCGACAAGCTTTCCGCCAACCAGCAGATTTCGGATCTGGTTCAGGCGCTCGGCTGCGGCACGCGCTCCAAATATCGCGAAGAAGACCTGCGCTATGACCGCATCATCATCATGACCGATGCCGATGTGGACGGAGCGCATATCGCCACACTGCTGATTACCTTTTTCTATCAGGAAATGCCGGACCTGGTTCGCGGCGGGCATCTTTATCTCGCCGTGCCGCCACTTTACCGCATCAGCCAGGGTGGCAAGACGCTTTATGCGCGTGATGACGTTCACCGTGCAGAGCTGATGGAAAAGGAGTTCACCGGTCGCGGCAAGGTGGAAGTTGGTCGGTTCAAAGGTCTGGGCGAAATGACGGCTCCGCAGCTGAAGGAAACCACAATGGACCCGAAAACGCGCTCTCTGCTCAGGGTAGAGATCGACCATGAGGACGTTGAGGGTACGCGCGGCAGTGTGGACGCCTTGATGGGCAACAAGCCGGAATCCCGTTTCCGCTTCATTCAGGACCGTGCGGCATTTGCCGAAAATCTGGACATTTAATCCCCCGCCACAGTTCGGCAACATTGCCTGCCGATAAATCCGCTATCAGCAAGAGAGGTATTCATGCAGGTACAGGCCGCATTGATAATCATGACCATTATGGGCTGCGACGATTCTGGCAGCCAATGCGCCGTGCTGGCGGAAAACCAGACGAAATGGGAAACGGTGGCGCAATGCGATGATGCCTCGGAAGGCGCTTTGGATGAATATTCCAATGCCAACTATCCGGTGATTGTCGCCGTGTGCCAGACAGAAACGGCGGTTGGCACCGCTGAGGCCACGACGCCGGAAAGCGCAACAGATCTGGCAGCCGCGCCGCCGCCTCCACCGCCATCAACTGAGGACAAATCACCCAAGACTCTTGTTGAGCTGGTTTCCAACCTTGCAGACAAGGCCAAGCCGCTGACCGATAGCGTCAAATC
The DNA here is from genome assembly GCA_050306195.1 of Ensifer sp. Lineage (GTDB taxonomy): Bacteria > Pseudomonadota > Alphaproteobacteria > Rhizobiales > Rhizobiaceae > Ensifer_A. Next base: position 11,162 of record JBNLGT010000052.1, read on the forward strand.
CGTGCTGATCGACAAGCCGGTGCATGTGGCAAAAGACAGCTATTCGTGGGTTGTGCGAAAACTTCGTTGATGTTCTGACGGCTTGGGCTTCACATTTTAAAGCCCGGCCAGACCCGGAATGCTTTCGCCTTTCTCTACCGCGACTGCAGGATGAGCCTGCGGTTGGTTGGCGCTATAGGCCGGGCGTTGGATTTGTAGATGCGCGTGAAACGTTTGACGTCGCGCTCGGCCACCACCAGCGGGGTTTTGAGGACAAGCCAGGTCACAATCTCGCTGCAAGGTGGCGTCGTCAGCGAACCTTCATAGGTATAATAGGCGCGATCTTTAGGCAGTAGCATTGACGCATTTGCGGTCTTGAGCGCCAGCTTTTCACCTGCTTTCGAAGGAAAAATGGAAGTGAGCTGGGAAAATGGGCCGTTGTCGCCTCCGGTTTCCACCATGAGGCCCAGGACGGCCAGCATACGGGTTTGCGCGTTCCGATGGACGAAGTGGATCTCCATAGGAAAGACTTTGCCATCAATCGTGTGTTCGCCCGGGGCGTGGAAATGGAACTGCAGAAGCTCGTAAGTCTCGCCGCCATGCTCCAGCGTGCTGCCGGGCGGTATATCGATCTGAATGGTGTGACCATTGTTGACGACGTCAGCTGATGACGTTTTCCAATCCAGTTTCAAAGGATCGATGCCAGCGGAAATCGCACCGGTTATGTCAATGGGCGATTGCTGCGCGCCGACCGCGCAAGTCGCATAATCGCCGGTAATATAGCCCCAATTGCCCGGGCCGCGATTGCCGCTATAACTCCAGGGAACGTCGCCGCTTGCCGCCGCCAACCGGGCGCAGGCCATGCAGCCGCCAGCAGCAGCCACTCCTTTTAGAAATCCGCGCCGTTTGAAAAGCATATTCCGCCTCACCTAGATCGAGGACAGGACAAAACGCCGATTGGCATTCATGACCGGACGGGCATTGCCGTTATAGATCCCGGCAAAATGCATGATGTCGCCGCCATCCACGCGGACGGGTTCACGGGCCACCAGCCAGGTAACGTTTTCCGAGCAGGGCGGCGTGGTCAGCGAGCCCTCATAACGCCAGTAGCTCAACCCCACCGGCAAAAGCCCGCGCGGGCTCAGGCGCGACACCTGCACCTCCTCGCCTTCCTGTCCGGGAAAGACGGTAGAGAGTTGACGGAAAGCCACGTTTGGCATGCCCGGCTCCATGAAGACAGCAAGCACCACCAGATTGCCGTTTTCCTTATCGCGGTGGACGAAATGTGCTTCCATCGGAAAAGTCTTGCCGTCAACCGTATGCTCGCTTGGAGCGTGGAAGTGAAATTGCAGCAGTTCAAAAAACTTGCCGCCGCGCGCCATCACATTGCCAGGCGGTACGTTGACCTGAATGGTGTGGCCATTGTTGACCATGGTCACGGTCGACCGCTGCCACATAATGCTCAAAGGCTCAACATCAGCGATGATTGTTTTGCGAATATCGATGGGCGACTGGTTGGCGCCCGTGGAGCAGGCTTTGTATTCGGGGTTCAACTTGCCCCAGTATTCCGGTCCCTTGCGGCCCTTGTAGCTCCAATCGCCGTGCGTGTCTGCTGCAATGCCCAGACTGGCGCAGGCCTGACAAGACCCCAGTACCATGATGCCTTTGAGGAAGGAGCGTCGCTGCATGAACCCGGCTCGCCTAAGCTGCCTGCAGGGTGACGCGGGCTGCATATTGCCGCGCGTTCCTGCGCATCTGCTCAATGCCGATGCGTTCGGCCAGTTCCACCAGTTCGCATGCGGCAGGCGCAAGGCCATTGCGCTGCTGCGCCCAGTCCACCAGCGCCAGAGCCACATTGGTGTCGGCAGCTTCTTGCCTGCGCCACAAAATCACGCATTCGACATAGAGCGGTGAAATATCACGGCCAAAGCCTGCGCTTTCCATCAGCGCGCGCACCGCATGGGCCCTGCCCTCTGCCAGAATTGCGCGTGCACGGCGCACCGAAACGCCGGACAGGTTGGAAAGCACCTCGGCAAAAAATTCCGCGTGGCCGGCGCACAAAGCGCGCATCAGGAAGGCCGGGGTCAAATGACCGTTTTCCCGCAAATGTTCAACAAAGGCGGCCAGATCATTCGGTTCGGGATTTGCGGCAACAATGGTGATGGCGTTTTCATGCGCTTCGCGCACCACTTCACCCGCGCGCTTTGCGCCAACAGCAAGCTGCATGAGGCCAGAGGCAGCAAGCGCTGCGCTAACCTTGCCAACCAGTATATGGCGGGCGGCAGCGGGCAGATCGTCACGCTCAAACAGAAGATTGCGGATCGATGCATCGTCGCCCATCCGTTCAGCGATGCGCAAAAGCGACGTGGATGTCAGACTTGCACCGGGATTTTGCAGCAATTGCAGCAGTTCAGCGGCCTTGCCGATTTCGCAGATGGCCGCGGCAACCGAGCGGCTAACATGAGCGCGCGATGCAATCATAACACGGTGTGCCGAGCCGTTGCGGGCGGCAAGATCAATCAAGTCGTCGTCAGTCAGCACTGGCGATTGCGTAACCACAGTGCAGGCGATTTCTAGCTGGTCGGCGCAGAGGCTCAAGACGATACCCCGCGGCGCATTTTCCGCAGTGGCAAACGCCTGCGCAACCGAAAGCCGCACGGCGGCTGAGGGATCATCCAGCAGGCAGGCAATGGCCATCTCGGCAGCGCGCTTGTCGGCCCGATCAAACTTATCCTGCACATAAGCGCGCGCTAACGCATTCGCAGCCTTTGCCCGATCCGGCGTCTTCGCATTTTCAACCCAGCACAGAAAATCATCTACTATCACTTGGTACGCCCTCAATTACGGGTCTTTACCCGAACCCATGATTGAGAGTAACGCCGAAAAGTTTACGATTGGTTCACCATAAATATTCCAGGCGCAAAGCAACGTAGATTGCTGCCACGGCCTTTCCAGGATAAGATCGGGTCAGATTCAAAAAATCAAAACAAGCCTTTGAATTTGCAGCCAATACCATGATCCTTATTCGACATTCCCTTGAGTCAGTTGCCGCCGGTGAAACGGAGGGCCCCTTGCTGACGGGTATGGATATGGGGGATGCAGCGCTTGAGGGTTTATGGCTTGAGACGGACCTGCCGCAGACTTACGAGAACGAAGGCGCGCTGATTGACCAAATGGCCAGCGGGCGTTTTGTCGGCCTCTACCTGCGCGGCGCAGAGACGCTGGCGAGTGTTGAAAAATGCTCGGTCCTGCTAGGTGTCAGCGAGGCGCTGGCAAACCTGCCGGAAGGCCACTTCCCAGTGATAGCGGCGATTGAGACCGCGCCGGGCATATTGGCCGCAGACGATCTGGCGCGGGGCCAGACGCGGCTGAAGGCGCTTGTCTTTGGCAGACCCACGCTTACAGCACAGATGCAGGTTGAGCCAGACACGCAGGTTATATTGCAGGCTCAATCAACATTCCTGCTGACCGCCAATGCCGCAGGGGCGCCTGCGCTGATGGATATTTCAGATGCGGCAAAGGACGATTTTCCTGCCCTGTGCGCGGACGCCCGAAAACAGGGCTTTGCGGGTTTTTCGTTGGCGGACTGACGCCGGGCGAAGCGGCGGATTTGGGCCGATAGGCCTCAGCTTTGCGGCCCGAGATCCTCGCTCGTCACATCCGCGCTCAGTTCCTGCTCGGCCTCGCTGGTTTTCTGCCGGGTAAAGCCATCAATGCCTTCCTGCGTCGGCTCAAAGTCGCGGGGAATCATGACCTTGCTGGCCACGTAAACCGTGATCAATTCGGCAAGCGAGCGCAGCGCATGCATGTGAATGCGCTCATAGCCGTGCGAGGCGTCAACACCGAAGGTGATCAGCGCCGTTCGCACATCCGCGCCGGCCTCTAGCGCGCTGGCGGAATCGGAACGGTAATAGCGGAAGATATCCTTCTGGTAACGAATGTCGTTTTCCCGGCAGAGACCAGCAAGCTTCTTGGTCAGGTGATAATCAAACGGGCCGGTCTGGTCGGCCATGGCGATGGTGACGCCAAACTCGGCCGAATTCTGCCCCGGCGCGGAGGTACCGTTGTCGACCGAAATCATCGAAGCCACCTCTGGCGTGAGGATGGAGGATGCGCCCACCCCCACCTCTTCGGCGATGGTGAAGAGGAAATGGATATCGACAGGCGTGCGCAGATTGTTGTCCTGCATGGCTTTTAGCGAGGCCAGCGCGACGGCGACGCCCGCCTTGTTGTCGAGATGGCGCGAGACGATAAAGCCATTGTCGATGAATTCCGGCTGCGGATCGATGGCGACAATATCGCCCACCTCTATGCCGAGCCGCTCCAGATCTTCAGCATCGCGCGCAAGCGCATCAACACGTAACTCGACATGGTCCCAGCCGATGGGGTGCGTGTCGACCTCGTCGTTAAAGGTGTGGCCTGAGGCTTTGAGCGGCAGGACAGTGCCGCGATAAGCGCCCTTTTCGGTAAATACAGTGGCGCGTGCGCCCTCGGCAAAACGCGCCGACCAATGGCCGATCGGCACCAGCGACAAGCGACCATTGGATTTGAGGAATTTTGCCTGCGCGCCCAGCGTATCAAGATGGGTGACGATAGCCCGCGCACCCTTGCGGCGCGACCCCTGGCGGATGGCGCGAATGGCCCCGCGACGGGTCAGTTCGGCATCGATGCCCAGACGTTTCAGTTCTTCGGTGACAAAGCGGACAATTGTATCGGTGTAGCCGGTGGGGCTCGGGATTGCCAAAAGCTTGCCCAAAATCTCCTGAAGGTAATCCGTATCAATCGTCAGCCGGGTCATCCTGCCTCCTGTGTTTTTTGTTCTCCGTCCTGCCGCAGTCTACGGGCAGGCGCTGGCATTGAAAGAGGGAAAAGCAAATCGATAAACCGCTCAGCGGTTGGTTGCGGTTCGTGATTGGCCAATCCCGGGCGCTCGTTTGCCTCGATAAAGGCATAGGCGGGCGCAATGGGCGAGCGGACTATGAAGTCGATACCGACAACGGGAATATCAATTGCGCAGGCGGCTTCAACGGCCGCCTCCACAAGGGTTGGATGAACAATTTCGGTAACATCGTGAATGGTGCCGCCGGTGTGCAAATTGGCAGTCTTGCGCACGGTCAGTTCCTCGCCTGCAGCCAGCACAGATGACAGGCTTTTGCCTTTGGCCTGCAATGTGCGCTCGGTCTCCGCATCAATGGGAATGGAGGATTCACCGCCGGTTGCCGCCATCCTGCGGCGGCTTTGCGCCTCGATGAGCTCTTCCACAGTGGATGCGCCATCACCGACCACGACGGGCGGCTTGCGGATGGCGGCAGCCACAAGCTTGAAGTTGATGACCACGAGGCGCAGGTCATGCCCCTCGACCATTTCCTCAATCAGCACTTCGTCCGAGACCTGCCGCGCCTCACCAATGGCCGCGTTCAACGCCTCCATGGTGGCGATGCCAATGGAAATGCCCCTGCCCTGTTCGCCGCGCGCCGGTTTAACCACAACCCGGCTATGCGTTTTCAGGAAAGCCGCCAGCTCTTTCTCATCCGCGCTGGCGCTGACCTGCTTCGGCACTACGACGCCCGCCTTTTCGACCACGCGGCGCGTGACCGCCTTGTCATCGCAGATCGACATGGCGACCGCGCTTGTGTGTTCGGAAAGCGCCTCGCGGCAGCGCACCGTGACACCGCCCTGGGTGAGCCGGAAAAAGCCGCCTTCGGCGTCCAGAATATCCACCTGAATGCCCCGTCGGCGGGCCTCGTTGACGATGATTTCCGCGTAAGGGTTCATCTTTTCATCGATCTGCGGACCGGTGAAAAGCTTCTCGTTGAATAAATTCTTTCGCTTCACGGTAAAAAGCGGCATGCGCTTGAAGCCCAGCTTTTCATAAAGGCTGATCGCCATCTTGTTATCGTGCAGAACGGAGAGGTCCATATAGGCTGCACCGCGCCCGATGAAATATTCCGCCAGACGGCGCACCAGCATTTCGCCAATACCGCGATGGGCGGCCTGCGGATCAACGGCCAGGCACCACAGCGACGAACCTTTTTCAGGATCGTTGAAGGCGCGGAGATGATCGATGCCGGTTACCGTGCCGACGATCTGGCCGGTTCTCTCGTCCTCTGCCACGAAATAGATCAGCGCGCGGGCATCGCGTTTTGACCAGAAATAATCCGGCGCAACCTGCACCATGGCGCGCGAGGCATAGATGCGGTTCATTTCCACCGCGTCATCACGCGATGTCAGCCGCCGAATGAAAAAGCCCTGCGGGGTCTGGACTGTCGGTTTGTAGGTGGCAAAATCAAGCCGGTAGGTGTGCGAGGGATCGAGGAAAATTTCCTGCGGGGCGCAGGCCAGAAGCACATGCGGGTCCTGCACATTGATGGCGATATCGCGGCAATCGGGCTTTTCTTCGCGCAACGCTCCAGTCAGTTCTTCCGCGCTCATGAAGGTCTGGCCGAAGACGACCCGCCCCCAGCCGCAGTCGAGCGAATAGTTCCGCTTTGGCTCCGGCTTTTCCTCGCTGGCTGTTCCGGTCTGATCTGAGGTTTTTTCCGCCATGATCATGCCCTCAAACCGCCTGCGCCTGCAGCCACATTTCAAGAAGCGCGGCCTGCCAGAGTTCAGAGCCGCGAAGCGGCGTGATGTGCTCGGCGGGGGCTGCAAAGAGCGCCTCCAGCCATTTTTCCTGAAACAGGCCGCGTGACTTCGCCTTTTCAGATGTCAGCGTGTCCTTCACCATATCGAGGAACGGGCCTTCGATATATTTGAGCTGCGGCACCGGGAAATAACCCTTCTTGCGGTCAATCACCTCAGAGGGGATCACCAGGCGAGCGGCATCCTTCAACACGCCCTTGCCGCCGTCATTGAGCTTGAATTCCGGCGGGATGGTTGCGGCCAGTTCCACCAATTCATGGTCGAGGAAGGGAACGCGCGCCTCAAGCCCCCAGGCCATGGTCATGTTGTCCACGCGCTTGACCGGATCATCAACCAGCATAACCTGGCTGTCGAGCCGGAGCGCCCGGTCCACCGGCGTTTCGGCATTGGGCATCATCAGATGGGTGGTGACGAGATTGCGGCTTTCATCCTCATCGGCCATCCATTCCGGTGAAAGCTGGGTTGCCAGTTTCTTGTGGCTGCGGTCGAAGAAGACCCGCGCATAATCGCTCACTACATCGTTGGAGTTCATCAGCGGCGGATACCAATGATATCCAGCAAAAATCTCATCCGCCCCCTGCCCCGACTGCACCACCTTGATATGTTTCGAGACTTCACGGGAGAGCAGGTAAAAGCCGATATTGTCATAAGAGACCATCGGCTCTGACTGGGCGGCAATCGTGCCGGGCAGGTTTTCCATCAACTGGTCGCCGGGCACGAAAATTTTGTGGTGATCGGTACCGAAATGTTTGGCGATCAGATCCGAATAGACAAATTCATCGCCCTTTTCGCCATTGGCCTCTTCAAAGCCGATGGAAAAGGTCATCAGGTCCTTCTGTCCCTGTTCGGCCAGCAGGCCAACAATGATGCTGGAATCAACCCCGCCAGAAAGCAGCACGCCAACCGGCACATCGGCCACCATGCGGCGGCGCACAGCAGTGCGCAGCGCGTCCAGAACGCGGTCGCGCCATTCCTCACGGCTGACGCCATGATCCTCGGCGCGGCGCAGGTAAGGCGGCTGCCAGTAGATATGTTCCTTGTGGCTGCCGTCAGCCTCATAACGGCGGATTGTTGCCGGAGGCAGCTTGCGTACGCCTTTCAAAATGGTGCGCGGCGGCGGCACGACGGCGTGCCACGTCATGTAATGGTGGAGCGCGATCCTGTCGATCGAGGTATCGATGTTTTCGGTCGTCAGCAATGCCGGCAGCGATGACGCGAAGCGCACCGCCTGGCCAACGTGGGCGTAATAAAGCGGCTTGATGCCGAAGCGGTCGCGGGCAATCGTCACCGCACCGGTTTCGCGCTCGTGAATGGCGAAGGCAAACATGCCGTGAAGGCGCTCGACACAGGCCTCGCCCCAGCAGTGAAACGCCTTGAGAATGACCTCCGTATCGCCATGCGAGAAGAATCTATAGCCCTTGCCGATCAGTTCCTCGCGTAGCTCTGGATAATTGTAGATGCAGCCGTTGAACACGATGGTCAGCCCCAGTTCGGGGTCGGCCATGGGCTGAGCCGCATTTTCGGAGAGGTCGATGATCTTCAGCCGTCGGTGCCCGAAGGCGAACGGTCCGCGCGCCACAATGCCCATTCCATCAGGACCTCTTGGGGCAAGGGCTGCCGTCATTTTTTCAACAGCGCCAGAATCTGCGAATGAATGATCAAATCGGATTTCTCCGGCAATTCCACACATCTTTGTAAGTATATCCTTTCTCTTTTTCAGCAACATTTGCTCGTTGCCGATATCACAAAAAGAAAAAGGCGCGGACAAGTCCACGCCTCAATGGGCCTTCACTTAGCCCGTTGAGGCCGGAATTTCAAATTATTGCCAATATTTAATATGGATAAGTTTCATTTTTTTGCCGTTCTATTCCACATAGCGCGACATATATCAGAATATTATTATCCGGATTCGTTTTACTGAGGCGTTTACGCCCGGGACGGCGGCGGGTCAAAAATGCGGGCTGCGTTTCAGGTAATGCGTCCTGGATCCAGCTTGGCCATGGGTATGGCGCATTCGATGGCGATGTGGGCCGCCAGGGCGGGGTCGATTGCGTCTTTCCCGTCCAAAATGGCCCTTTGCAGGGCGAATCCAAAAGCCGTTGGCCAGTTGGCGGGCGGCACCTCGTAAAGCTGGAGCGCGCCGAGAACCTCGGGCCACAGGTGGCGCACATAGTTGACCGGGAGATCGGAAAGGCTGTTTTCTTCAGGAAGCAGGGGCAGGCCAAAACGCTCGCCCCCAACCGTATCGGCAACGTGGCGCGCGGTCTGCAGAACCGCATCCATGGTGATGTCGCCGCCAACCGATTGCGCAGCCGCCAGCGTGAGATTGAGCAAGGCGGTTTTACTTTCAATGAGATAGTGGTTTGGCAGATTGCCGAAAAAGTAGCGATAACCATCCCTGCCCTCAGCCACATTCAAGCTGTTTTCTGGAACGGAGCCGCCCGCCTGGATCTGGTTCATCGCCGCCAAAAGGCAGGAAAACCCGCCCGTCGATGCGAGGATGGCGATCAAATCTTCCATGCGCACGCCACGATCATTGGCGATCATTTTGCAGACCATATCAAACAGCAGGCCACCGACGACCTGCGAACGCTTCAACGGTTCTCGCGCCTCAATGTCCCGCAAATAGGCCAACATCTGGCTGTGGCCGGGCGCGTTCTTGCCGCGTTCACCGGCAGATGGAGAAGATGGCGGCGTTTGTTGGGATGGCCTCTGGCCGAAGATCGGTTTTTTCATGGAGCCACCTGAACACGCTCACGTTAAGACAGCGTAACCTTCGGAATAACAATCGGTGCTGGCAGCAACAAAAGCGCGCAAGGCGACACCTTTTCCGTGCCGCCTTGTTCGGGCCGCTACCCCTCCCAATTGGGGCGGGCGAGCGGGAAGACGGTTCCGGCTTCGGCATAGTCGAGATAGCCGAGCCGGGCGAGCGGGCGGACGGCGGCCATATCGAGACGGCCTTCCCTGATCGCCTCATCGCGAATGTGGATGCCGACCACCTGACCGATGATCATGGTGCTTTCAGATGCCTCGCCGTCGAGACCCTTGAGGGGCTTGACCTCGACAAGCTTGCATTCGAGTACGGCAAAGGCCTCGCCCACATAGGGCGCATCCACCAGCTCACCCGGGACGGCGGTGAGCCCTGCAAGCGTGAACTCGTCGATATCAGCAGATGCGGCTGCGGAGCTCATATTCATCTGCTGCAACAGGTCGTACCCCGCCAGGCTGCAGGTGAAAACGCCGGTTTCCTCAATATTGGTCTGGCTGTCCTTGCGGCCGGTGGATGAGAACATCACCAGTTTGGGACTGTCGGAGATTGCGTTGAAGAAGGAGTAAGGCGCGAGATTGTTGACGCCATCCTTGCTCTTCGTGCCAATCCAGCCGATGGGGCGCGGAGAGACAATGGCCTTGAACGGGTCATGCGGCAGGCCGTGGCTGTTGCTTTTGGTTTCGTAGAACATGCGCCTATTCTCCCTGCCAGGTCACAACATCTGTAAGTTCCGGCCGTGGCCGTTCGGTATTGGGGAAATCAGTGGAGCCGATATGGATGAACCCGGCCACCTTTTCGCCCGCGTTCACGCCCAGCAGAGGGTAAGCGGCCTCATCGAAGGCGAACCACTCCGTCAACCAGTTGGAAACAAAACCATGGGCATTGGCGGCCATGAGCAGGTTGAGGCAGACAGCACCTGCCGACATGACCTGCTCCCATTCAGGAATTTTGACATGTGGACCAGCGGTGGAAATGACGGCGATGACCGTGGGCGCGCGGGTAAAACGGGTGCGCTCGACCTCGATCAGTTTATCGGAAAGGTCAGGCTCTTTTTCCAGCCGAAGCTTCAAAAGCGCCTCGCTGATTTCCGCGCGTCTTGCGCCGGAATAGACAATGAAACGCCAGGGCGCGAGCTTGCCGTGATCAGGCACGCGGACGGCCAGTTTGAGCATGTCTTCGATTTCCGCGCGCGTTGGTCCGGGCTCGCGCATCTGAAAAGCGGGTGTGGAACGGCGGGTGGCAAGATAGTCTGCAAGCCGGATTTCTGTTTTCATTGGCCTCTTCTTCCTGTAACTCAGCCTCAGGTGGGGACTCGA